>VBAI01000085.1 GCA_005882295.1 Candidatus Segetimicrobium genomatis | reverse complement strand
TCCTTTTCCCACGTATCCCAAGGGATTTCCGGCCGATCTCATTGCCGCGTTCGAGCGCGCGATCCGCACCTCGATCCTGGGCAATGAGGCGGCCTCTGGAACGGAGATCATCGCGCGGCTGGGCCCCGAGCATCAGCGCACCGGCTATCCTATTGTCTACACCTCCGCCGACAGCGTGTTTCAGGTGGCGGCGCATGAGGACGTCATTCCGGTCCAGCGGCTGTATGAGATCTGCCTGACCGCGCGGCGCCTGCTGACCGGCCCGCATGCGGTCAGCCGCGTCATCGCCCGACCCTTCGTGGGGTCGCCGGGCGCGTACACGCGCACCGACCGCCGGCGCGATTTCTCGTTGCCGCCGACCGCCCCGACAGTGCTGGATGCGGTGACCGCGCAGGGGTTGGAGGTGGTGGGAATCGGCAAGATCTCGGATCTCTTTGCCGGTCGCGGCGTGACGCGCAGCATCCACACGCGGGATGACCTCGACGGCATGGCGCAGACGGGTGCCGCGATGACCGCGACCGCGCGGGGGATCATCTTTACGAACTTGGTGGACCTGGATTCCAAATTTGGACACCGGAATGATCCGGCCGGCTATGCGCGTGATCTCGAGGCCATCGATGCGGCCCTCCCGCAGGTGATGGGCCGTGTACGTGCAGACGATCTCGTGGTCATCACCGCAGATCATGGGAACGATCCGACGACAGGCAGCACCGATCACGCCCGTGAGTATGTTCCAGTGCTGTTCGGCGGCCCCGCGGTTCGCGGCGGTGTAGACCTGGGAGTGCGCTCCACGTTTGCCGATGTCGGGGCGACCGTGGCAGACGCCCTCGCCATTCCATGGGAAGGGCCGGGCACGAGTGTGCTCCCCATGATTACGAAATAGCGTCTACTTGGTCTACTTAGTCTCCTTAGTCTACTTAGTCTGCTGGCAGGTAGACTAAGAAGACCAAGTCGACCAAGTAGACTAAGTAGACGCAGTTGACATGGAGAGACCGTGGCGAGTTTGAAGCAGCAGATCGATCGTGCAGTGTCAGTGGTGCGAGAGCGTGTATCACTCGCACCCCAGGTGGCGATCATTCTCGGATCCGGGCTGGGGGCGCTGGCCGGCGAGGTTCGGGCCGATGCCGTCGTTCCGTATGCAGAGATTCCCGGCTTCCCCCGGTCAACGGTCGAGGGACACGCGGGCAACCTCCTCGTGGGCAGGTTGGAGGGAAGAGCCGTCGCGGTGATGCAGGGCCGGGCGCACTTTTACGAAGGCTATTCCCTGGCCGACGTGGTCTTTCCCGTCCGGGTCATTCGCGCGCTGGGCGCGCGGGTGCTCCTGGTCAGCAATGCAGCCGGCGGGATCAACCGGCTGTGGTCCAGCGGAGATCTGATGATCATCGCCGACCACATCAACTTCATGGGCAGCAACCCGCTGATGGGTCCCAACGATCCAGACCTGGGCCCGCGGTTCCCGGACATGTCCCAGGCCTACGACCCCGACCTGATTGCGCTGGCAGAACGCGCCGCCCTGGCCGAGGGCATCGCGATCCGCAAGGGCGTGTATGCGGGGGTGCACGGTCCCAGTTATGAAACGCCGGCCGAGCTGCGCATGCTGCGCGGATGGGGCGCCGATGCGGTGGGGATGTCCACCGTCCCCGAAGTCATCGCGGCCCGGCACATGGGGATGCGGGTGCTGGGCATCACCGCGATCACCGACATGGCTACCGGGGAGCAGATCAAGACCGTGACCCACGAGGACGTCATGGCGGTGGCCCGGGAGATCGAGCCGAAATTCATCCGGGTGGTGAAGCGCATCGTGAGGGAGATGAAACTCCCATGAAGGGTCCGCCTGGCACGGGAGCCCCGGAGCATCGGTACGCCGTGGTCACGGCGGATCTGGTGATGTCGCGGGGGCTTGCGGACAGGCGCGGGACGCAGCGCAGACTCGTGCAGCTGGTGGACACGCTCAACACGGAGTTTGGCAAAGATCTGGCGGCGCCGTTCATGATCACCCTGGGAGATGAGATCCAGGGCCTGCTGCGCGAGCCGGTCCGGTTCCCACCCGTCATCTCCACCATCCACACCGCGTTCCGGCCCGATGCGATCACGGTGGGCGTGGGTCTCGGCGGCGTCGCGACGGAACTCACCACGCGGGTCACCGAGATGGATGGCCCGGTGTTTGTGAGCGCGCGGCGGGCTGTCGAGACGGGGAAGAGCAAGAAGTTGGAGGTGGTGGTCGTCTCAGGCAGTGACCATGTGGACGCGGTCCTGAATACCATCTACGGGTTCATCGGTGGCGTCCAGAGCAGGTGGAAACTCAAGCAGTGGGAGCGGGTGAACCTCTACCGGAAACACCGGTCGCTGGAGAAGGTGGCGCGAGAGGCGGGTGTCACCAAGCAGGCAATTAGCCTGGACCTCCGGTTCACCCTCTGGGACCGCGTGCTGGTTGCGGAGGCGCAGCTGCCAGAGATCGTGGCCTTTCTGCTTGGCGGCACGCCTGGGAGTTCGGGCAATGCGCGTGTTTAGTCAATAGCAATCTATTGACGGTCGTTTGTGTCAATATATAAATATTGACAAAATAGAGAGTCAATATTTCTGTGCTTGAAGGGGGGTCAGGCATCGTCCTCGCAAAGCTCATCCTGGCCAGTCTCCTCGCCGACTTCGTGTTGCAGCCCTCGTGGTTGGTCCGCCGCAAAGCCCAGGGTCTCGGAGGGCTGCTGCTCCACGGCGTGATCTATTTTGCCACGTCCATGGGGGTCGGGCTCGGCAGCTGGTCGTCCGCCTACTGGACGGTCGCCATCGCCCTGGCGGTCGTCCACATCGGCATCGACTGGGGCAAGATCCAGGTCAACGACGCACAACGGGGCGGCTACTGGCCCGTGGCGGCCTTCCTTGTGGACCAGGGCCTGCATGGAGTCTCCATCGTCGCCCTGGCCGCGGCGTTCGGGTTTATCCCACCAGAGGTGCTGGCCGGCGAGGTCGCGGCGGTCTGGAACAGCACCCGCGACGTGTACGTGCTGAGCATCTACGTGGCCGCGTTGTTTGGCGGCTCGATCTTCGTGAAGCTGACCACAGCACTCTTTCAAGTGCCATCCGCTCCCGGCGAGACCGGGGTGGAGGGCGCCGGCGCCTACATCGGCGTGGTCGAGCGGCTGGCGATCACGACGCTGGTCGCGCTGCAGCAGTATGGCGCGGTCGGCTTCGTCCTGGCGGCCAAATCGATCGCCCGGTACAAGAAGATCGAAGAACAGAAAGGATTTGGGGAGTACTACCTCATCGGCACGCTGACCAGCAGCGTCATTGCCATTCTCGCGGGGCTGGGCGTAAGCCGGATCTTGAGATGACGTCGCCGGGCTCTCCCATGCGCGTCTACGACCTGATCCAGAAAAAGCGCGATGGCGGTGAGCTGACCGCAGATGAGATCTCCATGCTGCTCTCCGGGTATGCCGCCGGCGAGATTCCGGACTATCAGATGAGCGCGTTCTTGATGGCCGTCTTCTTTCGCGGGATGTCGCTGCGGGAGACTGCCGACTTCACGATGGCCATGGTGCGGTCGGGGGAGACGCTCGACCTGAGCGCCATCCGCGGCATCAAGGTCGACAAGCACAGCACCGGTGGGGTGGGGGACAAAACCTCCCTGGTGCTGATCCCCCTCGTCGCGGCGGCCGGGGCTCCGGTGGCGAAGTTGTCGGGCCGCGGGCTGGGACACACCGGGGGGACGATCGACAAACTGGAATCGATTCCGGGCTTTCGCACGCAGCTGGACACGCGCGCGTTGATCGATCAAGTAAACCGCATCGGCTGCGCCATCGCCGGCGCAACCACTGAGCTGGTGCCGGCCGACAAGAAACTCTATGCACTGCGCGACGTGACCGCGACCGTGGACAGTATCCCGCTCATCGCCAGCAGCGTGATGAGCAAGAAGATCGCCGGCGGCGGCGATGCCATCGTGCTGGATGTCAAGACCGGCAGCGGTGCCTTCATGAAGACCCTCGACGGCGCGCGGGAGCTCGCCAGGGCCATGGTCGGCATCGGCGCCCAGGTCACACGGCGTACCATCGCGGTGATTACGGACATGGACCAGCCGCTGGGCCGGGCGGTGGGCAACGCGCTGGAGGTCGCCGAGGCGATCGAGACGCTGCGGGGAGAAGGCCCGGCGGACCTGCGGGACCTGTGTCTGGAACTCGGCGCG
>VBAI01000084.1 GCA_005882295.1 Candidatus Segetimicrobium genomatis | reverse complement strand
ACCCGGCATGGCATGCAGGAAGGTGATATCTACCGGACCGGCGGCGGACGCGGCAGGCATTGTGGCCGCGAACACGGCGGCGACGAGGAGCACGATCCGCTTCATGCTGGCACCTCCCTCAGGATTTGAGACCGCTCTGCAGCGCGGCCTCCACGAACAGTCGCTGGAACGCGAAGTAGACGAGGAGCACCGGCAGCGCAACCAGGGTCGCGGCTGCCATTAGCACCGGCAGGTTGTACCCCTGGTCGTAGATGAGCGACGCTAAGCCGACCTGCACGGTGCGCATCGCGGTCGAGCCGGTGACGACCAATGGCCAGACCAGGGCGTTCCACGCACCCAGGAACACGAAGATCGCCGCTGCGGCAGCGCTCGTGAGGGTGACGGGAACGTACAGCCGCCAGAGGACCGTCCACGGGCTTGCGCCGTCAACGAACATCGCCTCCTCCAGCTCAACCGGAAGTTTGCGGAACGTCTGGCGCAGGACGAAGATGCCGAATGCACTGGCCGCGAACGGCACCACGAGCGCGGCATACGTATCCAGCCAGCCAAGCCGCTTCACAGTCACGAAGTTGGGCACGAGCAGCACCTCCCCCGGGACCATGAGCGTTCCAAGGGCCAGGAGGAACAGCCAGTCGCGCCCCGCGAAGCGCAGCCGAGCGAACGCGTAGGCGGCGAGAATCGAGGTGAGCAAGACGCTGGCGGTGGTCACTGACGCCACGACCAGTGAGTTGAGGAAGTAGCGGCCGAACGGTGCGGTCTCCCATGCAAGCCGGAAGTTCTCGAGATGGACGCTGCGGGGCCACAGCGGTCCCATGTAGACGTCGGCCTGCGATTTGACCGCGGTCAGGACCATCCAGACCAGAGGTGCCGCGAACACCGCGGTCACGAGCAGCACCAGCGTGTCCTGGACCGGCCGGGCTTTACGCATAGTGGACCCGCCGTTCGGTGATGCGCAGTTGGAGCCACACTAATCCCAGCAGCAGCCCGAATAACACGCAGGATGCGGCCGCGGCGTAGCCCATATGGAAGAACTGGAACGCTTGTTGGTAGATGAAGTACCCGATGAGATGGGTGCGCCCGAGGGGACCGCCCTGCGTCATCAGCAGCACCAGGACGTAGCTCTGCACGGTGTTGACCAGCGACAGAAAGGCGACGAGGACGGTCGTAGGGCCAAGCAGCGGGATGGTGACCCGCCGGGTAGTCTGCGAGGGGGTCGCGCCGTCCACCTGCGCTGCCTCCAACAGCTCGCCCGGGATCTGCTTCAGCCCGGCCAGGTAGAGCACCGCGGGCAGGCCCACCCCTTTCCAGACCGTAATCAGCATGAGCGTGGGCAGCGCCAGGCCGGGGTCCTGCAACCATCCAAGGGTCGGGACGCCAGCCCGCTCCAGCAGGCGGTTGATTGCGCCGCTGCCCGGGTTGACGAGGTAACCCCAGGCGATGGCGGTAACTGTAAGCGGCAGCACCACCGGTGCGAAGACCACCGCTTGCAGGAGGCGCGAAAAGCGCGAGCGCAGGTGCATCAGGAAGCCCAGGGCCAGACCGAGTAACGTCTCCAGCCCGGTGACCGAAAGTCCGAACGTCGCCGTGACCTCCAGCGAACGGAAGAAGGTGCCATCGGCGAACAGCGCAGAGTAGTTGGCGGTGCCAATCCAACGCGGCAGGCGGATCAGGTCGGCGTTGGTGAACGAGAGGTACACGACGAACAGGGAGGGGTAGTAGACAAATGTCAGGAAGATCGCCAGAGCCGGCAGGATGTACAGAGGCGCGCCGTTGAGGCGGACTGCACGCCGGCTCGCTGCCTGTGCCGCGGCCCAGCGTTGTGCCTCGATCGCGCCCCTCCCACTTCACCAGCCTGAGCAGGACGAACCGGGGCACGAGTCAAAAACCCGTGTCCCGGTTGAACACGGAGTCGCTTACGCATCCCGAATTATATCAGTGCGCCAAAACTCA
>VBAI01000059.1:5837-6268 GCA_005882295.1 Candidatus Segetimicrobium genomatis | reverse complement strand
GATAGGTAAGGGTGACACCTGGAAATTCTTCCTCGAGCGCGGCCAGCTTAGCCGATCGCTGTCCCAGGTCGCTCGGATCACGGCGAGGCCGGCGAAATTCCGGACTAAGTTTCTCCCCCAGTGACCGCAGCCGACGACGGCAATGGTTTCCATCGTTACTGGTGTGGAGGTGTCTCGCTGCCTGACTTTTCCTTTTCCGGGCCATAGTAACGGGAGTAGTAGGAGTAATAGCCGCCGCGGCGGGTGGCAGAGACCCCGTTGACGACAACGCCGAGGATCCGGGCGCCGACTGCCTGTAACTGCTGTACGGTCCGGCGGGCCGCGTCTCGGTGCGTCTTCCGCAAATCCACTACCAGCACCACCCCATCGACTGCCGGTGCGAGCACCGCCGCGTCGGTCACCGGCAGCACCGGCGGCGCGTCCAGCACCAG
>VBAI01000059.1:0-5797 GCA_005882295.1 Candidatus Segetimicrobium genomatis | reverse complement strand
GCACCAGCCACAGGTTCTGAATCGCGGTCTTGTACACCGCCTGATCTATAGGAAGCCCATCGACGAGCAGTTCAGACAGCCCGAAGTCGGTGGGGGGCTGGAAGCCGAGTGCTAGCTGTGGCCGGCGCAGGTCGCACTCTACGAGCCACACTTTCTTATCCATCTCACTCAGCGCGATAGCCAGGTTTGCAGAAACCGTGCTCTTACCCTCGCCTGGACCTGCACTAGTAACCTGAACCGTGCGCAGGGGCCGGTCCGGGCTGAGGTAGAGCAGGCTCGTCCGGAGATGACGGAACGCCTCCGCAAAGGGCTGGCGTCGGTGCTCGCTTGTGATGAGCGGAATCTGGCCGTTTGTCTTTCCCCTCTCCGCGTCTTTCCACAACGGGATTGTCGCAAGCACAGGAAGCCCCAGGTACTCGCCGGCCTCCTCGGGCGTCTTGAACGTGGTATCAAGCGATTCCAGCGTGTACACGGCGGCGATGCCTAGCATAAGACCCATCAACGCTCCCAACAGCGTGTTGAGCAGTGTTCGTGGCTTGACTGGGACCGTTGGGGGGGCAGCTTGATCTACGACACGGAGGTCTCCAACGATGGACGCTTCCGCGATCCGTGCTTCCTGGAGTTTTTCGGACAGAAGCAGATAGGTCTGCTCGGCGACTTTCGCGTCGCGTGTCAAGCGCGCCAGCGCCACCTCTCGAGCCGGCAGCTGCTGCGCATCGCGAGTGTATCGCTGCACGACGCCGGCGAGGGCGGCTTCGCGGACCCGCATTGCCTGCTGATCCACTTCCAGGCGGATGACTTGAGACGCCAGGTCCTGATAAATTGGGTTCAGGGTGATCGTTTGCGAAACCAACTGCTGTGCCACCAACTGGCGCAGTCGCGCCTTGGTCTCCTCAATCCTGGCTTTCGCTGCAATAACCAGGGCATGGCGATCTGTAAACTGCTCCCGTAGTCCGGCCAGCTCTACCTCGAACGTTGCGAGCTGCTGACGGAGTTGTGCGGCGACTGGGTCTTCGCTCAGGACGGAGGAAGCCGGCACTGTTTGTGCCTGGCGGCTCAACTCGAATTGCGCTTGAGTGAGGCTGGCCTCAGCGGCCTGACGCTCGGCGGCAGCCGCCCGACGCTGCGCTTCGAAATCTGCCAGCTTCGCCACGATGGCCGAGGTCTGCTCCGAAAGTGATACCTGGCCGCCCTGAGTTTTGTACGCCGCCAGGGCATCCTCGGCCGCGCGTAGCTCCCGATCGACAGTGGTTAGCTGGCTTTCCATGAACTGTCTTCCAGCCGCTGCCTGAGAGCGTCGGGCTTCAACGTGCCACGAGAGAAAGGCCGAGGCCACCGCATTAGTCGTCGCCGCCGCGGCTTCAGGCGTTGGTCCTTCAGCCTGGATACGGATGATGTCGGCGTTGCGCACCCGCTGAACGCGTAATGCCTTCTGCAGGCGCTCAAGCGCTTCTTCACGGTTGCCCGGAGAGACCCCGAGGCGGTCAAGCGCCGCCTCCGCCACCGAACGACTCTTGACGATCTCCGTCAATGTATCGACGAAGGTCATCTGGCTGAGACCGGTGATATCGGAGATGAGTCCGAAGGACGATCCCGTGCGATCCACGACAACGGTGGCCTCGCCGCGATAGACCGGCGATGATACGAGGCTGAAGATCAGCGAAGCGATGAGAGCGACGGCGGTCGTAGCGGCGATCAACCTCCACCGCTCTGACTTCCTGCTGCTCAATTTGTGTCAAGTGTTGCCCCTCACCTACCCTCTCCCAAACGGAGAAGGGAATGTGGTTGAGCGCCTACGGCTTGAAGATCGTCGCCAGACCGGCCAGGATGCTGACGATACTCGAGGCATTGTTCAGCCCGGTTTGTGGCACCACGATGATGTCTCCGGGCTGTACCTTCACGTCGCGGGTCAAATCGCCGCGCTGCATCACGGCCTGCAAATCCACCGTGATGAGCACGGTGTTATTCGGGAGCTTCTCGACCTTGCCATATTCCGCCGGCAGTTGCGGCGCGCCGCCTCTCCGCCGGACGATGTGTATCATCTTTGCTGTCCCGGCGCCGCGTTGCACCGAACCACCCGCCATAGCGAGCGCCTGGAGGACAGTCACGTCGCCCCGTAAGACGTACGCACCCGGGTGGTTCACGTCGCCCAGGACGAAGAACCTGTTGTTCAGTTCCTCCGGGACCATCAGAGTGTCGCCGGTTTCCAGGGCGATGTTGTATTGCATGTTCTGGCGGACAAGAAGCTCTTCAAGGGCCAGCGGCTGAGTTTCACCAGAAGCACGGACCAGGCGCGACTGCGTGACCGATGCCTTGTCGGTGAGTCCTCCGGCGGCGGAGAGCGCATCGAGCACTGTAGAGCCGGGTTTGAGATCGAAGGTTCCGGGCCGGGTTACTTCGCCGATAACCGAGATTCGGATCTTGCGAAATTCCTTGACGATCACCGCGACTTGAGGGTTCTTGATGTAGACGAGATAGCCGTCGATGAGTCGCTTCGTGAGCTCTTCGATCGTAAGTCCGGCCGCGCGGATGATACCGATGAGCGGCAGGGAGATTGTCCCGTCGGGCAAGATGGTTACCGTCCGGGTAAGGTCTGCCTGGCCGTAAACCGTAACTTCGATCACGTCTTCGGATCCTAAGACGTAAGGTTGCTGGGCGACGACCGGCACGCCAGCCAACAGTATTGTGGCGAGAACAAGACAGGCTAGTCGACGCGTCATAATGTCTCCCTCTCGTTTAGATGACTGGGTAGAATGTGTGGACCGGGAAGACCGGGTTGATACGGCTCCGCCGTCCGAGGTGCAGCGTGTTCCTGCGTCTCGCGGGGTAGCCTCGATTGTAATCCAGCCGGTGTAACAACTCAGTCACTCGGCTTGAGGGGAGGCAAACAACCTCTCACCCACACCCTCTCCCCAAGGGAGAGGGAATCACACCTTCTCGAGTTGAAACACCTCGATCTCGAGAGGGGCCACCGTGCCAAGCATTTCCAACAGCACACGCACTCGATCTTGACGGGAAGCCGGGCGCTCGAAGATTCCCTCTAGGCCGGCGAAAGGGCCAGACTTCACGCGGACCCTCGCGCCCGCATCAAGATTCAGTCCCACCCGCACGAACCCGAGTGGCTCGAGACGCTCGCGGATGGCATCTACCAGACCATCCGGCACTGCGATCGGACGCTCCCCGTCTCCCAGCAATCGCCTCGATCCCGGGGCCCAGCGGACCGCAGTCCAGGTCGCTGCCGTAAGCGGCATCCAAACAAATAGGTAGCTAGGAAACATCGGCTCCAGTCGGGCCACCCTGCGGCGAGCGTGTCGCCGAACGATCTCGATTTTTGGCAGAAACGACTCGATCGCGGGGCATCTCAGGCTCAAATGTGTAGTGACCCGCTCCTCCACATGAGGCTTCGTGTGAATGACGTACCAGGAAGGCGTCTCATTCCAAATCGAAAGAGAAACCTGTCGATGTTGTTCCGGAATTGACAATTCCCGGTGTAAAGAGCCGACAACCTCCGGCGTGCGCGATGCCACCCTTTTGCTCCTCTTACCTGAGAACGCCGCTACGGAAGGCAGCGGCGATAGCGCCGGCGCGGTTGCGGGCGCTTGTTTTCCTGAGGATCGATCGGACGTGCGTCTTGACTGTCGGCACGGATAAGCCGAGCCCCTTTGCAATCTGGGTATCAGTGTGCCCCTGGGCCATCGCTTCCATTACGCTGGATTCTTTCTGACTGAGAGGAAGCGCCAGCTCAGCACGTCGCGAAGCGAGTTCCTTCAATCCCATGAATTGGTCCGGCGCAAGCCAGCATCCCATTACAGCGCGTCCCCCGCCGACCAAGCGCACAGCCCGGACGAGCTCTGTTTCTGACACATCTCGCGGGAGATATCCCCAAGCACCCGCTTCAGCAGCCTGAACCACGCCGTTCCCGAAATCGGAGTCTGACAAGACGATCGCATGTGTCTTGGCGGAAATCGACGCGAGCCGGCGGAGGAAACCTGTCAGTGTCTCATCGATCCGGTGGGCGTCGACCAAGGCGATGTCGGGCAGGAACTGGTGGACTATGCCCAACGCCTGACTGGCCCCAGCCTCGCCGACGATCACGACCTCAGCTGCACGGCTGAGCAACTGCCTGAGCGCCACGCGGACGAGAGCAACTTCTGCAATTAGGAGGACGCTGATCTGCGCAGAGGAAGTTTGCCAGTCAATCTCATTCGTTTTGACAAAGGATTCCATAGAATGAACCCGCTCCTGTGGAAATAGACCGTCCGATTCTGTAAGCGGGCCCGCCGGCCTTCATTCGAATGAGTGGAATACACTACGAAATGACGTTCGCTACTGGCCTTTGAAAAGCGACTAGTCCCTTAGGGAATGTGATGAATTGATCGGTGCGGCCAGATTAGTATCGAAGGGATGATTCGGACGAGGGAGGAGGGGAGCTAGCGACGATCACCACTCGGTCTTTACGCCGACATACGGGATGGTCCATTCCCAATAGGCGCCCGGCCTGACGAAGTAGACCCACTGGTCAAGGCCGATTGACGTGGACAGGTTGTCAGAAAGCGGGATGCTCAAGGTCGCCTTCAGCGAGGTACCCAAGATGTTTGGCTGAGCCTGACGCAAGGCCAGGTCAAACGAAAGGCTTCCAGCAGACCAGCGGGCTCCTACCGTCGGACCTTGGAGATCTGTCCACGAGTTGGGCCTCCAATAGTGCCGCAAACTGGTCCATCCAGCGTACACAACGACGTCTCCCACTTCCCTGCCGACGTCGAGTGACCACGCTGAGGAGTACTGGTACACAGTCCCGCCAGCAAACATATCAACGTACGTCCCGTGCACTTCCCAGTACCGAACCGCCCACGGCTCCGCTCCCAGTTCCAGCGAGTAAGACGGCCCCCCATTCAGACCGCCGCAAGTTCCGCATCCCGGACCCACGGAGTAATAGTACTCGAAAGTCCTGGTTGGTAGAGGTTCAAATCTTTCTGCTGGGATCACCTGACTCATGGTTATCTGATGAGGCTTCAACGTGAGATTCCAGGTTTCCGTTCCACAGCCTGTCCGCCGGCCGAGCTGTAGATCAAGCCAGAGCGCGCGCGGCGAAGGAGCAGAAAAATCACAGCCTGCTCGTGGTCTATTCACAAGCTGACCGATGGGGGCTTCCGACGAATTGAAGACGGCCTCAACCGGCTGGGCCTGAAGGTGCTCTGTGCCCGAGCCCATGAGCCCGGTCTGAAGCGATGCGGCTATGAAAATGAAGCGAGCGAAGAATCGAAGACGCACCGAAGGTGCCTCCTCTTACGAGGCCCTCCGATGCGTTTGCCCTCTTCGGCAGCCCGGCTATCTCAGCATCCGCCGAGATCCGTGGCTTTGCGCCCTCGAATCACTTCGAGTTTGCCTTTGTCGGAGGACCGCGCTTGCTAGGGGGGATATGCCCGGGTTCCCTGCTTCAAGACCTCTCGATTACGAGTTCCTTGCGGCTCGATGTTATGCTTGACCATGCCGGTGAGCAATAGCCCAAATTGGCTATCCGCTGTTAGGCGACTTTCAAGACGAGCTTCCCGAAGTGCTCGCTCTTCTCCATAACCTCCTGGGCTCTCACTACTTCCTCAAGAGGAAACACCGCGTGCACGACAGGCTTCAGGCGAGCCTGCTCGACGAGGCGCATCAGGTCATGAAGCTCACCTTTGGTGCCCATCCAGGTGCCGTGGATAGAGAGCCGCCGGCCGTAGATGTACCGGATGTCGGTGGCGGCTTCCGCGCCGGTGGTCGCGCCGCAGGTGACCAGGCGGCCGCCGCGGGCGAGGGC
>VBAI01000039.1 GCA_005882295.1 Candidatus Segetimicrobium genomatis | reverse complement strand
CGGTGAGCGTGCCGCTGCATTCGCCCGGCGCGGCCGAGGTCGCGGCTGCGGTGAGCACGCCGATCCCAACCCCTGGCGGTTCTATGGTGCCTGCAGTCTCGGCACCTGCGGGGACGGGTCTGATCAAGACGGCGCAGCAACCGATTGTGCCCGGTGCGCCGGCCGGGCCCGGCCTGATCAGACTGTTGGAATTTCGCGGCGTGTCCATGGCCGATGTGCTCAGCGCTCTTTCTAAATTGTGCGGATTCAACCTGGTGACCGATTCCTCCGTGCAGGGGACGATCACGTTGCGGTTGTTGGACGTGACCTGTGAGGAGGCCCTGCGGTACGTGCTGGAGGCCAACGGCCTGGCGTTCCGCCGGCTGGGCAAGAACCTGATTGTCGGCTCGGCCGAAAAGCTGGCCCCGCCGCCGGAGGTGCCGGAGACCATCGCCTATCACCTGTCCTATGGTGATGTGAACGCCATCCGCGCGGCCGTGGCCGCGGCGGTCCCCGGAGTGCGGGTCGCCGTAGATCCGCGGACGAACGGGCTGTTGATCACCGGAACGTCGGCGCAGCACGAGGAAGTGGTGAAAGTGCTCGGCACGCTTGATGTGAGGATCCCGCAGGTCGTCATCCAGGTGAGCGTGGTGGAGGTCAACATCACTGCTGTGCGCGGGTTGGGTCTCTGGAGCGGCGATACCGCGGCTGCTGCCCCCGGTGGCATCGGCTTTGGGAACGTCATGCTGGACAGCGCGAGCAGACGTCTCACCTTCAACCTTGTTTCCTCGACGCTCTTGAATTTCAACCTGCGTGCGCTGGTCAACGAGGGCAAGGCCAAGATCTTAACATCTCCTCGCATCGCGACGCTGGATGGGAACAAGGCGACGATCCAACTTGCTACACGAGTCCCGGTGTTTACCACGACCACCCAGCAAGGCGTGACGACGACGACGATTAGCTATATCGACGTCGGTGTCAAACTGGTCACGACCCCCCGAGTGAATACTGATAACCTTATTACCCTGTCCTTGACGCCCGAGGTCAGTTCGCTTGGCACGCAGGAAATCTTTTCAGGCCAGTCGGCGTTCAGGGTGAATACGCGTAATGCGGATACGACGCTGGCGGTGCCAGACGGCAGGACCATCGTGCTGGGCGGCCTCATCGACCGCTCGGAGCGCACGACGGTGCTGAAGGTGCCGCTGCTCGGGGATATCCCCATTCTCGGAGAGTTGTTCAGGTCCACGGATACGAACGCGTCGGAGACGGAGGTGATCTTCCTGATCACCCCGCAGATCGTGAAGGACTAAGGTGGCGATGTCCATGCGTCGCGTGCTGTCGATTGTCGCAATCCTGATCGCCCTGGCTACGGCGGCCGTGTCGGCTGCCTCACCGCAGTTCGACTCGACGCGGCTGTACTCGGAAGCGGAGTTCACCGCAGCGATCAAGCCCTATACGGACAGCATCGCCCGTAGTGCGAACGACGCCGAGGCGCACTACTGGTTGGGCGTCGCGTATCTGTACGCGTACCAGCTGTCCAAGCTTGGCCTGGCGCCCTATGCCGGCAGGTTTGGCGGAAGGGCGGTGGCATCGCTGGAGCGGTCCGTGCAGCTGAAGCCGGATCCGGCCGCGATGCTTGCGCTTGAGCACGCCTACATCCTGGTAGGGGCAGTCGGCAAGTGGGCCGGGCTGGTTGACCGCCTGCTTGCGGCCACACCGCCGATTCCATTGAAGTAACCTGGAGGGCACGGGCTTCAATCCTGGCCGGGCAACAGCGCCCGGCCGGTTGTTTTTTGACCTGGTTGAGTCATTGCGCCGCCGGCCGCTCCTATGGTCTGATGATGTCCGGACGGGCAGAGGCGTCCGGTGGCCCCAGGTCAGAGGATTCGCGGAGCGACCCTTCTCGAGATTCTGGTCGCGATTGGTCTCATTGCGGTCGTCGCCGCAATTGTCTGGCAGGCCGGTTCGCTCACGGCGCGCCTCCGCGTTCGCGCCGCAGCTACGGCACTGGTGTCGGATTTGCGGGCCGCCCAGGCCCTCGCGATGGCGGAGCGCCGCCCCAGGCGGGCGCACGGGCTGCAGTTCGAGCCTGGAAGTGATCGCTACTTCATCGTCGTCCGCGACGAGAGTACAACGACCCAAAGCCGCCTCCGGCGGCTGCCCGACGGCGTTCGAGTGACCTACGCACGGTTCGGAGGCGCTGTGTCCACCGCCGCGCTGTTCAACGGGGTGAGCCTGTTTGGCGCCCCATCTGGGGGTGGAACCGTCACTCTGGCCAATGGCCAGGCCAGGTGGTGCGTCCGCCTGCTCCCCGCGACTGGCCGGATCCGCGTGGCCGCGGTCGGCTGTCCCTAAACCCCCTCGAGAGGTGACTGCGACCCAAAGGTTGAGATTTCAAAAGGGTCAGACCCCTTTGTATGCCACGCCCATTTCGAATTGCCTACGACGGAGCCATCTACCACGTGACAATCCGTGGAAACAATGACGAGGCCGTCTTTCGTGATGATCAGGACTACTCTGCTTACCTCGAGCAATTGGCAGGAACCATCGGGCGCTTCGCAATCAGCCTCCTGGCCTACGGGTTGATGACCAACCACATTCATCTCGTGGCTCGCACGCCTCAGCCAAATATTTCCGGCGCCATGCAGTGGTTACACGGTTGTTATGCCGCTTCGTTCAACCGTCGGCAGCACCGGCGGGGGCACCTGTTTGGAGGCCGATTCCATAGCTCGGTCGTCGACAGCGATGAGTACCTGCTGGAATCTACCCGCTATGTCCACTTGAATCCCGTGCGGGCAGGTCTTGTTCACCGGCCAGAGGATTACCGGTGGAGCAGCTATGCGCGGTACCTTGGTGGAAAGGACGACTTGGTCCCCGTTGAGCCTGACCGTGTTCTAAAGCTGGTTTCAGAGAATCCTAAGCGATGCGGGTCCTCGTACCAACGCTTTGTAGAAGACGGGTTGAACACGCACCGGACATCCTCCGACCGGGAGGGTGTCAGCCGGATTGCCGCTGCGGCGACCGCCGCGCTCGCGGCGGCGGGGATCCCCCCTGCCGCATTGTTCCGGAAGACTCCTCGTAATCGAACTCGGACTCTTGTCATGGGCGTGCTGAGAGGAGTCGAGAGCTTCTCGGCCGCCGATATCGCCGGGTACCTCGGTATCTCGCCGGGAACCGTCATGACGGCGGCTTGGCGGCTCGCCGGTCGTGCCAGCCGTGATGCGCAGGTCGCTCAGCTGGTTGCGATGATGCGCGCGGCAGCGATCGGCGCCCTGAAGATTCCTGCAGAGCGAGGTTCGTGAGGCATGGCTCAGTCGGCGTGCAGGCTGTACAGGGATTTCAAAAGGGTCAGACCCCGATGAAGAACGGGCAAACACACGTTCTACCGCTCCCAGCGCCACAGATCCGGGGCCACTCCTGTAGGGCCGTCGGAGGTCTATGCAACCCTTGTTGCGGGCATGAAACAAGGGAATTGAGGAGGGTGATGCGCAGGCCTTCTCCGCGCTCAGCCATCCATCGCAAATTCTCAGGAGTGAATACCAATGCGCCATCTAGTCCTCGGGCTGGTGATGGCGCTTTTGCTTGCCGGCTCTGCGATCAGCGCAGGCCCAAGTGCAAACGCGTTTATCACCAACTCCGGCGTAACCGATGTCTCAGTTCTCGACACCGCTACCAACGGACTCAGTGCGGTGTCCATCGGCGCCTCCACACATGGCGTCGCCATGGACCCGAAGGGGACCCGCGTGTATGTGGCGGGCGCGACGGGATCTCCGAGCTCAGTGTATGCGATTGATGCCAAGTCCAAGGCGGTGGTCGGGTCGGCGACATTCGCCACTGCCGTGAGGTCTCCGTTCGGCGTCGCGGTCAGCCCCGACGGGACACGCCTGTTTGTGACCCATGGGGTGAAGTTCGGGATCCGAGCGACGCAGGGCGCACTTTCGATGCTAACCATCAGCAGCACAGGGGCGCTGTCCTTCGACGCCACGCTGCTGCTCGGCGGTGCGACCACCGGCGTGGCCGTGAGCCCGTCGGGCACCCGCGTTTATGTGGCGAATACCTCCCAACGGATTTCGGTGATTGACCCGGCGCAGATCGGCGTGGCGGGGGCGAATCCCGTGATCGCCACCATCTTCGCAGTCGGCAGCGTGTTTGTCGGCGTGGCGATAGCCCCCGATGGGACGCGTCTCTATGCCGCGGACTATGGAAATGGCAGGCTGCTGGGCATCACGGTGGCGGGCATCGCCGCCGATGCCGTTGTGGACTGCGCCGCTCCGGCAGCGCCACTCGTGGCGTGTGTGAACGTGGGATCTGGCCCCTTTGGCGTGGCCGTCTCACCTAACGGGAAGCGCGTCGTTGTCGCCAACTCGGGGAGTCACGACGTCACGATGATTGATGCGGCACTGGTCGGTGCGACGCCAGTCACGACGAGTGTCGGCGATGGCCCGCACGGGGTGGCAGTAACTTCGGACAGCACCAAAGTGTACGTCATCAACCGGTTCAGTAACACGCTGTCAGTGCTCAACGCTACCTCCGGGGCCTTGCTCAGCACGGTCAACCTGCCGAACTTGAGCTCTCCCGTGGGGTTTGGCACGTTCCTGACACCGATCCAGATGATCAAGGTGTGCATCCACATCGTCCCCGGTGCCATCAACCTGAAGAAACAGGGGACCGTCCCGGTCATCCTGTACAGCTCTGACGGCCAGAAACCTGAGTGCCCGGCATTTGACGTCCACAGTGCCGACCTCGCGAGTATCCATCTGAACGGGTGGGCGCTGGAGATGAAGGGCAACGGCGAACCGATGGCCAGCTTCGGCGACTACAACGGCGATGGGCTTGAGGACGTCATGGTTCACATCCGGGTGGACGCCAGCGCGCAGGCCAGCGCTGCGCAGAGCGACTCAATGGCCACGCTGGAGGGTCAGACAACCGACGGCCTGTCGTTCGAGGGGTCCGAGACCGTCAAGTTCCTCCACTAACGACACACGACATCTCTCTGCTGCGACGGAAGAGGGCCTCGATTCGGGGCCCTCTTCTTTTTGGTGCCACCGCAGAGGAGATGCGCGCGGTCCAGGCAAATCACCAGAAGAGCTCGCGCGGATGTGATGAGAGGAGCAGCATGACCCGAGTCGATCGCGTGCGCGCATTGCTGGCCGGACAGCACCTGGACGCCATCCTGATTCACAACCCGGAGAACCGGACCTACCTCACCGGGTTTGTTGGGTCGGCGGGCGTCGCGCTGGTCACCGGGCGGGAGACGCTGCTGCTGGTGGATTTCCGCTATGTCGAGCAGGCCGCGGCCGAGGCCCCTGGGTGGGAGGTCGTCCAGGTGCCCCGTCAGGCCACAGACATCGTGACGGAGATCGCCCGCGGCCGGGAACTGCGGCGCGTCGGGTTCGAGAGCGACGGCTTGACGTACAAGCAATATGACGAGCTGGCGGTCGCCCTGCGCCCCACCGAACTGGTGCCGGTGGCAGGCGTCGACCGGTTGCGATGGATCAAGGATGCGGACGAACTGGCGCGGATCCGCACGGCGGTGGCGATTGCCGATGCCGGGTTCACGCATATCCAGGGCTATCTGCGGCCGGGGGTGCAGGAGCGAGAGATCGCCCTGGAGCTGGAATTCTACATGCGGCGGCAGGGCGCCGACAAAGAAGCCTTCGAGACCATCGTGGCCAGCGGGGTCCGCTCTTCGCTTCCGCATGGCCGCGCGTCTGAGAGAGTGCTCGGAGGCGACGAGTTCGTCACGCTCGACTTCGGCGCGGTGGTGCGCGGGTATCACTCCGACTGCACGCGCACCGTCGTCATCGGCGACGCCTCCCCCCGCCACCGGGAGATCTACGATCTGGTGCTGGCGGCCCAGCGCGCTGCGCTGCAGGGGATCCGGCCCGGGATCGCGGGCAGAGACGCCGATGCCCTGGCGCGGCGGGTGATCACCGAGGCGGGACAAGGCGATCACTTCGGCCATGGCCTGGGCCACGGCGTCGGACTGGCGATCCACGAGGGGCCGACGTTGTCCCCGCGCGAGGAGGCCACCCTGGAGGCCGGGATGGTGGTGACGGTCGAACCAGGAGTGTACCTGCCGGGGTGGGGCGGTGTGCGCATCGAGGACCTGGTCGTAATCACGCCAGACGGGTGTGACGATCTGACCGCGGCGCCCAAACACCTGATGGAGCTGTAGCGAGGGACCACGAGATGATTTCCAGCAACGAGTTCCGTCCCGGGGTGATCATCCAGCTGGACGGCGACCTGTACGCCGTCGTGGAAACGCATCATCACAAGCGCGCGCAGCGCCAGGCCTTCGTGCGCGCGAAGCTGCGCAACCTCCGCACCGGCGCCGTCCTGGAGCGGAACTTTGCCTCGGATGACCGCGTGCCGCAGGTCTACCTGGATCGAAAGCCGATGCAGTACCTCTATCGTCACGGCGACGACTACGTGGTGATGGACCAGGACACGTTTGAGCAGTTGTCGTTGTCGGGCGCGCTGTTGGGCGATACCGCCCACTACCTGAAAGAGAACATGGACGTGACGGTGGTCTTCTACGAAGGGCGCCCCATCGCCGTCGAACTGCCCAATGCGGTGGAGCTCGAAGTCGTGGAGACCGCCCCCGGCGTGCGGGGCGATACCGTCTCGGGAGGATCGAAGCCGGCGCGGCTGGAGACCGGCGTATCGGTGCAGGTCCCTTTGTTCGTGTCGGTGGGCGACCGCATCCGGGTGGATACCCGGACCGGCGCGTACCTGGAGCGGGTGAAATGACGGTCGCGCAGGTCGCCTTGCGACAGCGTACCCCCTCTGCTATACTCTTCCCGTGCTTGACCACCCACGTCTGAGCACCGCGCGCCTGGCGGCTGCCTCGCAGCCGGGATCGCGTGCCACCAGACCACCGCAGGGTGGTCGTTTCTTTTTTGGGCGTGGATCGTCGTGGTGAGAACCGTTGGACTCCGCCGGCGGGCGCGCGAACTCGCCATGCGCGCCCTCTACGAAGCCGATATCGGCCGGCAGTCTCTGGCCACCGTCGTCGGCCGCGTCGCTCCCGAAGTCCCGGACCGGGAGCAGGCGTTCTTCCGCGCGTTGTGCGAGGGGACGTGGCGAGAGCGCGAGCGTATCGACGCGCTGCTGGCCGAGCTGACTCCGCAATGGTCGGTGGAACGCCTGGCCAGCACCGATCGCGCCATCCTGCGCATCGCCATGTATGAACTGCAGCATCTCCCAACCCCGCCGCGCGTGGTCGTCAACGAGGCGGTGGAGCTGGCCAAGGCGTATGGCACCGAGGCCTCGGGAAAGTTTGTCAACGGCGTGCTGGGGGCGGTGCTGCGTCGCCGGGGCGAACGGTCCGGGGTCTCCGATGAATGAGCGCAAACGGACTCAGACCGCGGAAACCGTCCGGTGTCATCTCTGGGTCCGCGGGATCGTGCAGGGCGTGGGCTTCCGGATGTTCGCCGAGCGGGCTGCGCGCCGGCTGGGTCTGGCCGGGTTGGTCCGCAACCTGCCTGACGGACGCGTGGAGATCGTCGTGGAAGGGCCGAAGGTGATGCTGGAGGCGTTCATCGCGGACGTGAACCGGGGGCCGATGGGCGCCGTGATCCGGGACGTGCAGGCGGAGTGGGAACCGCCGGCGGGCCTGCAGGGATTTCAGATTCACTGATGAGGAGCAGCGGTCCGTGAGTTCGGTGACAGATGTCGACGTCGGGGCCTACCTGGCCGCACGCGGGGGCCTGGTCGACGATGCGCTCGAGGCCGCCCTACCCGCGGCCGACCGGCCGCCGCAGATCTTGCATCAGGCCATGCGGTACTGCGTCCTGGGCGGCGGCAAGCGGCTGCGTCCGGTGCTGGTGCTGGCCAGCGCCGAGGCCTGCGGGGGGACTCCCCAGGCCGTCCTGCCGGTGGCGTGCGCCGTCGAGCTGATCCATGCGTACTCGCTGATCCATGACGACCTGCCGGCGATGGACGACTCCGACACGCGCCACGGTCGCCCGACCTGCCATATTGCGTTCGGCGAGGCGATCGCGATCCTCACCGGAGATGCGCTGCATGCGCTGGCGTTTCACCTGATCACGCAGTCCTCCTCGGGGTGCGGTGCGGAGCGCACGCTTGTTGCCGCGCGGGAAATTGCGGGCGCCATCGGGACAGAGGGGATGGTCGGTGGGCAGGTGCTGGATCTGCTGGGAGAAGGCCGAACATTTCCAGCCCCATCGCCCGGGCTGCCCGTGGGCTCCATCGCCGAATTCGTGCCGCAGATTCATGTCCGCAAGACCGCTGCCCTGATCCGCGCGAGCGTCCGCGCGGGAGCCATGTTGAGCGGCGGCGAGCCCGCTACGCTGGAGGCGCTCTCCGCCTACGGCGAGCAGGTGGGGCTTGCGTACCAGATCATTGACGACGTGCTGGACGTGGTCGGGGATGAACGTGCGCTGGGCAAGCATGCCGGCAGCGACGCCGCGAAGGCGACGTATCCGGCGGCGTTCGGGGTCGCAGGGTCCCGCGAGATTGCGGCCCGGCTGACTGACGAGGCCGTGGCGGCGCTCGGCCCGCTGGGCGATCGCGGGGCGCTCCTGCGAGACCTGGCGCACCTCCTGCTGGTGAGGGAGCGCTAACCGGGTGGGAACCAAGCCCGTGGCGGCAGCAAAGGGGCGGCGTCTGGACGCGCAACTGGTGGCGCGCGGCCTGGTGGAATCGGCGGCGAAGGCGGTACCGGTGATTCTAGCTGGTGAGGTCTACGTGAACAACATCCGGGCACACCGGCCGGCGCAACTGGTGGCCGCAGATGCGGTCGTGGAGATCCGGCCCCGCCGACCCCGCTTCGTCAGCCGCGGCGGGGAGAAGCTGGCCTCTGCCCTGCGGGCTTTCGGCATCGATCCGACCGGGACGCGCGCCCTCGACGTGGGCGCGTCGACCGGGGGATTTACCGATTGCCTGCTACAACACGGAGCGCACCTCGTCTACGCCACAGACGTCGGCACCGGTCAGCTGGCCTGGACGCTGCGGCGGGACCCCCGCGTGGTCGTGCTCGAACAGCGCGACATCCGCGGTCTGGCGCCCGGGGAGCTCGGCGGCCCCGTGGATCTTGCCACCGTCGACGTCGCGTTCATCTCGCTGACCCGGGTGCTCCCCGCGGTCGCCGGACTGCTGAGCCCGGATGGATCGATCGTGGCCCTGGTCAAGCCGCAGTTCGAAGTGGAGGCGCGACTGGCACGCGGCGGTGTGGTCCGTGATGCCGCCGTCCACCGCGATGCGGTGCAGCGGGTCCTGGCCCGGGCTGCGGAGGGCGGGCTGGTGCCCGTGGCCGCCACGCACTCGCCCATCGCGGGGCCGGACGGGAATCTCGAGTTCTTCGTGCATCTCCGCCGAACGGGGACGGCGGCGCCCATCGATGTCGACGCGGTGGTCGCGCAGGCGCATCAGCAGGTGCCGCGCCGCAGCGCGCCCCGCCGATGAAGGCCGCGGGCATCATCGTCAACACGACCCGGCTGCGTGAGCAGCCGGAGATGGCCGCGTCGGTGCGAAGCACGATCGAGACCTTGCGGCGGCGTGTCCCGACGGTCTGGCTGGACGTGGAGGGCGCGGAGACGCTCGGCATGGCCGACCAGGGCAGGCCAGACGATGAGCTGGCGGCGCGCGCCGAGATCATCATCGCGTTTGGCGGGGACGGCACCATCCTGCGGGCGGCCAGGCTGGCGGCGCGACGCGGCGTTCCGATCCTCGGCGTGAACCTGGGAGGGTTTGGATTTCTCGCGGAGATCTCGACCGATGACCTGCCCGGAGTCTTGCCAGATCTGCTGGCCGGACACTATGAACTTGACGAGCGGATGATGCTGCAGGTGCAGACGGATCAGGCCGAGCCACAGGCGTTGCTGGCGCTGAACGACGCGGTCGTGACCAAGAGCGGCGTGGCCCGCGTGTTGCGGCTGCGGGTGCTGGTCAACGGGGAGCACCTGGCCAGCTACCCGGCCGACGGCGTCATCGTGGCCACCCCGACCGGCTCGACCGCGTACTCACTGTCCGCGGGCGGCCCGATCCTGCACCCAAACGTCGACGCCCTCGTCATCACCCCCATCTGCCCGCATACGTTCAACGCGCGGTCGGTCGTGGTGGACGGTAACGCCGCGGTGGAAATCGGGCTGACGGTGCCGTCGCCGGAAGCCACCGTGACCGTTGACGGCCGGCTGGGCGTGAGCCTGGGCGACTCCTGGCAGGTCCGGGTGCGGCGGGCGGAGCAGACGACGCGGTTCGTGCGCGTTCGGACCTCGAGCTTCTACGGGATTCTGCGGACCAAGCTGGCATGGGGGGAGCGATGACCAAATATATCTTCGTGACCGGTGGCGTGGCCTCGGCCCTGGGCAAGGGGATCACCTCTGCCTCGCTGGGCCGGCTGCTCGTGGCGCGCGGGCTGCGGGTGACGATGCTGAAGTTCGACCCTTACGTCAATGTCGACGCCGGGACCATGAATCCGCACCAGCACGGCGAGGTGTTCGTGACCGATGACGGCGCCGAGACCGACATGGACCTGGGTCACTACGAGCGGTTCATTGACACCAACCTCAGCCGCGACAACAACACGACCACCGGGAAGATCTACGGCGCGGTGATCGCCCGGGAGCGCCGCGGGGAGTACCTGGGCGGGACGGTGCAGGTCATTCCCCACGTCACCAACGAGATCAAAGATGAGATCCGGAAGGTTGGTGCAGCCGCGTCGGCCGATGTGGTCATCGTCGAAGTCGGCGGCACGGTCGGCGACATCGAAGGGCTGCCGTTCCTGGAGGCCATCCGGCAGTTCCGGCGGACCGTCGGCCCTGAGCATGTGATGTACGTGCACGTCTCGCTGGTGCCCTACCTGCCGGCGTCGGGGGAGCTGAAGACGAAACCCACGCAACACAGCGTGAAGGAACTCCGCAGCATTGGGATTCAGCCCGACGTGATCGTGTGCCGCACCGAGCGGCCGTTGTCCCGGGGGGTGAAGGAGAAGATCGCGCTGTTTTGCGACGTGGACGCGGAGGCCGTGATCGAGGCCCTGGATGTGGCCACCATCTATGAGGTGCCGCTGATCCTGGAACGGGAGGGGCTGGGGGAGATTGCCGTGCAGCGCCTGCGGCTGGAGTGCCGGCCCCCGGACCTGGGCGAGTGGCAGGAAATGGTCGAACGCATCACCCGTCCCACCGGACGGGTCCGCATCGCGCTGGTCGGTAAGTACATGGGCGTGGAGGACTCGTACGTCAGCGTTGTCGAGGCGTTGCGTCACGGCGGGATCGCGCACCGCTGTGAGGTGGTGATCGAGAAGGTCGACTCCGAGCACCTGGAGCCCCTGCACGAGTCCGAGGTGGCGAGCCGTCTGGCCGGCGTGGACGGCGTCCTGGTGTGCCCGGGGTTCGGCGCCCGCGGCGTGGAGGGCAAGGTGAAAGCCATCCGCTACGCCCGCGAGCACCGCGTGCCGCTCCTGGGGGACTGTTACGGGATGCAGTGGGCGGTGATCGAGTTCGCGCGGCACGTGTGCGGCCTTGCCGGCGCCAGCACCACCGAAGTGGACCCGCAGACGCCTCACCCGGTCATCGACCTGCTCCCCGAACAGAAGGGGATCACCGACAAAGGCGGTACGATGCGGTTGGGTGTGTACCCGTGCCGGCTCACCCCGGGCTCGCGGGCGGCGGCGGCGTACGGCGAGCCGGAGGTCGCCGAGCGCCATCGCCACCGGTACGAGGTGAACAACGCCTATCTGGACGTGCTGACCCGGCACGGCCTGCGGGTGACGGGGGTCTTTCCTGCGAAGAATCTGGTGGAGATCGTCGAGCTCCCAGATCACCCGTGGTTCGTGGGAACGCAGTTTCACGGTGAGTACCGGTCGCGCCCGAACCGGCCGCACCCGCTGTACCGCGACTTCATCGGCGCGGCGCTGCGACGGGCCCGTGGAGCGGTGGGCGCGCGGAACGCGGCAGAGGCACAGTCATAGGAGGAACGGCGATGGGGCTGGTGGCGTACGTCAACGGCGCGTTCGTGCCCAAGGAGGAGGCGAAGATTTCCGTCTACGACCACGGGTACCTGTACGGGGACGGAATCTTCGAAGGCATCCGCGCCTACAACGGCCGGATCTTCAGACTGGACCGGCATCTGGACCGCCTGTACGATTCAGCCCGGTATCTGATGCTTGAGATCCCCCTCAGCAAGCCGGAGATGAGCGCGGCCATCGTGGAGACGGTGCGCCGGTGCGGGTTGCGCGACGCCTACATCCGGCCGGTGATCTCGCGGGGCGTCGGCGACCTGGGCCTCGATCCGCGGAAGTGCAAGGTCCCCACGGTCGTGATCATCGTCGACACGATCCAGCTCTACCCGAAGGAGGCGTACGAGCGCGGGCTACGCGCCGTGACGGCGGCGGTCCGGAAGGTCCGCCCGGATGCCGTGTCGGTGCAGGCGAAAACCTTGAACTACCTCAACAGCATCCTGGCGCGCCTCGAGGCCAACCGGGCCGGCGTCGAGGAGGCCCTGATGCTGCAGGGCGACGGGTATGTGTGCGAGTGCAGCGCCGACAACATCTTTCTGGTGCGCGGAGGAGAGGTCTGGACCCCCCCGGCGCACCTGGGCATCCTGCAGGGCGTGACCCGCGAGGCGGTCATGGAGCTGGCGCGCAGGCAGGGGCTCCCGATGCTGGAGCGCGTCTTCACGCTGTACGACGTGTACACCGCCGACGAGTGCTTCCTGACCGGCACGGGGGCGGAGGTGGGACCGGTGGTCGAGGTGGACAGCCGGCGCATCGCCGCGGGAACGCCCGGGCCGATTACGCAGCGACTGATCGCCGCCTTCCGCGACCTGGTGATGCGCGAAGGGACACCGATCTACGGGGAAGAGGTTGCGGAGCGGCGGGCTTAAATGCAGCTCCGGAGCCACACATCCGCAAGTCCAGGCCTTTCAACCAACGTCACTAGGAGCGGCTTTTCGGTCGAGGCACTCAGGTTACGCACCATGTCACCCTCATGACCGCCGAACGCCCGCTCGGCAGCCGCCGGATCTACGAGGGCCGCGTCATCAGTCTGCGTACCGACGACGTCGAGCTGCTCAGCGGACAGCGCGTCGTGCGGGAGATTGTCGAGCACCGCGGTGCCGTGGCGATGGTGCCGCTCATCAACGGGGACGTCATGCTGGTCCGCCAGTTCAGGGCGGCGGTGGGACGCGCGCTGTTGGAGATTCCCGCCGGCAGTCTCGAACCCGGCGAGAGTGTGGAGTCCTGTCTGCAGCGTGAGCTGGCGGAGGAGATCGGCATGCGGGCGGGCCGCACCGAGCACCTGATTACCTTCTATCCGTCCCCAGGATTTCTGACCGAAGCGGTGCACGTCTATGCCGCCCGCGATCTGGTGCCGCACCGTCTCCACGCCGAAGAAGAAGACCTCACCGTCGTGCGGGTCCCGCTGGCGAAGGCGATCGCCCTGGTCGGCCAGGGGGAGATCGTGGATGCCAAATCCATCATCGGCCTCCTGTTGCTGGGCGCGCGCCGGGATGCGCCGCGATGACCACTGTGCTGCCCGAGGCGTTTGCCAATTCGATCGACAATTTTTTGACCCATGCGCTTGCGGAACAAGGGCTGGCCACCCACTCCATCGCCGCCTATCGACGCGACCTGGGCGACTTCGCCGGATTTGTGGCATCGCGCGGCGCGCCGTCGCCGGCGACCGTCACCCGCGCAGCCATCACCGTGTACCTGATCAGCCTGCGCCGGCGGGGCCGGGCCGCGGCGACCGTGAAGCGGCGGACGGCCGCGATCCGTTCCTTCTACCGGTACCTGTTGCGGGAGGAGGCCGTCGGGTCCGATCCCACGCTCGACCTCTCACCATCGAAACTGCCACGCCGCCTGCCCCGCGTGCTCACGCTGGCGGAGGTCGAGCAGTTGCTGGCCGCCCCCGACCCGTCGACCCCGGAGGGCACCCGAGACCGCGCCATGCTGGAATTAATGTACGCGAGCGGGCTGCGCGTGTCCGAGACCGTCGGTCTGGCCCTCAGTGACATTGACTTGGCGCACGAGGTGGTGCGGTGTGTGGGCAAGGGGAACAAAGAGCGGGTGGTGCCGGTCGGGACCCAGGCGGTGCGGGCGCTGCGGGTCTACCTGGCGAAGGTCCGGCCGCGGCTCGTTCGCGCCCGTCCCACACAGGCGCTGTTTGTCAGCCGCCTCGGCCGGCCCCTGACCCGGCAGGGATGCTGGAAGCTCATCCGCCGCCACGCGCGGCGGGCCGGGATCACCAGGCCGGTGACCCCACATATGCTGCGCCATTCCTTTGCGACGCATTTGTTGGAGCGTGGAGCAGATCTCCGGGCTGTGCAGGAAATGCTTGGGCACGCGAGTCTCTCGATGACGCAGATCTATACGCACCTCACGCGGCAAAGACTGCGCGATGTGTACTCTCACGCTCATCCACGCGACTCGATGAAAATACCCCTACGCGGGAAACCCTCCTCCCAAGGCAAGACCCAGTTACAGAGGTGATGATCATGCCCCAACTCGGGCAAGAGTGGGCATCAACTCACACGGCTTCAACGAGTCCGACTCCAAATGAGCTCCACTGGGCAGCAGGGTTTCTGGAAGGGGAAGGCACGTTCGGTTTCCGAGGTGCGACGGCGGCAATCCATGCCGCGCAGACGGATAACCTCGTGCCGTTGGGCAGGCTTCTGGCATTGTTTGGGGGTTCTATCACAACTCATAGACAGGGAAGCAGCCGTCGGCGTGGGTTACGCGCCAGAGACGGTGAGATGTGGACGGTGAGAGGCTCACGAGCTAGGGGCGTGATGATGACTCTTTATTCGATTTTGAGCCCGAGGCGCCAGCAGCAGATTTGCAAAGCACTCAAGCAAAGCACGAGTCAGGAGTACAAGGAGTTGCCGAAGTTGGTTAAGCTTGCTCCTCAGCAGAACACGGAGATTAGACGTCGATACAGAAAAGGAGAGCGCGGCGTGGTCGCCTCACTTGCGAAGGAGTTCGGCGTTTCGCGCCAGCACATCTGGTACATCGCGACGCGCACCAAAGGACGCTAGCTTCGCCTCCTCGGTGCTGGCGGAAGTGCCGCCCACATCTCTTGGGCAGATTTTCTCGCGTTATCATCATTGTCCTGGACAGCGCCGGTGTCGGTGAACTTCCGGATGCCGGGCGGTACGGGGACGAGGGAAGCGGCACGCTGCCGCACACCGCCCGGGCCGTGGGCGGGCTTCGCGTGCCACAGCTTGAGGCGCTCGGCCTGGGCCGGATTGTGCCGCTGGAGGGCGTCCGTCCGCTGCCGGCACCTCGGGGAGCCTATGGGAAGCTGGCTGAGCGGTCGGCGGGAAAGGACTCGACTACCGGGCACTGGGAACTGATGGGTGTGATCGTGGACCGTCCTTTTCCCACGTATCCCAAGGGATTTCCGGCCGATCTCATTGCCGCGTTCGAGCGCGCGATCCGCACCTCGATCCTGGGCAATGAGGCGGCCTCTGGAACGGAGATCATCGCGCGGCTGGGCCCCG
>VBAI01000058.1 GCA_005882295.1 Candidatus Segetimicrobium genomatis | reverse complement strand
ATCGTCTACACAATCGTCAACCTGCTCGTCGATGTGGCGTACGCCATGCTCGATCCGCGCGTCCGCATTGGCTAGAGGCGACGTCGCGGAGTCGTTCGCCCTCCGGCCCCGGCGGCGGCCGCTCCTGGCCCGGGCGCTCCCCCGCCCACTCGCCGGTTCGCCCCTCGCGCTCCTCTCCTTGGGGATCGTCGTCCTCTGGGGCGCAGCGGCCGTGGCGGCTCCTCTGCTCGCTCCCTATCCGCCACTGGATCAGGACATCGTTCGCCGGTTGGCCCCGCCAAACACCGCGCACTGGTTGGGGACCGATCCCCTGGGCCGGGACATCCTCAGCCGCATCGTGTACGGAGCGCGGCTCTCCATCCCAGTCGGCGTTGCCGCGGTGGGGCTCGCAGTCATCCTGGGCATGATGATCGGCAGCACCGCCGGCACGCTGGGCGGGGCCGTCGACGAAGTGATGATGCGCATCACCGACCTCATGCTTGCATTCCCCAC
>VBAI01000057.1 GCA_005882295.1 Candidatus Segetimicrobium genomatis | reverse complement strand
GGGGGCTCGTGCTGTCGCTTCGTGAGCGCGAATATGTCGAGGCGGCGAGAGCGCTCGGCGCCTCCCGCACCCGGATCTTCCTGCGGCACGTCCTGCCCGGGATCACGTCTCCGCTCGTGATCATGAGCACGCTCGACATCGGCCACGCGATTCTGACGTTCGCGTCCCTGAGTTTCTTGGGGCTCGGGCCGCCTCCCGAGATCCCCGAGTGGGGGTCGATGATCGCCTCGGGGCGAAGCTATCTGGACCAGTGGTGGATCAGTACGTTTCCGGGTCTGGCGATCCTCAGCATCGTCGTTCCCCTCAACGTGATGGGCGACAGTCTGCGCGATCTGCTGGACCCTCGATTCCGAAAGGGTTGATGTCCATGCGCCGCACAACGATGCGCGACGAAGTCACTCCCATGCTCCCGCCAAGAGAGCGCGATCCCTACATCGCCTGGCGGCCTCCGTTTCCCGAGCCACCGTTCGAGCGCGGCCACACGGCGCTCCTGGTGGTGGACATGCAGTACCTCGACGCGCACTGGGACTACTCGATGTGCCGCAAGATCCGTGACGCGGGCTTCGAGCGGGAACTGCTGTACTACAAAGACCGACTGGACTTAATTGTTCCCAACATCCGGCGGTTGCAGAATGCCTTCCGAACGGCCGGGCTCGAAGTCATGCACGCGAGAATCCAGTCCATGACCGGCGACGGACGCGACAGGGGCCCGTCCCACAAGCGCCTTGGCCATTTTGCCGCACCACAGTCCCGCGACGCCGAGATCCTTGACGATCTGAAGCCGGCAAGCGACGAGATGGTGTTCAGCAAGACGGCTGGATCGGTCTTCAGCAGCACGAACATCGAATACGTCCTGCGCAACCTGGAGATCCGAACGCTCGTCGCCACCGGCGTTGTCACCACGGGATGCGTGCACACCGCGGTGACAGAGGCGGCCGATCGCGGATTCTCGGTCGCGCTGGTGGAAGACGGATGCGCGGCGCTCACAGAGGAACTCCACCGGGCGTCGATCCGGATCCTGCGGGACGTCTACGCCAAGATCATGCGCACCGAGGACGTCCTCGCGCGCATCGCCGCGATCTCAAGCGGAGCGCCTTGAAGTGACGGCGGGGCCTGCGGTGATCTTGCCCGCCTTGAAGTCCGCGACGAAGCGGTCGATCTGATCGAGCCCCGCCCGTATCGTTTCGGCCGGCGTGCCTGGGCCGAAGCCCAGCCGCACGTACCCCTCGTACCCGTAGCAACTACCTGGAACGAGATACGTTCGGTACGGCGCGTCGAGCAGCCGTAGGCACATGTCCCAGGATGGGATGCCGAGGTCGTAGCGGGGGAACGAGAGGAAGGCCCCCTGCGGCGCCACCCAGTGGAAGGTCCCGTGGGTCGCCATCCACTCCGAGACAATGGCGAAGTTCACCCGGGCGGCTTTCATGGTCCGGTCGATGAGTTCGCGGTAGCGGGACGGCTGGAGGGCGGCAAACGCCACGGTCTCATCCAGGCGGCTCTGCTGGTGTAGGCTGATGTAGTATTTGAACTCCATGCAGCGTTCGAGAAAGCCACGATCCTGCGTCGCCAGCCACCCGAGGCGCAGGCCGCCCATCCCCAGGGTCTTGGACAGGCTGCTCGTGCTGACCCCGCGTTCGTAGTGATTGGCGACGGAAGGAGTCGGCTTGCCGGTCCACTCGAGCCCCTTGTAGATCTCATCGGAGATGACGTAGGCACCGTGCCGCCCCGCGATCTCGCAGACCGCTTTGAGTTCGTCGGCGGTCAGCACCGCGCCCGTCGGATTGTTGGGATGGCAGATGTAGATCACCTTCACTTTGGGCGACGCCATGGAGGCCATCTCGTCGAGGTCGAATTTCCATCCCAGTTCCGGCCGGCGGCGGATGATCTTCGCGTTGACGTTGAGCGCCTGGCACAGGACCCGTGGCTGTTCCCATGAGGGGATCTCGACGATCGCCTCGTCGCCTTCTCGGAGCGCCACCATCAGGGCGAGGAAGTTCGAGTGCTGCGTCCCCGACGTGACGAGCACGTTCTCGACAGGAAGGTCGTACTGCTGCGTTCTGATGATCGCCTCGCGGAGCGGTGGATACCCATACCGGCTTCCAGACTTCTCGAGGCGCAGATCGAGGGGGATGCCGCCGGGCAGGATCTCCCCGAGTGTGAAGGTCAATCCCTCGGGATTGATTAGCATGTGAACCGTCCACCGCTGTTTCTCAATATCCCATCCACGGTCGCGCCCAACGTTGAAGAAATCACTGAGTTTCTGAGACTGGATCTCCACGGCAATACCTCCCCAGGTACTCGCCCGCACTCAGCCGTCCAGCCGTTCCGGCTCGACGATCCAGCACCGCACGAGCGGCTCTCCCGTATTGACGGCTTTGTGCGTCCAGATGATGCGGGCGATACCGTCGGCGGGCGACTGCACCCGGTCGACGATATCGCCGAAGATGTTGTGAATCTCAGCGATCTCCTGTCCGCTCTTCAGCGGGTCGCCCACGCGGATCTTGAGGTGGACGAGGCCACCTCGCCGCGCGGTAACGGTGAACTGCCCCACGGCCCTGAGGCGGTCTCCCTGGACGCTCGGATCGCCCGGGAGCATGCCCAGGAACCGCGTGACATTCAGGATCCCACGCACATGGATCTCGACATCGGCTGGCTCGAGGGTCCCCGCGCTGCCGCACTCCCCCAGCACGGAGGCGACCCCTCGCTGGGCCGCCGTGTAGGTCAGCGAGCCTTTCGTTGGTGGGAGCGGAGTGCCCTCTTCATACAAGGCCACGATGCGCGGCGTGTACAATCGGGCAAGGGTTTTGCCCTGCTCGTCGAGTTGCGGATTTCCCGTGAGACTGTAGCCGGCGTAGGGCCAGAGGGTCTCCGTCAGGTCCCCTCCGTGGCAATCGATGTGGTAGTCGGCGAGGACGACGACCTCGTTGAGCAAGACATGCGCCAGGATCTCGCTGATCGAGCCCGTGGGGCTTCCTGGGAACATGCGGTTGAGGTTGAGCCCGTCGATTGGCGACAGGAAGCCGGCGCGCGCCTGGAACATCGGCTGGTTGACAACCGGCACGGCGATGATCGTTCCGGTCAGGTCCTCCGGCCTCACACTTCTCGTTACCTGGGTCACCGCAGCAATCCCCGGGTACTCGGCCGCGTGGACGCCGGCAGTCAGGCACAGGGTGGGCCCTGGTTTCGTACCCTGAATGATGACGACGGGGAACTGGATGGGGCCGACCGGCGTCTCGCCGACGCGGACGAAGCCCCGCTGCGTTGTGCCCCGCTGCGCTTCTACGTCTCGGATGCGGACGACGTCACCCTTCACGCTGCGTCCTTGCGAAAAACCCGTGCGGAACCGGATGATGACTCATCCACTTCTTGGCGCTTCGAAGCGGGGAATGGAAGGGTGATACGGCATAGGTTGTCCTGCTGTACGTTTGGATCTCGCCTGTTCCGATCCCTCCCACCTTCCATCCAGACATCGTGTGCCCAATTCACGGTGCCTGGCACCGTGCACGCAGGGTGGAAAGTGGTACTAGCAATAGCCCAACTGAGTCAATTGAGACCGGCCCGGATGGGTTGAAAACGGTACCAGGTACCTTCCCTCAAAATCCTCCCCAT
>VBAI01000152.1 GCA_005882295.1 Candidatus Segetimicrobium genomatis | reverse complement strand
GCTGCTCCGGCGCGTTCGACTTTAGCGCCTGTCAGTCGCCTCGATGATCGAACGCCACCCTTCCCGCGCGCTCGGATATCGGGGTGACCACCCGCTTGTCTGGCGTAGCTTCCTGTTTGAGATGCGCAGCGACCGTGCGATCGTCTCACCCAACGGGCCCGTCAGCCTTACCACCCACGACGGGAGAAACTTCGGCGGACGCACTCCGAGCATGCCGGCGATCGCCTCGGCGAACTCACGCCGGCGCAACGGCCGGTCGTCGACGACGTTGTAGATTCCGGCCGGCACCCCCAGCGACGCCACCACCGCAGTTGCTGCGTCCTCATGCGACACCAGGGACACGAATGCATCCGGCGATCCCAAGATCGGCATCCACCCGCGGCGAATGAAGTTGATCGTATCGAGCGTGAACGCATCGCCAGGGCCGTAGAAGAGCGCAAAGCGGAGCCCCGCCCCCACACGCCCCGCGTGTGAAAATCGCTCCGCCGCCGCTTCCGCATCCTCGATCGTACGATTGTATCTCGCAGTGCGGATCGGCGTGCTCTCGTCGATCCACCGCTCCCCGCAGTCAGGGTACACTGGCGCGAATGACTCCTGGATGAACCGCTGCACGTTGCCTGCGAGAGCGCCGGCGACGAGGTTCGCTGGAACGGTGCGGCGCACCCGATCGTTCTGGCGCCAAGCGCCTGGGAGAAAGGCGTGGGAGCTCGGCGGAATGCTGGTGGCGAGGTTGATGACGGCATCGTGCCCGGCCACCGCGCTGCGGACCGAATCGGGCGCGAAGAGGTCCACGTGCACAGCGGCCGCCCCCATTCGCTCAAGCTCAGCGCGCTTCTCCGGCGTGCGCGCGACCGCAGTCACTCGGTGTCCCGCGGCCACCAGAAGGGGAACGGCTCTACGACCAACCACGCCGGTCGCGCCGGCGACGAAGATTCGCACAATTGAAACGCCAGATTCAGTGGAGTTGTCTAATGCGTTTCAGCCGACATCCATCATATTGAAGCAGCGGCCTCACGCATCCTTCCCCCCTTTAGCATGTTCGCGGGGTTCTGGGAAACCCAACCGGGTGCGCCGGCAAGAATCGAGATCAGCGGCTTCCTGTCGATTTGAGCGCGTCCAGCAGTAGGGTGGAGGAGACCTGCTAACGAAAACTTGTCCATACACCTGGTTAGGGAAGGAAGACTAATATGGAAGCAGTGTCCTTAGAGTCGCTGGTGAGGGAGCATGCGCCGGTCCGGCGGGGTCATTTCCTGCTCAGTTCGGGCATGCACACACCCTACTACGTGGAGTTGGAGGCAATTGTGCAGGATCCCGATCTCACAGCTACCGTATGCCACGCCATCACCGAGCGGTTACGGGAGCAGCGGCCGCAGGCCGTACTGACTGTATTAGGACCGGATGCTATCCTTGGCTACGAGCTGGCCAGGGAGCTCGGTGCGAGGGCGATCTTTGTGGACGGGCCTCCTGGAGGCCGAACGCTGCGACCGGGGTTCCACGTAAAGAGGGGTGAGCGCGTTCTCATTCTGATGGGCGTAATCGTGACCGGCGATTCGGCGAGAGGACTGATGCGCCTCGTGACCGCGGCCGGGGGCCAGGTTACTGGTGTAACCGTGCTGGTGGACCGCAGCAGCGTCCCCCTTCAACTGGGGGTTCCCGTTGAACCGCTCGCGGTGTTTGATCTGGAAACATACCACGCACCGGTATGTCCACTCTGCGCGCAGGGTCAGGCCCTGGAACGGCGCCTGGACTAGCTGGGGATCCTTCGACTGGCACTGGAGGCTTCCGTCGCTCACGATGCAACTCTCAGCACGCGGA
>VBAI01000151.1 GCA_005882295.1 Candidatus Segetimicrobium genomatis | reverse complement strand
GATTTCCCCCGCTGCCGCCGCAGATACCAGGCGGGCTGCGACGTTCACCGCGTCGCCCAGCGCCGTAAAATCGGTGACTGTCTCCGCAGATCCGATGGCGCCCACGAACGCCGTCCCCGTCTGGATGCCGATCCCAACCGGAATCCAGGGGTCGCCCGGACCTCCCTGACCCGTCGCCCGCATCAATTCCTGCCCGGCGCGCACCGCGCGCGCGGCATGGTCTTCCAGGAACGGGAGGTAGAATGCGATGACCTCGTCTCCGACCAGTTTGTCAATCCAGGCGTCGCTGTCAATCAACACCCGCGTCGCCACATCATAGAAGCGGTTCATCAGACGGCTGAACTCGGAGGGAGTCACCCGCTCTGCCAGCGTGGTGGAGCCCCGCACGTCCACAAACAGCAACGTGAGTTCAACCTCGGCCCCGCCACGATAGGTTCGGGCAATCGTCTCACAATAGCTGCAGAACCGCGGGTTCTTCCGCGACCGCTGCCTTCCCAGGATGGCCGCAATCGGACGCCCGAGGCCATGGAACGGCGCGTTGCAGAGCTTACAGCGGGGTTCGCTGGGAAGCAGCTTGAGCCAAAGTCGCAGATGGCGCAACCTCGGGCTCTTCCCCGTCAGCTCCGCCCGCCACATTTCCTCTGCCTCTTGATGTTTTTCCATAGCAATATTGGAGTTGTTTCAATCTAGACCGCGCGTGTCCTGGTGTGGGCGCGTACCAAAGTTGCGGCGGGGGTTGGCCGGTGATATGATCTCCTTACTCAATTGCATATGCGACCTTCGGGGCAGGGTGAGGCGGTCGATCCGCTAATTCCCGACCGGCGGTAACAGCCAAGGGCTGGAGCCCGCGACCCAGCGCGCCAGTATGGCGCGACGGTGGATCCGGTGAGAAGCCGGAGCCGACGGTAGAGTCCGGATGAGAGAAGGTCTGAGACAGAAGGACCAGTGACATTTGACGGCTGGTCCGTTCTGCCTATGATGACGCGCCCGAAGGTTCCTTCGGGCGTTCCTTTTTGCCATGACCACAGGCGAGGTAGCACCGGGGATTGAGCACATGGCCGAAGCCCTTGACCTGGCCCGTACCGCACTCGGTCGGACCAGCCCAAACCCACTTGTGGGCGCGGTCGTGGTCCGAGAGGGCCAGGTCGTCGGTCGAGGATTTCACCCCCGCGCGGGTGAGCCGCATGCAGAGATTTTCGCGCTGCGCGACGCCGGCACACTCGCGCAGGGGGCGACCATGTACGTGACCCTGGAGCCGTGTTGCCACTGGGGACGCACTGGTCCATGCACGGAAGCGATCATTGATGCTCGCATTGCGCGCGTCGTGGTGGCCACCGAAGATCCAGATCCCCGCGTGCATGGGGCTGGCATCCGAGTCCTCCGCGAACACGGCATTGAAGTGATCGTCGGGGTCCTGCGTGAGCAATCCGAGGCGTTGAACGCGGCGTACTTCAAACACCGGCACATGGGCTTGCCGCTCGTGACCCTAAAATGGGCGATCAGCCTGGACGGAAAGATCGCTTCCCGACCGGGTGCTCGCACCCCGTTGACGGCAGCAGCGGCGCAGCGGTATGCCCATGAACTGCGCAACGCGCACGACGCCATCCTGGTAGGCATCAATACGATCCTCTCCGACGATTCCCAGCTCACATGCCGCATCGAAGACGGCCGCGATCCCCTTCGCATCATCCTCGACAGCCGGCTCAGACTGCCACTAGACGCCCGCGTCCTCAATCTCTCGTCTCCCGCCCAGACCCTCGTGATGACCACGACCGCTGCGGCCCCGGAGAAAGTGGCCGCCGTGCGCGCCAAAGGAGCAAACATCCTGGTGTTTGAGGGTGCTCGGCCGCCGGTGCGGTGGGTTCTCGAACACCTCGCCGAGCGGGGGCTGCTCAGCGTGCTGGTGGAGGGCGGGGCCACGGTGCACTCGTCCTTCATGACAGCAGGGCTGGCCGACAGGGTGGTCGTGTTTGTGGCTTCGAGAATCGTCGGGAATCCATTGGCACCTGGCGCGGTGGCGGGAGAGAGTGGGGACCCCGAT
>VBAI01000038.1 GCA_005882295.1 Candidatus Segetimicrobium genomatis | reverse complement strand
ATCCCTGCCGGCGTGGAATGGTGCCGCACGGTGAATATGCTGAAATGGGGTGATACCGATCGTCTGGCTCGGACTGGCAGGGGTAGCGATCAGCGCGTACGTGTGGTACACGCATGTGACCGACGGCCCCGTCGTCTGCCTCGGCTCGGGCTGCGCCACGGTGATTCGCAGCGAATATGGCCGGCTCCTAAGCATCCCCAACGGTGCCCTGGGAGTCCTCTACTTTGGTCTGGTGGCATTGACCCCTCTGTTGGAGCGGTCGCTGCTGCCGGAGGCGCGATCGCTGATGCTCATCCCGACCTCGATCGCGCTCGTCCTGTACCTCTACCTTACCTACCTGCAATTCTTTGTGCTGCAGGCGGTGTGCAACTGGTGCCTGATGTCCGCCGGCCTCACCCTGCTCATTTTCGGGGTGTTGATCTTCAGGTAGCGTGTCGCTGAGGAAGCACGATGACCCGGGTGTTGGCGGGAGATCTCGGAGGCACCAATACCCGGCTGGCGATTGTCTCTACGGACGGCGGCCCCCGGCGCTGGGTGACCCGCGAGGACTTTCACAGCCGCGATCACGACAGCCTGGAGGAGCTAGTCCGCTCGTTCCTGTCGCGGACCAACCATCCGGTAGCGAGAGCCACATTTGGGGTCGCCGGACCAGTCGTGGCGGGCCAGGCCAGCATCACCAACCTACCATGGGTCATCGACGCCGCCCGGCTGCAGGCCGCGTGTGGCCTGTCCTCGGTCACATTAGTGAACGATGTCCAGGCGCTGGCTCACGCCCTGCTGGTGCTTGAGGCGGATGACCTGCACACCCTCAATCCCGGCGAACCGGTGCGGGGCGGGGCCATGGCCATAGTCGCCCCCGGCACGGGCCTGGGAGAGGCGTTTGTGATCTGGGATGGCCGGCGGTACCGCGCCTGTCCGTCCGAGGGAGGCCACACCGACTTTGCCCCGCAGGACAGTCTCCAGGCAGGGCTGCTGGCGTCCTTGCACAGCAGGTTCGATCATGTGAGTTATGAACGCGTCTGTGCCGGCCCGGGGATTGCGGCCATCTACGCGTACTTGAAGGACTGCCGCGCGGGGGACGAGCCCGAATGGCTGGCCACGCAATTGCAGGAAGCCAGCGATCCGACACCAGTCATCGTCACGGCAGCGTTGCAGGAGCCGCCACCGGCGCTCTGCCGGCTGGCGCTGGAGATGTTCGTCTCCATCCTGGGAGCAGAGGCCGGAAACCTGGCGATGAAGGTGCTGGCGACAGGCGGCGTCTATCTCGGGGGAGGCATCCCCCGCCGGATCCTGCCGCTGCTGGCCGGAGCGCAGTTCATGACGGGGTTCCAGCGCAAAGGGCGTCTGACCCCGCTGCTGGCACGGGTTCCCGTGCATGTGATTCTCAATCCCGATGCGGGGTTGTTCGGCGCGGCCGTGTACGCGCTGGACGAACGCCGTGTGTGAGACTATATAAGGAAGCCAGATCCGAGCGAGACGCTCGACAAGGAGACGGCGTATGGAACTTGCCATGATTGGGTTGGGACGCATGGGTGCAAACATGGCCGAGCGGCTGGTGCGCGCGGGTCATCGCGTCGTGGGGTATGCGCGTTCCGCGGAATCCCGGCAGCGTGCCGTGGAGGCAGGCGGCGAGGCGGCCACGTCGCTTGCGGACGTGATGGAAAAACTCCGCCCACCGCGGGTCATCTGGTTAATGATCCCAGCGGGACCCACCGTCGATCAGACCCTCGGGGCCCTGGTGCCGCTGTTGGGCCGCGGCGACACCGTCGTCGACGGCGGCAACTCGTACTATCGCGACACCCTGCGCCGGGTCACGATGCTGGAAGAGCGCGGGCTGGAGTTTGTGGACGTGGGGACCAGCGGCGGCATCTGGGGGCGGACGGAGGGATATAGTTTGATGGTCGGAGGAAAGCCTGAGGTCGTCGGCCGCCTGCGGCCGGTCTTCGAAGCCCTGGCCCCGGGCCGCGACCGCGGGTGGGGCCATGTCGGTCCCCATGGCGCCGGACATTTCGTGAAGATGGTCCACAACGGCATCGAGTACGGCATGATGCAGGCGCTCGCCGAAGGCTTCGCGCTGATGAAGCGAAAGACAGCATTCGGCCTCAACGCGCACCAGATTGCCGAGATCTGGCGGTACGGGAGCGTGGTGCGGTCGTGGCTGCTCGACCTCACCGCGGCGGCGCTCAAAAATGACCAGGAGCTCACCGATGTGGTTCCCCACGTGGCCGATTCCGGCGAAGGGCGCTGGACCGTGTTTGAGGCCGTCGATCTGAACTGTCCGGCACCGGTGATCACGCTGGCCTTGCTGCAGCGGTTGCGGTCGCGGGACGACTACTCGTACGCCGACCGGCTGCTCGCGTTGATGCGAGAGCAGTTCGGTGGGCACGAGGTGCAGCGACGGACGTGATGCGGACCCCGTCGCCGACCAGGCCCGTCGTGTATGTGTATCCGGACATCGACGCGATGAGCCGGGCCGCTGCCCGGGCGCTGATCGATCGCGCGCGGGAGGCCGTGGAGGCCGAGGGCCGTTGCGCGATCGCCCTCTCCGGCGGGAACACCCCGCGGGCTCTGTACCGGTTGCTGGCCACGGAGTCTGCCCGGCGGATGCCGTGGGGGCAGGTGGACCTGTTTTGGGGCGATGAGCGCTATGTGCCCGCCGATGACCCCCGCAGCAACTTTCGCATGGCCAAGGAGACGCTGCTGGATCGCATCCCTATTCCGCCGGCGAACATCCACCCCATGCTCACCGCGCATCCAGATCCCCATGACGCCGCGCGCGCATACGATACGCTGCTCGGCCAATGGTTCCCAGGCCCCTGGCCGCGATTTGACGTGATCTTGCTCGGCCTGGCCGCCGACGGCCACATCGCCTCGCTGTTCCCCGCCTCGCCCGCGCTCCAGGTCATGGATCGCCGCGTCGTAGCCGTCCAGGTCCCGGCCGAACCGCCGCTGCGGCTGACCATGACGCTGCCTGTGATCAATCACGCCGCCGCGGTCTACTTCCTCGTCGCGGGCAAAGGCAAGGCCGGCTCGGTCCACCGGGCGCTGATCGGGCCCTGCGATCCGGCGACCTGCCCGGCGGCCGGGGTGCACCCGGTGGCCGGCGACGTGATCTGGTGGGTGGACGAAGGCGCGGCGACCTTCCTCGGCCCGGCGGTGCGTGCCCCGTCTCCTCCATCCTGAGTCTCATGGCGCAGGCTCCCACGGCGACCGCTGCTGAGATCATCCGCCGGGCCCACCATATCGCCGTGCGTGATCTGCGGGCCTGCTACGATCCTCACGGCATTGTGGCGGGCCGTCTGCACTTCAACGCCTATTGGACACGCGACGGGTGTTGGGCCTCGTGGGGCGCGCTGGCCCTGGGCGATGCCGATCAGGTGAAGGCGCTGTTGGAGATCTTCATCCAGTTCCAGATGCCCTCCGGCGAACTGCCGGTGCGGATCGAATTTCTCGGTCACACCTTCGGCCCCTACCATACGCGGCGGATGCATCCGAAGGCGTTGTATCGGGCCGGGACGATCTTTGCCGGTCCGCTGGATCCCACGGCGTTGTTTCTCCTCACCGCGCGCGACTACGTCCTGCAGACGCATGACATGGAGTTCTGCGCGCGGTTCGAGCCGGCGATGGACCGCGCCGTGGGCTGGCTCATGGACCAGGACCGGGACGGTGACGGGCTGATCGAAAACCGGCACTTCCTGGCCGACTGGATGGACTCGATTCTCAAGAAGGACAAAGATTTCTACCTCAATCTCCTCTTTTATGAGGGACTGCGCGCCTGCCAGGCCGTCAAAGAGTGGCTCGGTCATGCCGACGAGGCCCGCAGGTACGAGGCGCTCGTGGGCAAGACCGGCGGCGCCCTCCAGCGCGCCTTTTGGAACGGCCGGTATTTCACCGACTGGATTCGCGGGTCGCGGCACGGCGGGTTCGCGACCGACGGCAACATCCTGGCCATCCTGTTCGGGGTAGCGGGTGAGGACCAGGCCCGGTCGATCCTGCAGTTCATCGCCGCGCAGGGGCTGGATCGTGAAACGCCGCTGCGGACCTGCGATCCGGTCTACCCCATCTGGCAGGTGTTCCCGTTCTACTTCCTGGCTGGGATCCCGGATTACCATCGGACCTTGATCTGGCCCTGGCTGGGGACCCTCAATGCGGTCAACAAGTTTCGCCTGGGATACCAGGAGGAAGCCCTGGCGGACCTGGCGCGCATCGGTGGGTGGTACGTGGCCCGCAACGCCGTGGCCGAGGTGTACGAGCAGGATGGCCGGCCGCTCAGCCGTTTCTTCTACCAGGCGGAAATCCCGTTTGCCTGGAATGCGGGCCTGTACGTGTATGCCACGCAGACGCTGGGCCTGGTCGCGCCGCCCGCGGCGGACCGCTCGCGCTAGCGGCGGCGAAATGTTTGGCGAGTCCGAAACGTACGTGGAAACGGTGGTGCGAGATGGCGAAGTCCGTCGTCGTGTACACGCAGCCGGGCTGACTGTTCTGCGGGCGGGTGAAGGAGTTCCTTCACCAGAAAGGCGTTTCGTTCGTCGAGAAAGATGTCAGCAGGGACGACGCGGCTCTCGACGAGCTGCTGCAGAAGGGGTTGGCCGCCACGCCGGTGACCGTGATCGACGGCGAGGCGGTCGTCGGCTTCAACCGGCAGCGGTTGGAGCAGCTCCTGGGAGTGTGAAGGGAGCACCGCGGTGGAGCTGACCTGGGAGGCCGTGCGCAAGATTCTGGAGGGCACGAAGACGATCGCCGTGGTGGGGCTCTCCGACAAACCCGACCGGGACAGCCACGAGATCGCGGGCTATCTACAGAAGGCCGGCTACCGGATCATACCGGTCAATCCGACGATCAACGACACACTGGGCGAGCATGCGTACAAGAGCCTGCGAGACATCCCCGAACATGTCGACGTGGTCCAGGTCTTTCGGCGTCCCGAAGAAGTATCCGCGATCGTTGACGATGCGATTGCGATCGGCGCGAAGGTCGTCTGGATGCAGCCGGGCACGGAAAACGAGGAAGCCGCCGTGCGTGCCGAAGCCGCCGGACTTCAAGCTGTGATGGGTGCCTGCATGCGTTCGGTGCACCGCACGTTGTACGCGCGGTAGCGGGCCCGCGGCGCGTGGCGGGGCCGCCCGCCGGTCACCCGCCCGAGGCGGAGACAGCGCGGGGAGTGGCGAGCGCGTGCAGAAGCGGCTCGCGCAGCGCCAGCAGTCTCGGGTCGGTGCGCGAGCGAGGGCGCGGCATCGAGACGTCGAGTTCCGCCTGCACCCGAGCGGGATGCCCGCCTAAGACCAGCACACGATCGGCGAGGTACAGCGCCTCATCGATGTCGTGCGTGACGAGCACGACCGTAAACCGGTGTTGGTGCCAGAGCTCGACCACGTGGTCCTGCAACTCCATCCGCGTGAGCGCATCGACCGACGCAAAGGGTTCATCGAGCAGCAGCAGGTGCGGAGACGTGACCAGCGCCCGGGCCAGGGCGGTGCGTTGCGCCATGCCGCCCGAGAGCTGCCGCGGCCAGATCCGTGCGCACCCCTCCAGGCGTACGGCGGCGAGCGCCGCCTGAGCGCGCTGCCGGCGCGCCGGCCGGGGCCCCTGCATCACGAACGCCACGTTCTCTGCGACGCGCAGCCACGGCAGCAGCCGTGGTTCCTGGAAGACCACGGCGATTCGCGCGCGCTCGTCGCCGTTGCGTACGTCGACGCCACCCCGCTCGGGGGACACCAGGCCGGCCAGGGTGCGGAGCAACGTGCTCTTCCCCGTGCCGCTGCTGCCGATGATCGCCAGCACCTCTCCCGGAGTTGCCGCGAAGGAAATCTCGTGCAGGATGGGACGCCCGCTGAGCGTGACCGCGAGCGTTTGGACGGACACCGCGGCTCCGCTCACGGCGTGACTCCGCCCTCCGCGCTCAGCGGTGATGGGTGCGTGCGGTCTGGTGGCTCTGCCGTCCCCAGACTATCGCGCCACCGCAGCGCGCGGCGCTCGATCGCGCCGAGTGCGGCATCGGATATCCGTCCCAGCAGCGCGAAGGCGACAATGCTGGCCAGCACCCGATCCGGCCGCATCGTGGCCTGGCCGTCGACCAGCAGGAATCCGAGGCCGTTGCTGGCGGCAATTAACTCCGCGGCCACCACGAACATCCAGGCCAGGCTCAGTCCTGCGCGCAGGCCGGTCAAGATGGCGGGCAGCGACGCGGGAAGCACGATGCGCGTCGTGATGGCGGCACCAGACAGGCCGTACGCCCGGCCGACCTCGACCAGCCGCCGGTCGACGCCTTCGACGCCGGCGAGCGCATTCAGGTAGACCGGCAAGAACGCGCCCAGAGCGATGAGCAGCACGCGCGAGCGCTCCCCGATGCCCAGCCACAGTAGGAACAGCGGCACCCAGGCCAGCGAGGGGACGGCGCGCACGCCCTGAATGGTCGGATCGACGAAGGCCCGCACGGACTGCGACAGCCCGGCGCCGATGCCGATAACCACCGCGGGGACAGCTCCAAGCAGATACCCGGCCACCGTCCGGCTACTGGTAGCGGCGAGATGCTGCTGCAGCTCACCCCGCGCCAGCATCTCCTGGAACGCCGAAAGCACCATCCCCGGAGCAGGCAACTGGTACGGCCGGACCCACTGGCGGAGCAAGGCGAGCCACCAGATCCCCAGCACCGCAAGCGGCAAGGCGGCCGGCAGCAGGACGCGCACTCCGGCACGATGCCGCGCCTTCGCGGGATCCGCGCGACGCCACAGCAGCTGCCCGAGTCGCATCACCGGGTGCTCCCCGGCGCCGCCAGCACCCTGGCCGCAGCCGAAGGCTCCAGCAACGCGTTGATCGCCGCGACCAGATCGATGTCCGCTGGCACAAGTTGTTCTGCATGCATCAGGGGGGCGATGCGCAGCAGCACTCGCTGCTGAGCCTCCCCGGGCCGAGGTGTCGGGAATGCCGTCCGTTCCTTCAGGACTTTCCGCGCAACGTCACTGGTGACCCTGGCTTCGTCACTGAGGATCCGCACCAGTTCGTCCGGGTGCGCGATCGACCACTGCCGTCCACGCTCATATTGCGTCAGGACCCGGGCGACGACATCGGGATGCTGGGCCAGGAACGGCTCCAGGACGTTGAGCGTTCCATACGTGTTCCAATCCCGCTGCCGGAACAGCAGACGGGCTCCGGCCATGAATTCCGCGTGAGCCATGTACGGGTCGAGACCCGCCCACGCCTCGACCTGATTGGCCAGCAGCGCCATTTCTCCGTCCGGATGCTGGAGATGGACCAGCGTAACGTCACGCTGCGCGAGTCCCGCCGCGTGGAGCGCCTGCAGCAAGAAGAACCAGGGATCGGTCCCGCGGGTGGCCGCGACGTGCTTCCCCCGCAACTCGCGCACGTCGCGGATCGGCGACCCCGCGGGCACGACGAGGGCGGTCCACTCGGGCTGGGAGTAGATCCAGACCGTCTTGAGCGGGACGCCGTTCGCGCGCGCCAGCAGCGCCGCGCTCCCGGCCGTGGATCCGAACTGCACGGCCCCGCTGGCGGTATGCTCGTTTGCCTTGTTGCTCCCCAGGCTCAGCACCCACTCCACGCGGGTGCCGTCGCGCGCAAATTCCTGCTCGATCCACTGCTGGCGGCGCAGCACGAGGCTGACCGGGTTGTAGTACGCATAATCCAGCCGCAGCACGTCGAGGGTCGAGGTCGGGGCGGCGGATGACGCGGGTGCACAGACCGCGGCACGCACGATCGCCAGCGCGGCAGACACCAGCACGATCATCGCCATCTGACGGACACGCTTCGCAGAATTCATTGCGGTCACCCCATGAACTGTGTGTGGTTCAGGCGGGCTGGCCAAATCTCGAAAACAAGTGCTGCGTGCGGATGCAGCGGTCCTGGATCATGATCCGCCCGGCCGCGCGGGCGCGCGAGGCGGCCGCGTCATGCGCGATGCCCTTCTGGGTCCAGATCGCCACCAGATTCGGCAACTGCGCCAGCGCGTCGTCCACGATGGATGGGATTTCCTCGCTGGGACGGAAGATCAGGACCAGTTGCACGGTGCCCGCCACCTCGACGGGCAGCGCGCGCAGCGTTGGAAACGCGGGCTGCTCCAGGATGGTGGTCGCCGTCGGGTTGATGGGGATCACGGCGTAGCCATTCCGCTGCAGGTGATACGCGACGATATGGCTGTCTTTGTACACATTGCTCGACAGCCCGACGACGGCGATGGTCTTGCAATGCTCCAGCACCCAGCGAATCTGCGCCCGCTCGTCAACTCCGGCAGCCAGCGAGGCCGGAACCGCGCTCACATCAGGCCTCCGCTGCTGCGGATGTGCAGTTGGGAAATATGCTCAGCCAGCGTTTCGGGAAAGCCGGACTGCAGCAGCCGCTGCTTGCGGTTGGCGTTCAGCTCATCGATGAACTGGCGGACCCGCTGTACGCCCCGCCCCAGCGCGGCCGGGCTGCGTCCCCGGCCGGCCAGAATGGCGAGCGCTTCCTGGACGTACGGCGGGAGGCCGGACACCTCGTACGTGAAGGACAGCCGCGACTCCAGCGCCTCGACAAACTGTTGCCCCACCGCGGCGACGTCGCGCTGCGCCGACAGGTGCGTGCGGAGACGGCCCACCCCGTAGGCCACGTGGCGGGCTTCATCCTCCAGCGAGCGCACCATGATCTGGCGCGTGGCTTCCTCCGGGGCGATCTCGATGAGCAGGTGGAACAGATCGGTAAAAGTGCCCTCGCCGAGCACGTGCAGGAGGAAGCTGGCGCGGGCGAAGTCGTCCTGCATCAGCAAGCCCTTGATCGAGCTCTCGGTTCCCGCCGCCACTTCCTGCAGGCCGGCGCCGTTCAAGTACAGCCGTTTGAGGAACGCTTCAACGTGGCGGGCTTCATCGACAATCTGTGTGGAGAGGAAGATGCCCACCTCGGTATACGCGGGATGGATCTGGCTGATGAACTTTGCCGGGAGGTACCAGGCCGCGTACTCCTGCTGCAGCATCCAGGTTAAGACGACGGCCAGCGCGTCTTCCACGTCGGGGGCCACATTGCGCCCCTCGGACCAGGGAATGTCGGTGCTGGCGTTCCACTGCCGCCGCTTGGCGCGCTCAATGAGGTCATTCAGGTTGTCCGCCCAGACGAGTTCGCGCTTCGTGATGGTGTACGGCATCCCGGGGCCGGGCTGCGCGCGGGGCGCGCCGCGGAACACCACGCCTGCCGGTTCCACGCGGTCGGGCACCGGCGCCAGCGACAAGCCGGTCAGCAGCAGGCTGCCGTCTGGCTCCAGCCTGGCGGCGCCTCTGTCGGGGGCGGGCGCCGCGGCCGTCTCGTCGGACGTGGTCTTGGTCGTAGTCTTGTGATCCTGGGAATCCATGAATGCTCTCCTCACGTCATCCTGCGCAGGGTGTACTGGACATCGACCGGATTCTTGACCGTGTTGACCACCGGCGACAGCTGGACCGCACGAAACGCGATTTCGTCCAGCAGCTTCGGGTCGGCGTCACACCGGGCGTAGATCGTCACCTGGATGCGGGTGTACCCGGGGTTGCCGTCCAGGATGCCGAAAAACGACGGCAGGTTGATCGTCCCCTCCACCTCAATCTCCAGTTCATGGATGGCGACCTCGCGCAGCGCGGCGTTGGCCGCAAACCCGGTAGCGATGCAGCCGCCGATTGCCCCCAGCACCGCTTCGCTCGCCGCCATGGCGCGGTTCTTGCCGCCCAGCCACTCCGGTTCATCGTAGGTGTGGGAGGGGACATCGCGCGTGTAGGCCTGGCTGTGAAACCCGTCCACCCAGCGCACGCGGACCCGGCGCGCGTACGCCGACAGCTCCCGGGCCACATCAGGATTGGCGTCGATCCGGGATGCCAGGTTGACGACCGTGGTGAGGTCGACTCCGTTGAGCGAGAACGACACCCGCGCCTCTGACATGTATTTCCTCCTCTTCCGGAGCCCCGGGCGTGCAGCTCCCCGTGTACGGCAGGGCGGACTTCAGACTGAACTTCGGGGATCTATGTGCGACGCAGCGAAGGCAGCGTCTGCCTTCGCCGACGACAGATGCAGGATCGAGGAGCGTACCTGGAGCAGCGCATCGTATTGTCCTTTTTTGTATCATCCGGCCGCGCTTTCGTCAATGGTATCATATGCGTGAGATGTGTCCTGCTGTCTATGATGCGTGGCTTGGGCTGGTGGAGGGCCGCTGCGCTCCGAGTCGGCTCACCTGCCGGGCGTAACGCTCGCGCTCGCTGCTCCGGGCCCCCCTGTACAACTCCGCTGGACTACGCTGCGTGTACAGGGCCTGACCCTGCGCGACGCGGCGCTCGCTAACGGCGGCGACGGCTCGCCTCCAGGTCGCTCCGCGGCTCCTCCACCAGCCCCATTCCCGAGTCGTTTTCCGCGCAGGTAAATCTCGCGGCGGCGGGCGAGGGGATTTGCAAGCCACAGCATCCGCATGAGCAAATTGCTCCAAAAACGCGACGGTCAGAAAGTCCGGGATGCATCTGAGGTGCGTAAAGCATGACTTCCGCCGCTGAACGCGTCGCGTCTGCTCTCCGCCAAGCGGGCATCGACGCGCACATTCTCGAATTCCCGCAGGGGACGCGCACCGCCCGGGAGGCTGCGGCGGCTGTGGGTACCACCACGGCCCAGATCGTGAAGTCACTGGTCTTTCTCGCGGACGGCCGTCCGGTGCTCGTGCTGGGGTCGGGCGCCAACCGTGTGGATCAGGCAAAGCTCGCCGCCGTCACCGGATCGGCCCGTGTGGAGAAAGCGAGCGCTGAGGTCGTCCGTGATGTGACCGGATTTGCGATCGGCGGTGTCCCGCCGGTGGGGCACCTCCGCCGGCTGCCGGTCTACCTCGACCGCGATCTGATGGCCTTCGACATCGTTTACGCGGCCGCCGGGACGCCCAACGCCGTGTTTCCGATTGCGCCGGAATCGCTGGCGCAACTGACGGCGGCGACGGTGGCTGATCTCCGCGAGGAGGCGTAGGTCGGCGCATCGCTGCCCGGTGCGCGCGTTCATGATATGCTGGTGGCCGAAATGCCCAAGTGCGTGAGTCGCGCGCTGATATTGGTTCTGGCTGGGACCGCGGTCTTCTCGCCCGCCGCGAGCACAGATGCCCAAACGGTCACGCTGGCGGGCGCCGGCGCGACGTTTGCCTTCCCGCTGTACACGAAGTGGTCGCAGGCCTATCTGGCCGAACGCGGCGTGCGCGTGACCTACCAGCCGGTCGGTTCCGGAGAAGGCATCCGCCGTTTTGTCACCGGCGCAGTGGATTTCGGTGGGACGGACGCGCTGCCGACCGACGCGCAGATGGGCCAGGCCAGCGGACAGGTGCTGTACCTGCCGATGGTCGCGGGAGCCGTCGTGGCCCTTTACAACATTAAAGATGTTGAACCGAAGAAGACCCCGCCGACCCCGGGTGTCCCTCCTCCGCCGCCGCCCAAGGCGGTCGGTCCTGGGCTCGCGTTTACGGGCCCGGTGCTCGCCGATATCTTCCTGGGGAAGATCAAGAAATGGGATGATCCGCGGATCGTAGAGTTGAACCCCCAAGAGAAGATACCCGCAACTGACATCACCGTGATTCACCGCTCCGACAGTTCCGGGACGACGGCGATCTGGACAAATTATCTCAGCAAAGTCAGCGGGGAGTGGAAAGATACCGTAGGCGATGGAAGCTCGGTGAAGTGGCCGGTCGGCCTGGAGGCCCGGGGGAACCAGGGTGTGGCCGACCTGGTGAAGCGCACGCCGAACTCCATCGGGTACGTCGAACTCGCCTACGCGGTGGCGAACCGGATGACGTTCGGCAGCGTCCGGAACAAAGCCGGACAGCTGCTCGCGCCTTCTCTGTCCACCACGATGAAGGCCCTGGACGCGGCCCTGCCCAGCATTCCAGATGATTACCTGACGTTAATGACCAATCCTGAGGCGACCGACGCGTATCCGATTGTGGGGCTCACGTATCTCATGGTCTACAACGAGCAGAGCGATGCGGTGAAAGGTCCGGCGCTCGCCCAGTTCCTCTGGTGGGCCATTCATGACGGCCAAAGGTTCGCTCCGCCGTTGCTCTATGCGCCCCTGCCGAAAAACCTGGTGGTGAGGCTCGTGCGAACACTGAAGGGGATCACCGTGAATAGCCAGCCGGCGCTCGGCCCGTGACGGCTCGTCCGGATTACAGCATCGGGAGACGCCGGCGACGCGGCCGGGCGGTGGGGACGGCTTCGTTGATGCGGCGGATCTCGTCGTCGGTCAGCTGCAGGTCTCTGGCGCCTGCGTTCTCCTCGACGTGCCCCACCTGGGCGGCCTTCGGGATTGCGAAGACGCCGGGGTGGCGCACCAGGAACCGCAGCGCCACCTGCCGCGGGGTCGCCCCGCGCGCCCGGGCGATCTCTTCCAGGACCCGGTTCGCCCGGAAATTCCCCTGGCCAAACGGGCTGTAGGCGACCACCGCGAGGCGATGGCGCTCGCACGTGGGCAGGATGTAGTGTTCAATGGTGCGCTCGCCCAGATGGTAGAGGACCTGGTTGCAGGCGACGCGATTTGGCCCGGCGAGGCGCACGGCTTCCTCCACTCGATCCTCATCGAAGTTTGAGACCCCCCAGGTTTTGATCTTGCCGTCCCCGACCAGCTGTTCAAACGCCGCGATCGTGCCGGCCAGCGGGTGCCGGCTGGGCCAGTGCAGCAGGTAGCAGTCCAGATAGTCGGTGCGCAGGCGGCGCAGGCTGCCCACGCAGGCATCGACGGTGCCCTGGCGCGAGGCGTGTTCCGGCAAGACCTTTGAGACGAGAAACACCTCGTGGCGCCGTCCGGCAATGGCTTCCCCGACGAGTTCCTCGACCTTCCCGCCGCCGTACATTTCGGCCGTGTCGATGTGCGTCATCCCCAGATCGAGCCCGCGCCGGAGCGCGGCGATGGAGGCCGCCCGCTGGCGCTCCATCTCCCACGTGCCCTGGCCAATCACAGGGATTGAAACTCCTGTCCACCCGAACGGACGCTGTTCCATAATCAAATTTCGGATTGTTAACTAGGCTTGTCATTGCGAGCCCGGAGGGCGAAGCAATCCGCCGTCGCGAGCGCAGCGAAGCGATCTCCTCTCGATAGGAGATTGCCACGGGCTTCGCCCTCGCAACAGGGATCGCCACGCCCCTGCGGGGCTCGCGATGACACGCCCATTGTCAATTCGCAATTCGCAATCGTCTTGTCAGGTCGTCGATCCGTCGCCGGAGTTCATCCCGCAGCCGGCGGTACACGGCGAGATCGGTGGAACCGGCCGGATCCGGCAGCGGCCATTCCTCGCTGCGCACACCCGGGACGACCGGGCAGGCTTCTTCCTGGCAGAGCCCGATCACCAGCGCCACATCGGAACCGAGCGTATCCCGCAGATGCTTCGGGCGATGGCTGGAGATGTCGATGCCGATTTCGCGCATGACGGCGATGGCTTCCGGTCTCACCTGTGCTGCCGGCTCCGTCCCCGCGGAGCCTGCCCACCAGCCCGGCGGCGCCTTCGCGTTGAACAGACCTTCCGCCATCTGGCTGCGGGCGCTGTTACCGACTCAGACGAACAGCACGCGCGGCATGGTCTGCTCCTCTTCCTGACGTGACGTCGGCGTCATCGGGCGAGTCCGGTCAATCCTCGCCCAACCGCGGCCGCCAGAAGCGTCCCCAGCACCAGCCCTACCAGATAGCCGTACGGAAGCCCGATGACGCAGAGCCCCACCAAGAGGACGATCGCGAAGTCCGGGCGGGATGCCGCCATGTCGCCGACCAGCCGCATGAGCATCACCCCTTCAAGCAGTAAGATAACGCCGAGGACTGGTAGCGGAAATAGCTGGATGACTGCGCCGAATGCCTGGCTCAAGAACAGACCCAGGGCGAGGTAGAGCGACCCGTAGATGATCACTGACCCGCCGGTGCGCGCGCCGAACGCGTAGTGACCGACGATGCCGCCCGAGCCATGACAGGTCGGCACCCCGCCGAAAAACGGGTTGATGAGATTCATCAGGGCGTAGGTCAGGCTGATCTTGCGCACCCCCACCGCTCGACGCGGGAACAGGTCCTCTGTGATCTGCCGGGTGGCGAGGATCGAGTTCCCCAGCGAGAGTGGCAGCTGGGGCAGGGCAAGGGCGACGAGCCCAGTCAGAACATCAGCGGTGTTGGGGACAGAGATATGGGGCAGGGTGAAGCCAATCCCCCGCCCAAGGGCGCCGAGATCCACGTTGAAGAGCAAGGCGTAAACGACCCCGAGCAAGATCACCAACAACGCGGGCGGGTATTTCCGGTTTCCCAACAACGCGAGCGTGAGCACAAAGCAGGCGGCGGCCAGGCCATATCCGGGAAGACCTCCGGCTTGGACATAATCCTTCAGCGCCAGCGACGCAAGTTGCAGTCCCAGCCCGAACTGGATGCCCCGCACCACGCTCTTGGGAACCGCCCTGGCCACCCACTCGATGAGACCCGTAGCCGCCAGGACCAGCATCATCACGCCGATCGCCAGCCCGCCCCCATAGAGAATCCGTCCGCTGAGCTTCTGCGTGATCACGAGCACCGCCATGGCTTTCAGAGGTTGAACCGGCATCGGCATTCGATAGACAAGCCCCGTGACGATCTGCATGAGGCCAAACATGACCAGCACGCTGGCCGTGTCGAGTTTTGCGATGAGGATCATGCTCACCAGCAGGGGAAAATCCGTGCCGATGTCCCCAAACGCCCCTGAGAGTTCATTGCGATCGAACTTGAGGGCTGGGCGCGCTTCCAGGGTATGATTCATCAGTGCAGGACCGCAAGATTCACGTAATACCAGGATAAACGATGGTATAGAGGGGTGCGCAAGGGTGGCCGGCTTGGAACCGGTCTAGAGCTCTCAGGCGGGGGGCAGGAATTTGATACCCTGAGGCGAACAGGGAGGGGGAATTTTTCCGGCACATTCATGTGCCCCCTTCTGAAGTTCCTCGGAGAGCGCTCGACCACTTGGGTACACGATGCGACGGACCATGCGGCGATACTGGGGGTTGCTGGCACTCGGCCTGCTGATCATTCCAGCACTCGGCGCCGAAATCCCGGCAGAACCCGCGGAGGCACCGGTCCGGTTCGTAGCCACCGCCGAACTCTTCAGTCGCGCGATCCACACCCTCTCGTCATTCGCCACCACCGCGCCGATCTTGCTTCCCGTCATGGGCGATCCCAAGCCCACGGTATCCGAGTCTGCGGTGCGCTCGGCTGTGCACGGCTCGTCGGCCTCCCTGGTCACCACCTCCGCTCAACCGGCGTTCGTGATCGTGCAAGATGGTCAGACCCTGTGGGAGATCGCCCAGACGTACGGTGTCTCCGTCGATCTTCTCGTTGAATCCAACGGGTTGTCCACCGGCGACCTGATTCGCCCCGGCCAGCGGCTGACGATTCCAGGCGGCGCCACCGACATCCCCCGCCGTATGGCTTTGTCCCGCAGCCTCAGTTCAGCGATCAGCATCGCCCGGGGGTTTCTCTGGCCGGCGCGTGGCCGCGTGACCTCGGGTTTTGGATTTCGCCAGCACCCCATCTTCGGTACACGGGAAATGCACACGGGCATCGACATCGGCGCTCCCACGGGCAGCCCCGTGTTTGCCGCCCGGGCCGGCCGGGTGACCGTGGCGGGGTACGAATCCGGGTACGGCCGGCTGGTGGTAATCGATCATGGAGATGGGGTCACGACCTGGTATTCTCATCTGTCCGTCATCGCCGTCCGGGTCGGTCAACTCGTGCAGTACGGCGAACCGGTCGGGCAGATCGGCAGCACAGGATTCAGCACCGGTCCCCACCTGCTGTTTGAGATCCGCGTCAACGGACGACCACTGGATCCACTGAAATACCTCTAGCCAGTGATTGATTTCCAATCCAACCGCGTGCTAGCATTTCTGTTGATCACTCAATAGTGACCTTCGGGGCAGGGTGAGACCCTTCGGGGTCGATTCCCGACCGGCGGTAATGCCGTTTCGATGGAACGGAGAGCCCGCAACCCGCGGCCGTGCGAACGGTCGCGGTGGATCCGGTGCGAGGCCGGAGCCGACGGTAAGCCCCGTTCCAAGTCGGCAGGTAGGTGCTGCGGTCGCGTGACCCGTGCCTGCCGACTTGGAACGGGGTAAGTCCGGATGGGAGAAGGTCAACACGAAACTGCGGGACTCGGGACTGGGGACCAACTGCCGGAATTTTCCAGTCCCCATTCCCCAGTCCCGTAGTTAGCGTGTTCTCCCGCCTGCCCCCGCGGTCACCAGTTGGAGGGGGCAGGATGAGACGATTGGTGCAGGTCGCCGTGCTCGGCGCCGTGGCGTTTGCGTTCATGTATGTCGATTTTCCGATCCCGCCGTTTCCCTCGTTTCTGAAGTATGATCCCAGCGATG
>VBAI01000150.1 GCA_005882295.1 Candidatus Segetimicrobium genomatis | reverse complement strand
GGCCCCGAGCTTGGCCGCGGCGATTGACAGGATTCCCGACCCGGCGCCGATGTCAAAGACCCGCTCGCCGCCGCGCATGCGATCCTCCAGCACCGCCAGGCACAACTGTGTCGACGCGTGCAGGCCGCTGCCGAACGCCATGCCCGGATCGAGTCTGATCACGATCCGCTCGGGAGGCGGCGGCGCATCACGCCAGGTCGGCGTGATCCACAGCCGATGGCCGACGGGGAACGGCTTGAAGTGATTCTTCCAGGCGTGGGCCCATCCCGAGTCTTCGACGACGGTTGTCTCGATGCGACCCGGGGCGATGTCCAACCCAAACTCGGGCAATGCCCGGACGCGCCGCTCAATCGTGGCCAGAATCACCTCGACGGCGGGACCGACCGGAAGATAGCCGCGCAGGCGGACCACACCGGCTGAGGGATGCGCCTCCTCAACACCACCGGTACGGCACTCCAGCAGGATGTTGGCGACGGCCTCCACGGCCTGCGGAGCCGTCGTGACGGTAATTTCAACCCATTTCATCTGGAGAGAGTCGGCGGGACCTCACTGCAGCATATCCTTGACCTTGTCTGAAATCTTGCGCCGGTGCGGTTTCAGTTGACGTCCACGCAGCGCCGCCAGCTGGCGGAGCAGCGCGCGCTCCTCGTCCGTCAGATCGGTAGGCACACGCACGTCAAGCCGCACATGCAGATCGCCGCGGTTCCCGCGTGCGTCCGGCATCCCCTTCCCCTTCACCGTGATGACGGTTCCGGGTTGCGCGCCTGCCGGGACCGCGCGCCCGATGGGACCTTCCAGCGTCGGCACCTCGATATCGTCTCCCAAGGCGGCCTGATAGATCGTGATCGGGACCGTGCAAAAGAGGTCCTTCCCTTCCCGCTGGAAGACGGGATGCGGCCGGACATGGATGAACATGTAGAGGTCGCCCCGCGGACCGCCGCGGAGCCCGGCTTCGCCCTCACCGGCGATGCGCAGGCGCATGCCGCTGTCGACTCCCGGCGGGATGCCGACCGAGACCGTGCGCGCCATCGCGGCCCGGCCGCTGCCGCGGCATTGCGTGCAGGGGTGGCGGAGGACTGTTCCGGTTCCGCCGCAACTCGGGCAGGTGGAGACCTGTGTGAACGACCCAAAAATCGTGCGTTGTGAGTGCTGCACCTCACCGCGCCCGCCACAGGTGGGACACCGCTCCGGCGCAGATCCTCGCTCGGCGCCCGTCCCGAAACACCGGGGGCAGGTCTCCAACCGCTCAATCTCAATCGTCTTCTCAACGCCGGTTGCCGCTTCTTCCAGCGACAGCTCGAGATCGTACCGCAGGTCGGCGCCGGCTTCGGGGGCATCGCGGTCGACCCGGCTGCTCCGCCGGCCGAAAAACATGTCAAAGATGTCATTGAACGGACCAAATCCCCCGCCGGCCACATCCTCGGCGGGGACCGGCTGCACCGTCCCGAACCGGTTGTACTGGGCCCGGCGCTCCGGGTCGCTGAGGACCTGGTAGGCTTCGTTGATTTCCTTGAAGCGCTCCTCGGCCTTCGGGTCATCCTTGCGCACATCGGGGTGGTACTCGCGGGCCAGCCGGCGGAATGCCCGTTTGATCTCGTCCTGTGTGGCGGTGCGGTCGACACCGAGGACCTGATAATAGTCGGGCATGGACGCCTACGCGAGCCCGGCCATCACGTCATCGAGGCTCTCGGCCAGATAGCGCACGAACGCGATGACCCTCGCGTAGGGCATGCGAGTGGGACCGACGATGGCCAGAGCTCCCGCCGGCCGCGCTTCGATCCGGTAGGCAGCGGCGACGACGCTACAGCCTCGCAGGTCCTCCACGCGGTGCTCGCTGCCGATGGTGACCGAGACCTGCTGTTCGGGCGCGCCTTCCAGCAAGCCGGCGATGACCTCCTCCCGCTCCAGGGCCTCGAGGATTGGTCGCGCCGCGCGGGCGTCGCGGAACTCCGGTTGGATGAGAATATTGGCTGCGCCTTCAAGATGGAAGACGAAGCGGTCCGGTTCCAAATGGGCGACGAGCGAGGTGTATTTCGTCACGTTGGCCAGCGTGCGGGCCGCCTCTTTCGGGATGCGCTCTCGTTCCTGGACCGCGGTGGCCAGACGCCGCCGGAGCCGCAGCCGCTCCCCGGTCGATAGCGGGGCGTCGGTGTCCGCCAGCTGATCCACGTACGCTCGGTAGCCGCGATCGGTGGGGATGCGCCCGGCGGAGGGGTGCGGCTGGGCAAGATACCCCAGCTCCTCCAGTGCTGCCATCTCGTTGCGGATGGTCGCCGCGCTGACACCCAGATGGCCCTGATGCGCCACCACCTCAGAACCCACCGGTTCGGCGGTCTCGATGTAGGAGCGGATCACCGCCCGCAGGATCTCTCGCTTGCGTGCATCCAGGGTAGCCTGCATCGCATCTCCCCCTGCTGGGGACCACCGCCCATTAGCACTCAACGCGGTGGAGTGCTAACAATCCCCCTAACCATAGCACCGCGCAAAAACCAGTGTCAACGCGCCGCGCGCGCCGAGCGGCTGGGAGGACTGCGCAGCAGCTGGAACGCGACACGCAGTTCCTCCACGCGCAGAAGGCGGCACGCCCCCACGTATACCAGCGCGCCTATCACGGCCGCCGCGCCGACGTGCACGGATCGCTCCACCAGCCCCGCGGGCCGGACCGCATCCGCCACCGCGGCCATGAGCAGGCCGGCTGCGATGGCGGCCGTGCCGGTCCGCAGCGCGGTTGACGCAATGCGCCTACCGTCCAGGCGGCCGAGGCGCCCGCGCAGTCTCCAGAGGAGCAACGCCACGTTGATCGCCGACACGATCGAGGTGGCCAGGGCGATGCCCACCACGCCCCACACCCGCATCAGGGCATAGTCGAGGACGCCATTCAGGATCACCATCGCCACCCCGATGCGCACCGGTGTGACCATGTCCTGGAGGGCGTAGTATGTCCGTGTGACGACATAGTACGCGGCAATCGCCGGGAGTCCCACCGCGTATCCCCCCAGCGTCGCCGCGACAGCCCGTGTGGCGACGGGCCCAAACTCGCCCCGCTGGAAGAGCAGCCGCACCAGTGGCTCGCGCAGCGCGAGCACCAGCGCCGTCACCGGCAGGATGACGAACAGCAGCGTGCGCAGCGCCAGTGACGCGGTCCCCCGCAAGTCATCGTGGTTGTCCGTTGCGGCGTGGCGGGATAGCAGCGGGAACACCGCGGTGGCGATGGAAATCGCAAAGATCCCGGCCGGCGCCTGCACGATCTCATAGGCATAGTCGAGTACGGCGACGGGGTTCGCCTCGGGCCGCAGCGGCAGCTGCGACGCGAAGAACCGGTCCACGTACGCGTTGATCTCCACAATCGCCAGTCCCAGCATCGCCGGCACCGCCAGGCGCGCCAGCTCGCGCAGAGCCGGATGCGCAAGGTCGACCCGACCCAACCGCAGCCCGTACCGGCGCGCGGCGGGCAGCTGGACCAGAAACTGCGCCGCCGTGCCCGCGATCCAGGCGATGGCCAGCCCCCGGATGCCAATCCGGGGTCCCAGCAGCAGCGTGCCGGCGATGATCGTGCTATTGAACAGCAGCGGGGCCAGAGCGGATGCCGTGAAATCCTGGTGGGCCTGCAAGAATCCTGTGACGAAAACGGAGAGCGCGAGAAACAGCATCGCGGGGAAGATGATCCGGGTCAGCCGCACCGCCAGTTCAGGCAACCCCGGCGATGCGGCGAAGCCCGGTGCGGCGAGTGGAACCAGGAGCGGCGCCGCCGCCAGGCCGGCCACCACCATCGCCGCCCCCGCCAGGAGCACGAGACTGAAGAGACTTCCGGAGATGCGCCGGGCCTCGTCCAGTTCGCCGCGGGCGAGGTAGCGGCTGATCGTCGGGATGAAGACGATACTGAGGGTGCCGCCCAGCAGCAGCCGCTGGACGAAGAACGGCAGATAGTACGCGATGACATAGGCGGCCTTAGCGTTCGTGGCCCCGAACAGCCACGCCGCGGCCACTTCGCGCAGTAGCCCCAGCACACGGCTGGCGGTGGTCGCGACGGCCATGAGCGACGCAGCGCGCGCGAGGCGACGAGGGAGCGGCGGTCCATCTTCCGGCATCGACCTTCCACCTTCAACCTCCAACCTCCAACGCCTTTTGGAGTGTGCGTCCTTGTGGGCGGCCGTGAGGTCGTGGTAGGATAACCGAGCGGTTCCAGACCACGACGGGGAGGTTCCGGTGGCCAAACGATCTAAGTCAGGACTCAAACACAAGCGCCAATCTGAACGACGGCGGCTGGCCAATCAGGCTGTGCTCTCCCGCCTGAAGACGCTGACCAAAGCGGCCCGCACCAATCCCGAGAAGCTGGCCCAGGCAGTATCAGAGTTGGATCGGGCCGCCCGCAAAGGGATCATTCACCACAATACCGCGGCACG
>VBAI01000149.1 GCA_005882295.1 Candidatus Segetimicrobium genomatis | reverse complement strand
TCTGGCTCATCTGTGCCTGTACGCCGGTGTGGCGCGATGCGCCGGCCGATCAACGCGCGGAGCTCGATGCGAATGGCTTCCTGACCCGCGACGGTCGCGTGACGCCTGATGGATTCGTGGTGAACACGTCGTTTACGGTCAATACACCGCACCCCGTGATTGCAGAGGCCCGGACGCTGGTGCCGAATCAAACGATGCCCACGATCGGGGACCGGCTGAGCGAGGCTGGGGTCTCGTGGGCCTGGTATTCGGGGGGATGGCGAGACGCGCTGGCCGGACGCCCGGATCCACTATTCCAGTTCCACCACCAGCCGTTTGCGTTCTTTGCCAACTATGCCGACGGCATGGCCGCGAAGGCGCAGCATCTGCGGGATGAGGAAGACTTTTTCCGCGATCTCGCGGCCGGCCGCCTGCCGGCGGTGTCGTTCATCAAACCGGTCGGAGCAGACAACGAGCACCCCAGCTACACAAACCCCCTGCGCGGCCAGGCGCACGCCGACAAGATTGTGCGGGCCATTATGAACAGTCCCGTGTGGAGCGACGTCCTCATCATCGCCGCCTACGATGAGAATGGCGGGCGGTGGGACCATGTCGCCCCGCCGGTGGTGGACCGCTGGGGTCCTGGGACGCGGGTGCCGGCAATCATCATTTCCCCGTTCGCCAAGCGCGGATTCATAGATCACACCCGATACGATACGACCTCTATCCTCAGACTAATTGAACGACGATGGCGGCTGCAGCCGTTAAGCACGCGCGATGCGAGCGCCGCGGATCTGAGCAACGCGTTGACCATCGGGAGGTGAGAGCCGGCTGCGTTGCGGCCCGCTGGGACTGTGGGCTAGAATGACAGGGTCATGGACGTAGCGGTCGTCCTAATTATCCTCCAGCTCATTTACCTGGAGGGCATCCTCTCCATCGATAATGCCGCAGTCCTTGGCGCAATGGTGGCGCACCTTCCTCGCCACGAGCGAATCCCCTGGCCTCGTCCGCTGCGGATGTTCCAAAAACCTGTACACAAGCTGCTGGGCGGTCAGCGCGCGGCAGCCCTGAAGGTCGGCCTGTTTGGGGCCTACGTCGGCCGCGGGATGATGCTCTTCATCGCCTCCTGGGTGATTCAGAACCGCTGGCTGCTCCTGCTGGGTGGGTTGTATCTCATCAAGTTGGCCGCCGATCATCTCGGGGAAACTCCGGAGGAAGCCCGCGCAGCTGCCGCACGTGCGGCCGGGCAGCCAGCACGACGGTCGGAACGGGGATTTTGGAGCGTCGTCGTGGCAGTGGAGCTGGCCGATCTGGCATTCAGCCTCGACAACGTCGTGGCCGCAGTCGCACTCTCCCGCGAGTTATGGGTTGTGATGACCGGAGTGTTCCTGGGTATTGTGACGATGCGCTTTGCAGCTGTTCTCTTCACGCGGCTCATTGAACGCTACCCAGTATTGGAGGCAGCAGCCTACATCCTCGTCCTCAACATCGGCATCGAACTTTTGCTGGAAGATATCTTCCGGATCCATATCAGCGACCTGCAGAAGTTTGGTGTTTCCCTGAGTACGCTGGTGGTCACATTGTTGTACGGCGGAATCCCAGCGTTACAACACATTGGCCGGCGCGGGCGTTGGGTGAAACGCGCGCTGGGATATGTCGATCTGCTGTTTATCTATGCGCTCAGGCCAGTGGCCTGGGTAATCCACGGACTGCTTGTTCTTCTCCGCGCGATCCTCGCGGTTCTGACCGCTCGCCGGCACGCAGCCGACACTGATTAGGGCACCGGTCGGTTTTTCTTGACAGGCGAATCCCGACCGCCTATTCTTAAGCAAACAGGTCAGGAATAGGAGTCGGCATGGTTGTCCGGTTCGTCCGCACTCCATCTGCAGTGCAGTACACCCCTCGGCAATGCATCTGTCGCCGGCGGAGGCAGGGTGCCTTCGCTGATCCGCTGATCTAACCCATCGAAGGCACAACCTGTTTCCGCATCCAGACCGGTGTGGATGCTACTGCACACTCACGAACTGTGTGCTGGAAAGGAGCAGGTGATGGCCGTCAAGGTCGACCACAACGCAATCAAGTTCAATCAGGTGAGTTTGACCATCGTGGCGGTGGTGGCCGCGCTGACCAACCAACCGTGGCTGGTGGCGGTCCTGGCGCTGATTCTCGCCGCGAGTACCGCGCGCCCACAGTGGGGCCTGTTTCGAGTCCTGTATCAGCGCGCCGCGCTGCCGCTGGGGTTGGTCCGGCCGCACCTGGTGGAGGATGATCCGGCCCCACACCGCTTTGCCCAGGGTGTCGGTGCGACGTTCCTCGGACTCTCGTGGATCGCGCTGGCGGCAGGCGCGCCGGTGCTGGGGTGGGCGCTCGACCTCCTGGTGGCCGCGCTGGCGATGGCGAATGTGGCGCTCAACTTCTGTGCCGGCTGTTTTGTGTACTATCAGCTGCGCCGGATCGGCTGGATCCGGGGAGCGGCGCAGGCAGAATGATGATTCCCGACCGCCTGCTGGCCTTCTCACTGGTCGCGGCAGTGCTCGCCGTCTCCTGGGCGGGACTGGCGTGGCGCTCATGGCGGTTCCGGCGCCGGACCGCCGCGGATTTGCTGGTTAACAGCCGTCCCCTGGTCCTGGCGTTTTCCACTCCCGACTGCGTGCCGTGTAAGACCATCCAAAAGCCGGCCCTGGAGGAGCTGCAGCGCCGGTATCAGGATCGGGTGAACATCCGTGAAGTGGATGCCCTTGCCCAGCCGGAGCTGGCGGGCAGGTTTGGGATCCTGACGGTGCCGAGTACGGTTGTCGTGGGAGCGACGGGCGTCGTTCTCGCCATCAACCACGGCGCAGCGGACTGGGAGAAGCTTGCCCAATTCTTGCCTGAGGAGGTTTGATGATGGCTGGATACGCGCATCCTGAAGTGTTGGTCGAACCAGACTGGCTGGACGCACACCTCAACGACCGGCAGGTCCGCATCGTGGAAGCGAACGAGGATCCGGCACTCTACGATCAGGGACACATTCCCGGCGCTGTCCGGCTGCACTGGAAGCAAGATCTCCAGGATCCCATCGTCCGGGACTGGGTGCCCAAAGATCGCTTTGAACACATCCTGGGTGAACTCGGAGTCGAGCCCGGCCAGACCGTCGTCTTTTACGGCGATCGCAACAACTGGTTTGCGACCTACACTTTCTGGCTGTTTAAGTATTATGGGCACCGCGACGCCCGCATTCTCAACGGGGGCCGCGACCGGTGGCTGCGGGAAGGTCGAAAGACGAGCCTCGAGGTCCCGCGCTTTGCCCCGACCGAGTACCGGGCCAGCGCTCCCGATCGGTCGATCCGCGCCTTCCGGGATGAGGTCCTGCAGCGCTTGAAGCAGCCGAATGCGGCGCTGGTCGATGTGAGGTCGCCGGCCGAGTTCTCTGGAGAGTTGCTCGCACCTCCGGCATACCCCCAAGAGGGGGCGCAGCGCTCGGGTCATATCCCTGGCGCCCGCAACATCCCCTGGACCCAAAACGTTCGCGAGGACGGGACCTTCAAAGACGTTGAGGAGTTGCGGCGCCTGTACGAGGGGCAGGGAGTCAAGCCGGATCAGGACGTGGTGGCTTACTGCCGGATCGGCGAGCGGTCATCGCTCACCTGGTTTACGCTCAAATATCTGCTGGGCTTCCGGCAGGTCAAGAACTACGACGGTTCCTGGACCGAGTGGGGAAGCCTGGTGGGGGTGCCGATCGAGCGCTGAGCCACCCCGGTTGAACCCACGCCGCACGCGTGTTAGAATCGCGTGCACAAGGCCAGAGGGAATCCCGTCCTTTAGGGCGGGATTCTCCATTTCGGAGTGCGAATTTGAAGTGCGTGCTGCCGAAAATTCTGGTTGGATGAGGTTCATGTGACCGAGCGCGAAGCTTCGCAGATTCCGAAGAAAGACGAGAATTTCAGCGAGTGGTACACTGCCGTAGCCTTAAAGGCTGAGCTGGCGGACTACTCGCCTGTGCGCGGCTTCATGGCGATCCGACCGTACGGGTATGCGCTGTGGGAGGGCATGCAGGCCTGGCTGGACCGCAGGTTCAAAGATACCGGCCACGTCTCGGCGT
>VBAI01000037.1 GCA_005882295.1 Candidatus Segetimicrobium genomatis | reverse complement strand
CGTTTGGCGCATTGCGCAGTCCAAATTTGATGTACACGGGAGAAGCGACCCGGATGATCTCCGGAATCTCATAGTGCCGGATGAACCCGCCGAGGTCGTCCGGCGCCTCGACGTAGATGTCCAGCGGGATGTCGGTGGCCTGCCGGATCGCCGCGATCTGGGCCAGCGTCAGATCGGTGGGGATGTTGTAGGTATCAGCCCCCAGCCGCTCCATTAATTTGATGGAGGCCGGGTTGGCGGCGCCCATCATCACCGAGACTTTGATCACCAGCTCGCGCGGCAGCACGCCTTCCCGCCGCATCTCGCCCAACACCCACAGCAGACCCTCATCGGCCACCAGCACGCTGCTGATGCCCAGGGCCACCGCCCGCCTCGCATCTTCGATCGCGTACACGAGCTGATCGGCTCCCCGTACACGCGGACTCACCACCCGCCCGCCCGACGCGGTCACCTGGGCCCCGGTGTCCCAGCCGGCGCGGGGGCCCACGAAGAGGCTGACCTCGACGCGGGCCTGCCGTCCGATCCGGACCATCTCCTGAATCTCATCCTCCGTCAGCAGCATGATGCCGCTGCCCTGCGAGATCCGGTGCACCGGGACCCGATGATGGTCCGCGGCTTCCAGCACGGAGGTCATCGCGCGCGGTCCTTCCACGCTGGGAATCTCAATGCGATAGTGGGCGCCATCGGGAAACCGCTTCTCCGACGCGGGGAGCGCATGCGCGTCCCCCTCGGGCAGCTGCAGGCGCCGCAGAAACTGGCGTGTCGCGCGCATCACCATCACCTCGCCACAAACAGCTTGACTGCAAACGGCTGCAGCGACACCGTCTCGGACTGCGGCTGCTGCGTAGCCAGCTCTGCCCATTGGCCAGCGAGCCCAAGGCTGGCTGAACGGTCCCCATGATTTAGGAGAAAGAGGTATCGGGCGGCGGCGCTTCGCCAGACGACGGCTTCGACGTCATGCGCGTTACTACGGCGCACGACCGCCGCGTCCAAATCTTGCTGCCGCAGCGCCCAGCGCACGACCCCGTCGAGCAGCCCGCTCTCCCAGAACCCTCCCACATAGAGCGCAGCGCCCCTACCCGCCATCTGCAGCGTGGCCGCTGGCCGGCCGGCATAGTATTGGTCCCGATAGACAGCCACCACGTCGGCCGACCGAGGCCCCAGCACGTCACTCCAGATGGTGGAACGTCCCGTGAGGCTCGGGAGACCCGGCAGCGTGAGGTCCACGGTGGCGGCATCGTCGGTTCCGATCGCATCGTATTCGTCGACTTCAACGCCCAATAGCTCCGACAGCGGCCCGGGCGGCGGCACATCGCGCACGCGGCTGGTCTCGTCTTTGACGCCCGTGCGGGGCCCCACGATGAGCAGGCCGCCGGTTCGCGTGAACTCCTCTGCTTGATGCGCGGTGGCATCGTTCAGCATAAACAGGCTCGGCAGAATAGCCACTCGATATCCGCGCAGCGGCTCTCCCGGCGCGACAAATTCCACGCCAATGCCGTAGTCTCGGAACATTCGATACCAATCGCCGACACGCCGGTCGAAGGTGGCGGCGGCATGCTGGGGCTGGATCTTCCAGGCCCACCGGTCATCGTACGAGAGCACGATGGCCACCGGTGTCTCCGGCACCGCGTCAGGCGGCAGCTCCAGCCCGGCTAGCTCGGCCGCGGTGCGGGCGACTTCCTCGTAGCGGCGACGCGGGCGGCCGTCGTGGTCGAGGATCCCATGCCAGAACTGCTCCGCCCCCTGCGTCGCCGTCCGCCAGCGGAAGTAGACGACCGCCTCTGCCCCGTGCGCCACCGCCTGCCAGGTCCACAGGCGCAACAGCCCGGGTGGGGGTGACCGGTCCACACCCCCCTCCCACGCGGTCGGGCCTGCCTGTTGTTCCATGACCCAGAACTTGCGATGCTTCAACGACCGCGTCAGGTCGTGCGCCATCGCCGTCCTCACGGGATCGGCCGGCCCGTGATACCCGGGATAGTTGTCCCAGGCGACGAAATCGAGCGGGCGGCTCAGTTTGAAGTAGTCGAGCTCATCGAACAGTCCCATCAGGTTGGTCGTAATGAAATGGCGTGGGCACCGCGTGCGCAGAATCTCGATCTGCAAGTCTTGGAATTCTGTGTAGGCGTCAGAGACAAACCGCTGGAAGTCAAGACGCAGCGCGGGATTGTGGACCGCCACGGTGCGTGCGGGAAGGGGAATCTGCTCCCATGCCGTGTACGTCTGACTCCAGAACGCCGTGCCCCACGTCTCGTTGAGATGTTCGAGCGACCCATACCGACGTTGCAACCAGCGCTGGAAGGTAGTGCGGCACTCCTCGCAAAAGCAGCCTCCCCGATGGCAGGCAAACTCGTTGTCGATCTGCCACCCGATCACCGCACCGTGCTCGCGGTAATGGTCTGCCAGGGATGTGACGATCTCCCCCGCATACCGCCGGTAGACAGCTCGCGTCGGGCAGTAGTGGCGGCGGCCGCCGAAGCCAACCCGCACGCCGTCCGGATCCACCGGGAGGATCTCCGGGTGCCGCTGGATGAGCCACGCCGGGGGCGTCGCCGTCGGCGTCCCCAGCACCACGCTGATATCGTGCTGGCGGAGGAGCTGCAACGCGTCGTCCAGCCAGGCAAATGCATAGCGTCCCGGCGCAGGCTCAAACTCCGACCAGGCAAACTCCCCGACGCGCACCACGCGCACGCCGGCGTCGGCCATGAGCTTGGCGTCGATGGGCCAGCGAGCTCTGGGCCATTGCTCGGGGTAATAGTCGACCCCCACCAGCACCTTGCTGTCCCCGCGCGCGCTCACCGGCATGGTCACGCCTTCACCGCTCCCGCCATGATGCCCTCAATGAAGCGCTTCTGCAGGATGAGGAAGACGACGATGAGGGGCAGCGTCAGCAGCACGGACCCGGCCAGGATGAGGTCGTAGGGAGCATAGATGCTTCCCTGCAACCGGGCCACGGCCACGGCCGCAGTTAGGCGCTGCGAACTGCGCAGCAGCACCAGGGGCCACAGGAAGCTGTTCCATGAGCTCATGAAGAAGATGATGCCCAGGCTCGTCAGGGCCGGCGTCACAACCGGCACGATTACACGCGTAAAGATCCGGAACTCACCGGCCCCATCGATCCGCGCGGTGTCGATGAGTTCATCCGGGACGCCGCGGATGATCTGGCGCATGAAGAAGATACCGAAGGCATTGGCGGTGCCCGGGATCAGCAGCGGCCAGTGCGTATCGATCCACCCGATCCGCTGATACAGGACATACAGCGGCACCATGGTGACCTCGAACGGAATCACGAGCGAGCCCAGCAGCACGAGAAACAGGGCCTCCCGCCCCGGAAAGCGGTACTTCGCAAAGGCAAATCCGCCCAGCGAACACAAGAACAGCGCCAGCAGCGTAAAGGCTGTGGCGATGTAGGCGGTGTTGAACAGGTTGAGCGCGAACGGCGTCTGCTCGAAGAGCCGCCGGAAGTTGTCGAGGCTCGGGTGGGGAGGGATCACGGCCGGCGGCAGGCGGAAAATCTCGGACTGTGGCTTCAACGAACTGCTGAGCATCCACAAGAATGGCATCAGCATCGTCAGTGCCAGCGCGACGATGAGCGCGTAGACGATGCCTTTCATCGCCCTATCCGCCATCTCGCCCGAACAACTTCCACTGCAGGGCGGTCAGCACGAACAGCACGCCGAAGTAGACGTAGGCGATCGCCGACGCGTACCCGAACTTGAGGAAGCCAAACGCGTTGTGATAGAGGTGCAGCACGGGCGTGAGCGTGGCCCGCGCCGGGCCGGCCCCGCTGGTCCCCTGGAAGAGCACGTACGGCTCGGTGAACAACGAAAATGTCCCGATGGTGGACAGGACGACCGCAAACAGGATCACCGGGCGCATCAGCGGGATGGTGATGGACAGAAATGACCGCAGGACGCCGGCGCCGTCGATCGTGGCCGCCTCATAGAGCTCGCCCGGGATGTTCTGCAGCCCTCCCAGCATGATCACCATGTTGTAGCCCAGCCAGCGCCAGGTCACCAGCGTGCTCACCGACAGCCGGGCCAGCGCAGGCAGGAGGAGCCAGTCGACCTTCGGCAACCCCACGGCGACCAGGACCAAATTGAGCAGGCCGAAGTCGCGGTCGAAGAGCAGCGCGAAGGTGAATCCCACCGCAACCACGGCGGTGACGTACGGCAAAAAGATGGCCGCGCGCCACAGGGCCCGGGCGCGCAGATATGCGCTGTTCAACAACGCCGCCAGCACCAGCGCCAGCGCCGTCATCGCCGGCACATACATCACAAAGATGATGGCGCTATTGATGAACGACTGGATGAACGCCTGATCGTGAGCCAACCGCGCATAGTTGTCCAGCCCACGCCACACCATCGGACCAACTCCGTTCCACTCGTGGAAACTGAGCACCAGGCTGAAGAGGACGGGGTACAGCATGAACGCTGCAAACATGAGGAAAAACGGGGAGACAAAGAGATACGGTGCCCAATACCGGCGCACAAAGCCTGCCGCCCGGACAAGCGTCCGCGACGCCGGTTGCGAATGAGCGTGTTCTTGCGCGTAGGCCACGCCGATGCCTCAGCTACGGTCGCCCGGTGCGCCTCCGAATCTCGCTGGCGGCGTCCCGGATCGCCTGCTCAGGCGTCTTGCGACCCAGCGCGACGTTGACGATCTCCTGGGCCATGACGCTATTCGCTTCCGGATAGTCCTTGGTGTAGTACCATGCGGGGATCTGCTTGACCAGATCCACGAAGACCTGCCGGTACGCCTGCCCGCCGAAATACGGATCCCCTAGCCGGGCGAATGGTGACGAGTACGCCTCATCCAGCGACGGGAACGAGTCCATAGCCCGCCAGGCCGTCACCTGCGCTTCGCGATTGGCGGTCACGAACTCCACGAGCGCCCACGCCGCGTCCTTGACCTTCGACTGCGCCGAGACCACCAGGTTGGACCCGCCGTCGTTCGAGGTGCGCACCCCGCCCGGCGCCCATGCTGGCAACGGCACCACGCCCCACTTCCCGGCTGCATCCGCCGCGATCCACGTGCGCAGGAATCCACCCATCCAGACCGCGCCGAAGTGAGTGGCCACAGACCCATCGGTAAAGCCCTTGTACCATGCCGGTGTCCACGGCTCGGTGTCTTGCGCGAGGTCGTCCTTCCAGAACTGCGCCAGAAAAGTCAAGACCTCCACGTTGTCCTTGCGCGTATCGAGAATGACCCGCCCCTGCTCGTCAAAATACCCCGCCCCTCGCTGCCAGGCGAGTTTTTCAAAGTCACGCGCGTCGTTGTTTGCCCTGGCGTGCGCAAACATATACGCACCGGTGGCAGTGTGAATTTTGCGGGCGAGTTGGGCGTACTCGTTCCATGTGGCGAAGAGCTTCGCCACTTGCTCGGGGTCAGACGGCAGCCCCGCCTTCTCCAGCACGTCGCGGCGGTAGTACAGCGCCACCGGGCCGCTGTCCCAGGGCATGCCGAAGATGCGCCCGTTCACCGTCACGTCCTGCCATTTGAACCGGTTGAACTTGCTGACGTACGGCCTGGCCCGCTCTGTGACATCCGTCGCGCCTCCCACGGCGAGCAATTGGGGCAGCCAGGCGGATTCCGCGCCGAAGACATCCGGCGCGCCGGCGCCGGAGGAAAACGCCAGCAACATGTTCTGCCGCACCTGCTGCGGGGCCATGATCTTCCAGTCCACGGTGATGCTCGGATTCCGGCGGGTAAACAGAGGCAGGATGGCATCGACGACCTTTTTCTGATATTCCCACCCCCAGACCGTGACGGTGGCGCGCTCCTGCGCCGCAGTGCCGGCGGCGACGGCGAGCACCACCGAGATGACAAGCACGAATGCGGACAGCCTCGCGAGCGCGGACTTCTTCACTCCCCCCACCCCCTCTGCGGTTCTTACGGCTTCAAGAGGACCTTCCCCGACACCTGGGTCCGTTCGCGGAGCAGCCGGAAGGCCTCCGCGTACGCCTCCAGCGGCAGTACGCGCGTGATCAACGGGCCCACCCGCAGTACGCCGCTGCTCATGAGCGAAATCGTGGTCGTAAAGACCGATGACGTGTACGCGAAAATCCCTTCGACGCGCAGATCCTTCAAGCAGAACAGGTCTGGATCGAGGGCCAGCCGGTGGCTCCCGCCGGCAATCCCTTCCAGCACGACCGTCCCTCCCCGGCGGGCCAGATCGAAAGCGAGGGGGACGGCGTCGATGTGGCCGGCTGCCTCGAACACCACGTCGGCGCCTCGCCCGTCGGTTAGCGAGTTCACGACCGCGCGTGCGTCCTCGCGCTGCAGGTTGACGAGACGCGTGGCACCGAGCTGCTTCACCGGGCCTTCGTCATGAGCCCGGCGGCCGACCAGAATAATGTGCAGCGGATGATACAGGGTGAACCAGGCAGCCGCCAGCAGGCCGATCGTGCCGGGACCGATAATCACCACGGTATCCCCTGGCCGCACCCGCGACCGCATCACCCCGTAGCCCGCGCACGACGCAGGTTCGCACAGCGCCGCTTCCTCGAGCGAAAGCGTCGGACTGAACGGGTGGACGAGGTCCGCGCGGACGGCCACGAATTCGCTGTACCCGCCCGGCAGTGTAAACCCAAACTCGTTGTAGTGTTCACACAGGTTCGTCTCGCCGCGCCGGCAAAATACGCACGTCCGGCAGAAGTTGTGACCCTCGACAGCAACCCGGTCGCCGACTGCGATCTCCCGCACCGTATCGCCGACCGCCTCCACCGTGCCCGCCCATTCGTGCCCGAGCACCACGGGATAGCGTACGTACGCCGCGGGGCGAGTGCCGTCAAGCACCTCCAGGTCGCTCTTGCAAATTCCCACCGCGCCCACCCGGACGAGCACTTGTCCGGGACCGGGGATGGGCTGCGGCCATTGCTCAATGCCGTAGCGGCCCGGTTCCTGCACCACGAACGCTTTCATGACAGCCGCCGCGGCCCTGCCGCACTGCCCCGGCGCCTCGCGGGCCGTCCCCGCTGCGCGGCGCCATGCTGATGGGGTCGCATGGACAGCGACCGTCCCATCACCGCCAGGAGATCCCGTTCCGTGGCCTGCAGGTGGGTGCGCATCGCCTCACGGGCTCGCGGCGCGTTTCCGGCGGCGACGGCGCGCAGGATGGCCTCATGCTCCCGCAGCGCCCGCCGAGCACTCCCCGGCCGTGAGGCGCTGACCTGCCGGCTGGCCCGCAGGAGTTCACCGATCGGCTCAATCATCCGCAGCAGCACGCGATTACCGGCGCCGTGGGCGAGGTGGCTGTGAAACTGCACGTCCGCCTCGATATACCCGTCTGCCGAGCCAAGGTGCGCCCGCATGCGTTCCAGCTCGACCCGCATGGCCTGGAGATCTTCGGTACGCACACGCTGCGAGGCCAGACCGGCGATCTCCACTTCGAGGAGTTTGCGGATCTCGAGCAGGTCCATCAGCGCGGCCGGGTTGACCCGCAGCAAGGTGAGGAGCGCGTCTCTTACGACGTGGGAGGGATCAGTGCGCACGATCGCTCCACGTCCGTGCTCCACCTGAAGGACACCACGCGCCTCAAGCAAATTTAGGGCCTCCCGCACCACCGTGCGGCTCACGCCGAGGCGGCCAACCAGTTCGCGTTCAGAGGGCAGGCGGGTCCCGCCGGCGAGGCGGCCGGAGGCGATGACTTCGATGAGCCGTTCAGCGACCTGGTCTTTGAGCTTGATGCGGGGCAGTGTGGCGCGAACAGGTAATATCATCGTACCAGTCTAGTTCGACGGCGGCTTTACGCGTTCCCTCCCCGTGGATGTTACGAGACGATGCGTGGGTTCTGTCCGTTCAGGTAGGCCAGCACGTCGGCAAACTGCGTGAAGTCGACTCCGGCCTGCAGGATGTGCACGGGGCCGACCGCCTCGCGAACGCGCTCGAAATGCAGCGTGCGGTCGTCAACGTACAAGACCTCTTCAGGGCGCAGCGGGAGGCCGTCTGCGCGGAGTTCCTGAAACAGCGCGGCGATGGTGCGCTCCTTGTATGGATGCGGCTCCACTTTGGGCCGCGTGAAATAGCCCGACAATCCCAGCAAATCGAAGATCGCGAAGACATGCTCGGGCTGGTTCCAGCTGGCCACCGACATGAGCAGGCCCTGGTCGTGGATCGCGGCCAGCACCTCCCGCACGCCGGGAAACAGCCGCACCTGGACGCCATCGGCATCCGCAACGGCCTCCGCATCGACTTTGCGAAACGGCAGCCGCAGCCCGGACACGTTCCGGTGATCCCACAGCGTGAGATCGCAATCGAAAATGACAAGCCTAATCCCCATTACGCCTCCGGATCAGTTCGCGTCGCACATCTTGCAGCTCCACACCGCGGTCGACGAGGAGCAACCAGGCATGGTAAATGAGATCGGCAGCCTCTTCTGCGACCCGCGTATCTGCCTCCGTCTGACCTGCTCGAACAAGCTCCTCGGCTTCTTCTCGCACTTTGTCGGCGATGGCGGTCCTCCCGGCCCGCAGCAGCGACGTGGTGTACGAACGCGCCGGCATCTCGGCGCGCCGGCGCTTCAGCAGTTCGAAGAGTTCGTCCAGGATATCCGTCACGACCCGCTCATCGTCCGCTGCAGCGTCCGATCCCTCAAGCGTCCGGAAGAAACAGGAACGATGCCCGGTGTGGCAGGCGGCCCCGTGCTGATCCACGGTGAGCAGGAGCGCATCGGCGTCGCAGTCGACGCGCACGCGCCGCACGGTCTGCGCATGGCCCGATTCCTCGCCTTTGCGCCACAGGGCGCGCCGCGACCGGCTCCAGTACCAGGCCTCGCCGGTTTGCAGAGTTTTTCCCAGCGCCTCACGGTTCATATAGGCCACCATCAGCACCTGCCCGGTGGCGGCGTCCTGCGCAACCACAGGCACCAGACCCTCAGCGTCATACTTCAGCTCGATCATGGGTTGATCTCCATTTCCGTCATTGCGAGCCCGCAGGGCGAAGCAATCTCCGTAACAAGCGAGATCGCCACGGCGCTTCGCGCCTCGCAATGACTGAGTTAGAGTCGCACAGGGATCCCGTGTGCCTGCAGATACCCTTTCACCTCGCCGATCCGCAGTTGCCCGCGATGCAGCGTCCCCGCCAGCAGCGCCGCATCCGCGCCGCCGCCGGTCAGCACCTGCCGGATGTGCTCGGACGTCCCGGCCCCTCCGGAGGCGATCACCGGCACCGGCACGGCGTCTGAGACCGCGCGGGTCAGGCGCAGCTCGTAGCCGTCCTGGGTGCCGTCCTGATCGATACTCGTCAGGAGGATCTCGCCGGCGCCCAGGTCGACCGCGCGTTGTGCCCATGCGACCGCATCCAGACCCGTTGAAACTCTTCCGCCGTTCACATACACCACCCACCGGCGCGGCGTCTCAGCGACCGCTCTGGCGTCGATCGCCACCACCATGCACTGGCTGCCGAAGCGCTCCGCGGCTTCGCGGATCACCTCCGGACGCTGCACGGCCGCCGTGTTGATGGCCACTTTGTCGGCGCCGGCCAGCAGCATCCGCCGCACGTCTTCGGCTGAGCGAATACCGCCTCCCACGGTCAGTGGAATGAACACCGCCTCCGCGGTGCGGCGCACGACGCCCTCCATCGTCTCCCGCCCTTCAACTGACGCGCCGATGTCCAGGAACACCAGCTCATCCGCCCCCTCCCGGTCGTAGAACGCGGCCAGCTCGACCGGGTCTCCGGCGTCCCGCAGGTGGACAAACTTCAGCCCCTTCACCACCCGGCCGCCCAGGACGTCCAGACACGGGATGATGCGCCTCGTCAACATGCGGAGAGATCCACCTTGCCTTCATACAGCGCCCGGCCAACGACCACCCCTTCGACTCCGAGTTCTCCCAGCGCGGTGACATCGCGGTTGGACGCAATCCCCCCGGCGGCGATGACGGACACGCCCACGGACTCCATAAAGGCGCGTACGCTGTCCAGGTCTGGACCGGCCAGCATGCCGTCGCGACCGGCATCGGTGTACACAAAACGGCTGATGCCCTGGGCCACAAGCTGCCTCCCCAGCGAGATCGGATCGAGGTCGCGGACCTCGGTCCAGCCTTTGACCGCGACACGGCCCGCCTTGACGTCGACGGCCACTGCTACCCGTTCACCGTATCGGCTGCTCAGGGCTCCGGCCAACCGGGAGGCCGCGGTGCCAACAATGACGCGCGCCGCCCCGATCGCCAGCCCGGTTTCGACATCCTCCGCCGTGCGAAATCCTCCCCCCACCTGCACGGGCACGCCGCTGTGCTGTACGATCGCCCGGACCAGGTCGAGTTGCACGGGACGACCGGCCAGAGCGCCATCGAGATCCACCACGTGCAGCCACCGTGCGCCCTGCTGCGCCCACCGCGCCGCCACCAGCAGGGGATCGTCCGCATACACGAGTTCACGCCCGGCATCTCCCTGGATCAGCCGTACACATCGTCTGTGGCGGAGGTCGATAGCCGGAATGACCAGCATCAGACGCGAGTGCCGACGCGAACAGAGGGCGCGGTGGCAGCGATCCAGCCGACGATCTCGCGGAGGAGCCCGAGGCCGGTTGCCGCGCTCTTCTCCGGGTGAAACTGCAGGCCCAGCACGTTCCCCTGGCGGATAATCGCCGGGAATTCCCGGCCGTAGGTTGCAGTGGCGATCACGCCGGCGGGGTCACGCGGATCGACCACATAGGAATGCACAAAATAGACAAACGCACCCTCACGCAGATCGCTGATGACCGGATCTGCCCTTCGAGTGATGACGCCGTTCCAGCCCATGTGCGGAACTTTGAGTCCGGACGGGAGCCGCCGCACCTCTCCTTTGATGAGGCCCAGTCCCGACACGCCACTGGCCTCGTCGCTTCGGTCGAAGAGTAACTGCATTCCTAGACAAACGCCCACCAGGGGTGTTCCCGCCGCCACCCTCTCGTGGATCCACGGCGGGAACCCTGCGGCGGTGAGCCGGGCCATCGCGGGGCCGAAGGCGCCCACGCCGGGCAGCACGATGCCATCGCCGTGGTGCGCCTCTGCCGGACTGCGGATCAGCGCCACCCGGGCGCCGGCGATCCCCAACGCCCGGGAGAGGCTGCGCAGGTTGCCCGCGCCGTAGTCGATGATGGCCAGCAGCGGGCCCACTAGCCCAACACCCCTTTGGTCGACGGGATATCCTCTCCAATGACGCGGGTGGCCCGGTGCAGGCTGAGGCCCGTCCCTTTGAAGGCCGCCTCGACGATGTGGTGCGGGTTGTGGCCATGCACCTGCGCGAGATGCAGCGTCAGCGCGGCCTGACTGACGAAGGCGCGGAAAAACTCCTCCACCAGATCGGTGGGGAACGTCCCCAGCAGCGTCCGCTCTACCTGCAGGCCGTAGTGCAGATAGGGACGGCCGCTAATATCCACGGCGGCCAGCACGAGGGCGTCGTCCATGGGCGCATGCTGTGACGCAAAGCGGGCGATGCCGCGCGCGTCGCCCACTGCCGCGCGAAACGTCTGGCCCAAGACGATCCCGACATCTTCCACGGTGTGGTGGGCGTCGACAGCCAGATCACCCTGCGCGGTAACCTGCAGATCCAGCCGGCCGTGCGCGGCCAGCTGGTGGAGCATGTGATCGAAGAAGGGCACGCCGGTATCGATGCGAATCTCGCCCCCGCCATCCAGGCCGAGCACGACTTCCACGGTGGTCTCCGCAGTTTTTCGCGTCAGGCGACCGGTCCGATTCATGAGGCCTCCATACTCGCGCGCAGAGCGCCCAAGAATCGATCGTTCTCATCCGGCATCCCAATGGTCACGCGCAGACACCGCTCGAGCATAGGCTGGTGGCTGACGTCGCGCACCAGCGCGCCTCGCTGTAGAAGCCGCAAGAAGAGCACGGCCGCCGGCAACTCTGTCCGGAAAAGAATGAAGTTTGCGTCCGACCGGTACGCCGTGACCCCGTCGGTCCGGCGCAGCATCTCCAGCACCCGCTCGCGTTCTCGGCGGATCATCTGGACCCGCTTCGCCACCAGCTCCGGCCGAGCGAGCGCGGCCAGCGCCGCCTCCTGGGCAAACACGTTGAGGTTGTACGGCGGGAGCGCCTTGCGTACCGCTGCGATCACCGCCGCCGGGGCGGCGATCCACCCCACCCGCGCCCCGGCCAGGGCGAACGCTTTCGAGAACGTCCGCAGCACGGCGAGGTGCGTATACCGGCTGAGGTCGGGGAGGAACGAATCGGACGCAAATCCCGCGTATGCCTCGTCGATCACCACCACGCCTCGCGCCGCGTCGAGAATCGCTTCGAGCTCCGGTCGCGCAAACGCATTGCCGGTGGGGTTGTTAGGCGAAGCGATGAACACCATCCCCACATCGCCCGCCCTCGCCGCCTCGACCATGACCGCCACATCGAGCGAGAAATCTGGCTGCAGGCTCACCGGTTTCACCGCGGCGCCGCCGATCACTGCCAGCGGAGCTGACATCGAGTAACCGGGGGCGGTCAGCAGCACCGACCTCCCGCCAGCAAACGTCTGCACCAACGCCAGGATCGCCTCGTTGGATCCGTTCGTCACGGCAACCTGATCGGGGCCGATGCCGTGGGAACCGGCCAGGGCTTCGCGTAGGGCGTCCGCGTCCACCGGCGGGTACCGGTTCCACGGCCGCCCAGCGAGCCGCCGCATGACCTCCGCCTTCAACTCCGGCGGCCAGTCGAGCGGGCTTTCATTTTGATTGAGCTTCACCGGCGGGATCTGGACGGCACCCGCCGCAGGTGCCGGACTCCCTATGCGGTAGGGTCGCAGCCGGTCGATCTCCTCTCGCGGCCGCACCGCAGGACCACGTGCGCCGACCTGCCTCATCGCTCCACCACCGCCATGACGTGCGCCGGAAATCCTTCGTAGGTGCCCAGTTGCTCGACAACCGGCCGCACTGTGGCCAGACCGGTGGCGTCAAGGCTGGCCACCGATGAACTCTTCAGAAAACTCAAGGCGGTCACGCCGGACCCGGTTCGCGCGGCGCCGCCCGTGGGCAAGGCCGCCGGTACGCCGATGGCATAGTTGCCGGCAGAAAACGGCGTATCCTGACCAAGAAGAATCTCACCGGCGTTCCGGATCCGCGCGAGGACTCCCTGCGGATCCCTCATCGCAATCTGCAGGTGCTCTGGCGCGTACTGGTTCACGAAATCTACCGCAGCGTCCATGGACTGGGCGAGCACGATGCCGCCGTAGTCCGTCAAAGCCGCCCGCGCGAACGCTTGCCGTTCCTGGGGCAGCCGGGCGAGATACTCCGGCAGCACCCGGGTGACATCGGCGGCGAGCGTGCGGCTGTCGGTCACCAAGATGGCGGCGGAGTCCTGCCCGTGCTCAGCCTCATTCAGGAGATCGAGCGCCAGGCGGCGTGGATCGGCGTCACCATCGGCCAGCACCATCGCCTCCGTCGGCCCCAGCATGGCCAGCATGCGTACACCGAGTGTTTGGGCCATCAGTTGGGTGGCGACGATGTACGGATTGCCCGGCCCGACGATGGCCGGCACAGCCGGGATGGTATCTGTGCCGACGGCGAAGGCGGCGATCCCCGCGACCCCATTGCAGCGAAAAATCCGGTCGATCCCCAACAGGTCGCAGGCGACCAGCAGCGCCGGATCAAGCCGACCGTCGGCACGGGGTGGAGCGAGTACGGCGATCTCCGTCACGCCGGCCACGACTGCCGGGGTCACGATGGTCACGCAGGTCGAGGGAAAAGCGCCTTTGCCCGCGGGCACGTAGACGCCCACACCCTCAAGAGGCGTGAACCGAACCCCCACGGTGATCCCGGCTTCAGGGGTGACCAGCCAGTTCCCGGGCAGCAGGCGCTCGTTGAATCGGCGGGACCGGCCGATCGCCTCGGTGAGGGCATCCTGCAGCTCGCGCGTGACGGCACCGCGTGCGGCCGCAATCTCGTCGCGGCGTACGATGAGCTGCTCCCGCGTCAGGTCCACGCCGTCCCAGCGCCGAGTGTAGTCCAGCAGCGCGTCATCACCCCGCGCCTGCACGTCTTCGATCGCGCGGCGCGCACTCTCTAGGATCTGGGCGTCGAAGATGCGGCTGTTGGCGCGGCGCAGCATGCGCTGGCGCGCTGCATCGTCGAGCTGAGCCAATGCAACGATCTTCATGGCACACTCAGGGCGGCGGCCGCCGTCATCTGATCGATCAGCGGCCGAATCTGACTGCCGTTCGCCCGCAGGCTGACGCGGTTCACCACCAGCCTCGCCGTGGAGCGAAACACCTCGGCGACTTCAACCAGAAGGTTGTCGCGCAGAGTGCGGCCGGTCATGGCCACGTCGAGCACGCCGTCGGCCAGCCCCACCCGCGGAGCCAGTTCGACGGATCCATGCAGCTCGACGATCTCGACCGGTCTGCGCTGGCTGTCAAAGAATTGCGCAGCGACATGTGGATATTTCGTGGCAATGCGCAGGAGCAGGTCCGGCCGGGACCACACCGCCGTCTTGGCGGCAGGCAGGGCCACCACACCCCGGCAGGCGCCGAAGCCCAGATCCACCAGTTCGTAGACGTCTCGCCGCTGCTCCAGCAGCAGATCCTTTCCCACGATCCCGGTGTCGGCGGCGCCCTGCTCGACGAATGTGAGAATGTCGGCGGGTTTGGCGATGAGCACGTGCACGCCCCCGGCGGCCGGCAGCACCAGGCTCCGCTCCTGCGGGAGATCCGCAATCACGCGCAGACGCCGGAGCAGAGCCACGGCATCCGCAAACAACCTTCCGGTTGGAATGGCCAGCGTCAGTGGCTCCACGCGACGACCCTGGGTTCAGACTGTGGAGTGAGCGAGATCAGAAGCTGGTTTCGGGTGATCAGACTTTCGCGACGCGTCGTGGCGTCGTAGAGCCACATCTCCTCGCTCACGACGCGCACCACCTTTGTGACGCCGCAGGCCTCGGCCCATCGCAGGACGGCCGGCCAGTCCATGCCCGTCGCCACCAGCACCCGGAGTCCGGCCCCGCGAAGATCAGCGGCCAGCCTGACCACCTGCAGGCGGCTTCTCTCATCAGCGACAAGGATCAAGTCACGGGATTCGACCGGCTCCTCCGGCGCGGCAGCCAGCACTCGCTCCAGTCCGAGCGCGAAGCCGGTGGCGGGACAGTCCGCATCGAATCGCGCCAGCAGCGTGTCGTAGCGCCCGCCGCCCAGAAGCGGATACCCTGCCCCCTGCCCGTGAGCTTCAAAGACGATCCCGGTATAGTAGCTGAAGTCCCGGATCACGCTCAAATCGATCTCGACGGCATCGGCGACGCCGTAGGCGCGCAGCTGTTCTGCCACGCCCTCGAGCTCGCGAAGCGCGCCGCGGCTGGTCGGCGAGGTCGCGAACTCCCTCGCGCGCTCAAGTCCGTCGAGGCCGTGCAACTCCGGCAGCGCACGAAGCAATCGCGCCGGCGGGCCATCCAGGGCCGCGTTCCCGATGCCGACAAACTCCCGCCGGTACAGACGGGCGCGCACGTCGGCCTGAAGGCCCTCCGGAAGCTCCTGCAGCAGATCGTTCAAGAGGCCGAGATGTCCGAGACGAATGGTCGTACCCGGCACCCCGGCCGCGCGCAGCGACTCCACCGCCAGCGCGATCACTTCCGCATCGCCATCCGGGCTGGGCGCGCCCAGCAGCTCCACGCCCGCCTGGGTGAACTCGCGCAACCGGCCCAGTCCCCGCTCCTGGCTGCGAAAGACCGGCGCGACATAGCACAGGCGCAGGGGCCCGGCCGCGCTGCGCAGCAGCCGCATGGCCGCCAGCCGCGCGATCGGGACCGTCATCTCCGGCCGCAGCGCCAGCACCGCGGCACCGTCGATCACCTTGACGAGTTGATCTTCGATGCCCGGCCCCGTCCCGTGCACGATGGTCTCCAGGAACTCCAGTGTGGGGCTGCTCGCGCAGCCGGCTGGCCAGCGCGCTCCGCCGCTCCGCCTCCGCCGGCCCCAGATCCCGGTAGCCGTCAGGCACCTGCTGCCAGCGTGTGGCCCGATCCTGCCGCAGGCGCATCACATTCACCTCTTTACTTAGTTAAAGTACTAACAAGGAAAACTGGGCCTCAGACTACCACGTCCGGCGCAGGGCTGTCAACAGGCCTGCGGCGACCTCTGGCAAAGGTTCGGGCATTAGATAGACTAAGGACCTGCTGCGGCGAGAAATGATACCGATCAGGCAAATGCTTATCGTTCTGTTGGCCTTCGGGCTAATGGCCTCCCGAACCGGAATGGCCAACCAGACAGAGACGGTGTTGGAGGTGGCCGTCGGCACATTGAATTGGGATAAGGGAAAACCTGGAGGAACAGCCGTGGTAGTGATCAGTCGCCCCATTCCAGACTCACCGAACGGACCCCGTGGTATTGGTGTCATGCTGCACGGTCCACCGGCGTGGAACAAAGGCAAACCGGTTTGGCTCTCGGGTAGATGGGTCCTGGTACACGTTCAAGGAAAAGTAGATACCGTTCCGTACCGAAATGGTACTCGTGTTTGGTGGGATTTCTGGCCGGACAGACCCCCGGTCGTGGGAGGCTACACCGTGGAAGCTACCTTACGGGGGCAGAGAGTAACCAGGACAATCAAACCCACTGAGCCGAAATCCCTTCCGTTCACAGCCGGGATCGCGGTAGGACGCATCGCACAGACTGAGGTTGACGCTTCGTGGTCTCTCGTGCCCGGAGCGATCTCCTATGCTGCCGCAACCTACACTTCAAAACCGAGCCTTCCTCCTGTTCCACACAATGCCTCATGGTTCCCCGGCAACTTGACGTACACGTACACCACAAAGACCTCTGGGACAATTCTCCGCACAACTTACGGGGATAAGCCGTCCTTCGTGAATCGAGTGGAAGTGTACGCCTTCAATGTCGATCTCACAGAGATTCCGCCTCGCCTCCCGGCTCAACTCAACGTTTCCTGGACGTTGTCTCCCCCGTTTGACTTTCCTCCTGGCAACCCGTACGCGCCGTATCCCCCGCCGCCCCCAGGCAATCGTCCACCGCCCCCGCCACCAGGACCCTGACTTCTCCATGGACTCGAAGCGAGAGATCCGTTCAACCGCCGAATTTCTCCGGTCACCGGGAGCAGACCGCCGCCAGCCTGTGAAAATCCTTGAAGGAGGGGACAGTCCCCCCCTTCTTTGCTGTCCA
>VBAI01000202.1 GCA_005882295.1 Candidatus Segetimicrobium genomatis | reverse complement strand
CGTTGGGGTAGCGGATGATATCGACGTCCTCGCTGGTGCGGTACTGGCCGCCCTGATTCCCCGGCGTCAGGTCGTGGTAGGCGACGCCTTCGCCGCCCTGGTCGAAATCTTCCGCTTCAATCTGCCCCGGCATGGTGCCGCCGATCTTCACGACGAAGGCAGCGAACCCTCCAGTGAACCCGGTAAAGACAGTGGCGAAAGCCCCAGGAGTTGTGGGAAAGTTGGATGATGCGGTGGGACCGGTGACATAGGCGCCGCCGGCGACATCGACGGCGATGTCGTTGCCCCAGTCGTAACTAGTGCCGCCGAGATACGTGGAGTAGACTAGCGCTGACCCGCTCGGTTTCAGCTTCGTCACGAAGGCATCGTAGTCGCCCCCCCCATAGGCCATCTGAAAAGCCCCCGCGGTCGTCGGAAAGTCCGTGGACGTGGTCCTGCCCGTGACATAGGCGTTCCCGTGGGCATCGACGGCGATGCTTGTACCTAGATCCCTGTTGGAGCCGCCGATAAAGGTGGAGTAAACTAGTCCTGATCCGGGGGCATTCAACTCCATCACGAAGGCATCGCCCGAGCCGCGATGGACGGTTTGAATGACTCCCGGTGTCGTCGGGAAACCTGGTCCGGCTTCTCCGGTCAAGTAGGCGTTCCCGACCAGGTCAACGGCCATGCTTAAGGGATATGTCCCAACAGGGAGGTAGGTGGAGTAAACTGGTTCTGAACCGCTCGGATTCAACTTCGTCACAAAGCCATTTGCCCAGTGACTATACTGTTGGTCAGTCCCTGCGACCTCCTGAAAAGCTCCTGGGGTTGTGGGAAAGTCTATCGAATTAGTGTAGCCGATTACATAGGCGTTCCCCGCGGCGTCCACACTGATATCGAGGCCCCGTTCTGTACAGTAGCCGGCGCCGTCACCGCCCCTACTGCCGCCAAGGTAGGTAGAGTAAACTAAGCCTGAGCCAGTCGAGTTTATTTTCGTCGCAAAGGCATCGCAGTAGCCGCCGGAAGTCGTCTGAAAAGCCCCCGCGGTCGTCGAAAGGTTACCCCAAGTAAAGCCGGTCATGTACGCGTTCCCATCTTTGTCGACGGCAATGCTGATGTCCGGCTGATCGAAAGAACCGACGCCGGCGAGGAAGATAGTGTAGACCAATCCTGAGCCGGTCGAGTTCAGCTTCGCCACAAAGGCAGGGGCATCAAGAACGGAGCCCGGGGCCGTCGGAAAGTTATTTGAGGTAGTGTAGCCTCCAACATAGGAATTCCCGGTGGCGTCGACGGCGATGCCGGAGCCAAAGTCATCGTTAGCACCACCGAGGTACGTGGAGTAGACCAGCCCTGACCCGCTCGCGTTCAGCTTTGTCACGAAAACGTCGTAGTGGCCACCTCCGTGGGCAGTCTGAAAAGCCCCCGCGGTCGTCGGAAAATCCCCGGAGAAGGTGAAGCCTGTGACAAAAGGGGTTCCGGTTGCGTCGACGGCGATGCTTCTAACATGGTCGGCGTAACTCAGATAGGTGGAATAGACAACCCCTGGATCGATGACCAGCGGCCGACTTATATCATGGGCGGCCACCTGGAAACCCACGGACTCCGCGCCCTTGAGCACGTAGCCACCCGAGATTTCCCGCCGCCCATCCTCTAGTTCCTGGTAGATCAGGGGCCTGCGCTGGTGAATCCCCCCGACAGCCGTATGCAGTACGAGATCGCCTTGCGCATCTACCTCCAGTTTGTCAGCTCCCTTGAAGCGGAGCGAGATCTGCGAGGGGTCCGCCCCGGGGGCCACGACGAGGTCGTACTCCAGCTCCCGATTGTTGCCGTAGTAGACGAGGTCAATGCCGGGGTACAGCCCTTCGTAGCGCACCGCCGCGTAGGTGGGCACGTTGGTTCGCCACTTCGCCGGGTCGTTGCCAATGAAGTAATTGACCTTCCCGGCGAGTTCCTTTTCTCCAGCGATGTGCGGTTGAGAAGAGGCGCCTGCGAAGGCCATGCGGAGGACTGTCTGTGTTCCCGCGCGCGGGGTCGGACTGATCAGCGGTCTCTGCGGGCCCTGCGCCTGGGAGTCCGCCTTGGTCAAAACCAGGACCGCCTCCGTGGAAGTCAGGAAGAGCGTCTGACCACCCCCGCGAGCGAGAAAGCGCGCCTGAGGATCGGTCTGGCCCTGGTTGGCTTCGAAGTATAGCGGAAGTTTGCCATAGGTCTCGCTCACGCGTGCCTGACTCGCCGCGTCAGCGACGGCTGGGGTGATGCCGACGGATCGCGCGTGTTGGTTGGCCAACTCCGGCAGGCTGGCCCCCGCAACCGTACTCAGTGAGAAGATTGAAATCGTCACGCAGGCGAGCGCGCGAAACATATTAGGGCCCCTCCCTACGCCATGACGGCACGGTACATTAAACATCGACTCGATCCCATCACGGGTACCCGATCTTCAGAACGTACGCAAGAAGCGTCACCACGTAGGCGTCACCGCTCCGGTCTACGGCCACGCCGGTACCATAGCCGTAGCCGCCGAGATAGGTGGAGAAGACCAGGCCGAGTGGCCCGAAGAGAGAAGGGTTGAGCTTCGTCAAGAAACCATCGCTCTGACCGGCAAGAGAACGATGGAAAGCATCTTGCGTCGCGGGAAAGTCGGATGAAGAAGTCCACCCGGTCGCGTGGATAATCCCGTTAATATCCACCGTGATCCCGGTGCCTCCATCGCCTACCCCGTAGAGTCCAACTGTTTCGGAGTAGCGCTGCGCACCACTGCCGCCAAGGTAGGTAGAGTACAATAGGGCGGAGCCCGTTGCATTCAACTTTGTCACAAAAGCGTTGGAACGAAGCATCCTTTGGTCTGAACCGAGGGAACGGTAAAGAGTATTCCAAAGATAGGAGCCGAGCACCGGTTGAAAAGCCCCCAGGGTCGTCGGGAAGTTCCTTGAGACGGTAGTGCCAGTGATATAGGTGTTGCCGGCAGAGTCGATGGCGATGCTACTGGCGCCATCATCACCCTCGCCGCCGAGGTAGGTCGAGTAAACCAGCCCGGACCCACTCGGATTGAGCTCGGTCACGAAAGCGTTGCAGCCGCAGGAGAAGAAGTCCCCCGGCTGGGCGGAGATCGCTGTCTGAAAAGCACCCGGAGTGGTCGGAAAGTCCGCCGAGTTTGTGCCGCCTGTGACATAAGCGTTCCCAGCAGCGTCCACAGCGATGCCGCGACCCCAATCCCTTCTGATACCTGTGCGCCCCCAAGGCAACACCGAGCCGCCCAGGTAGGTCGAGTAGACAAGCCCCGACCCGCTCGGATTTAGCTTCGTTACGAAGGCCTTATCGCCACCTCCCGAAGAAGTCGGCTGAAACCCCCCGGGGGTCGTCGGGAAGTCCGTTGACGACGTGTTACCCGTGACATAGGCGTTGCCGGCGGCGTCCACAGCGATGCCGGAGGGGCCCAACTCAGAACCCGAGCCGCCCAGGTAGGTCGAGTAGACAAGCCCTGACCCGTTCGAATCTAGCTTCGTTACGAAGGCCTTATAGCCGCCTCCAAAAGTTGGCTGAAACCCCCCGGGGGTCGTCGGGAAGTCCGTTGACGACGTGTTACCCGTGATATAAGCGTTGCCGGCGGTGTCCACGGCGATGCCGGAGCCCGCATCATAACCCGAACCGCCCAGGTATGTGGAATAGACGATTGACCCGCTCTGACTCAGCTTTGTGACGAGGGCATCCGGGGGACCGCTAGAAACCGTCTGAAACGCTCCTGGGGTGGCGAAGTGCGAAAACCAAGACACAGCATTACCTGTGACATAAGCGTTGCCAGCGGCATCCACGGCAATGCCAGATTCATAATCGCCAACTTGGCTAGAATAGAGGAGCACCGGATCAATTACGAGGGGTTGATCTTTATCATAAGCGAGTACCTCAAACCCAATCTGATTCCCGCCCTTGAACACATAGGCGCCAGCGACTTCTGACCGAACCCCGTTTGCCAGTTGGTAGATCACAGGCCGGAGCTGATGAATCGCCCCGACAGCCGTGTGCAGCACGAGGTCGCCATTGGCATCGAGCTCCAGGCGATCGGCCCCCTTGAAGCTGAGTGCGATCTGTGACGGGTCCGCGCCAGGGGCCACGACGAGGTCGTACTCGAGTTGCTGGTTGTTGCCGTAGTAAACGAGGTCAACGCCCGGATACAGCCCTTCGTAGCGCACCGCGGCGTAGGTGGGCACATTCGTCCGCCACTTCGCCGGGTCGTTACCCAGGAAGTAGTTGGCCTTGCCGGCCACCTCCCGCTGTCCCATGATCTGTGCCTGGGGCGAGGCGCCCATGAAGGTCATGCGGAGCACTGCCTGCAAGCTGGGATCCTGCTTGGTCAGGACCAGGACTGCTTCCGTGGGCGTGAGGAAGAGCGTATGACCACCCCCGCGGGCGAGAAACTTGACTTGGGGGTCGGTCTGGCCCTGGTTGGCCTCAAAGTACAGGGGGAGGCGGCCGTAGGTGGCGTTTACGCGTGC
>VBAI01000036.1 GCA_005882295.1 Candidatus Segetimicrobium genomatis | reverse complement strand
TCCAGGCAGGTTGAGAGGCGCCGCAAGGCGCCTCAATCCTTTTCTCCCTCTCCTTGGGGAGAGGGTTAGGGTGAGGGGATGATTATCGGTCTGGTTAACGAGCGAGTTCTCCCCGTGCCACGATCGTGCCGACGAGCAGGATGGCCGCGTCCAGGTAGATGAGGCCGAGATGGCCGAGCGTCGCCAGACCATAGACGTAGTGGAGCGGCAAGGCCAGCCCGACCGCGATGACCGGCGCGAAAAACGCCGTCCACAGAGCCCACCCCTGCCCGGCGCGAATTCCCTTCACGGCCAGAGCGATCACGGCCACGCCAAGGCCGATGATGAAGGCCGCCACGGCGACCTGCAGGTGGCTGATGTAGTGATAAAGGTGCGGACTGAAGCCTTGAATTTGCTCCGGAGTGCCCCCGATGAGTTGGGGGGTCAGACCGAGCTCAATGAAACCCGTAAAGTTGCGGATGAGGAACATCAGACCATAGCCGACAAGACCGAGACCGGCCA
>VBAI01000035.1 GCA_005882295.1 Candidatus Segetimicrobium genomatis | reverse complement strand
CGCGCGTCTGCACCGGATACCCAAAGGGGAGAATCGCCAGCACGTCCAGGTCGTCTGGGATGCGCAGCAGCGGCTTGATGTCGGTCAATCCCAGGAACCCGACCCAGTTCGATCCGACCCCCTCACCCCACGCCGTCAGGATCATCGACTGGATCGCGCGGCTGGCATCCGAGACCGCGTACTGCGTCCTCTCGATTGCCACGATTATCGCCAGGGGCGCCTGCGCGATATACGGCCCGCTCCTTGCCAGCCTGCCCAGCTGACGTAGCGTCTCCGGGTTCTGGACCACGATGAAGTGCCACGGCTGCCCGTTCATGCTGCTGCCGGTCAGGCGCCCTGATTCGACAATCCGCCGGATGACGTCCGGCGGCACGGGCGTTTCTTTGTAACTGCGCACCGCCAGCACCGTGCGCACCGCCTCAAAGACTTCCATCGCTTTCTCCTATCTCTGGAAGAGGTCCGCCAGCACCGGGGTCTGAGCATCACCGGCGTGCCGGAGATGCCCGAGGGACCAGGCATCTTCAATCGTCCGCAGCAATGCGTAGTGGTTGGATTCCGTGCTTGAGCGGTACCCGCGCCGGCTCAATGGGCTGATCGCCAGCATCGCCACTTTGCCACCTCCTGGCTTTCCACAGCAGCCCGCCTCGCTCGTCCCTTCGTCCCAGGTCACAAAAAGCACTCCGCCATCCCGCCAGGCGCGAGAGGCGAGTACTTTGGGAACGATGGTCGCAAGCCACCGATCCCCCTCCCGGGTTTCACAGTCATGCATGCTGTGGCACATGTCGGGCGTGATCCAGACGAGGTCAGGCAACGTTCCACGGGACAGGTCGGTATCGAGTTCGGAAAGCGGAACCACCTGCCGGCAGCGGGCCGGGTTCGTGGCGATGTTGGTGTAGTAGACGAACGGACTGTGCTTCTTGGCGTACTCGCCGGAGGAGCTTCCCAAAAAGCATGCCGCGGGCAGCCCTTCCATATAGGCCTTCCAGGTCCGCTGATGCGCCTCGACCTGATCGGCGAGATTCTCACCGGTGACGGGACAGTCTGTGCAGTCATCCGTGATCCCGAAAGTATCTCCCCCGGTCAGCGCGATGTAGTTGGGCAGGCTGGGATGTGTGACGGCATAGTAAGGATTCGCCACCGCATAATCCCGCGCTAGCTTGGTAATGAAGGGGGCCTGCGAGGGGTTCACCACCTCACCGAACTCCCGGTTCTCCATGATAATCACGAAGATGTGGGAGAATGCGGGGACGGCAGGCGCGGACTCCGCCGTGGGTGAAGCCAGCGGCATCGCGAGCAGTATGGTCAAGACCAGTATTCGCACGGTACGCACGTAGGAATTATTCCCCCTGTTCCGGTCGAATGATGGCATCGGTCATCCGGGCGACGCGGGCCATGACGTGGACATCATGCACCCGGATGACATCGGCCCCGTTGAGGATCGACACCACGACAGCGGCGGCCGTCCCCTCCACCCGCTCTTGCACCGGCAGTCCTCCGAGCACGCGACCGATCGTCCCCTTGCGCGACGGCCCGATCACCACCGGGAGTTGCAGCACGCGTAGCTCTCGCAGCCGCCTGATGATCTCCAGGTTCTGCTGGACCGTCTTCCCAAAGCCAAACCCAGGATCGACCAGGATCCGCTCGCGGGCCACGCCCGACGCCACCGCAGATTCGATGCGTTCCTCGAGAAACTCCAGCACCTCGGACACCACCCCGCGCGCGGGCGACTCAGCGGAGGTCGAGACGCCGTAGCCGTGCATCACCACCACGGGTGCCTGGAATTCTGCGACCACGCCGGCCATGTCCGGATCGGCCCGCATTGCGCTTACGTCGTTGACCATCGCGGCCCCTGCCCCTAGCGCTGAACGCGCCACCGCGGATTTCATCGTGTCCACCGACACGACCGCACCCAGATCGCCGGTGAGCGCCTGAACCACGGGCATCACGCGCCGGAGTTCCTCCTCGAGCGGCACCGACTGAGCGCCCGGGCGGGTCGACTCGCCGCCCACGTCGATGATGTCCGCGCCGTCGGCGAGCATCTGGCGCGCCCGCGTCACCGCGGCCTGCGCGTCCATGATTCCGTCCCCGGAAAACGAGTCGGGGGTCACATTCAGGACACCCATGATGTAGGTGCGGCGCCCCCAGTCCAGCGTCAGCGATGTCACAATGCAGCCCTGGGGATCCCCCGGCGCACCAGCGGCATGGCGATGACGAAGGCGAGCGCGGCGTTCATGATGCTCTTCAGCGCATTGAACGGGACGATGGCCGGCAGCAGCAGGCCCGCGACACGCTCCGGGCTCATCCCGAATTGCAGGCGGAGAATGATGAAGTTGACCGGGATCATGAGGAGGACGCGCGCCGCGATGCCGGCCGTCGCGGCCGACAGTAGACGCGACGGAGGTGTACCCGACCTCCGCAGGTAGACCCAGGAGGTGACGCCGACGAACGTCGCCGCGGCGAGGAAGTCCGCGAGGATCCCGTACGGGTTTCGGGCCAGGAACAAGAGGTCCTTGATGGCCACGACGGCAACGCCGGCGGCGGGTCCATACAAGACTCCGGCGATCAATCCGGCGGCGTCACTGGGATCGTACCTCAGGAACGGCGCGCCGGGAATGATCGGGAACTTGACCACCGACATGAGAAGGTAGGCGACGGCGGCGAGCATACCCACGACGGCAAGTTGCTGGGTCTTCACCGCCCTATCCTCTGGTCCGCCGGCCCGCCCGGCGGCTGAGCAGGCGCATAAAGTCCTCCAGGGCGGCCCGGTGTCCCACGTCACGCCCGGCCCGTTCGGAGAGGTACCACTTGTGCTCAAGGAGCTGACAATACAGCTCAGCGGGCTGGGAATTCTTGTCGGCCAGCGGCTGCAGCCGTGAAATGATGGGGAGATAAAACTCGTTGAGCCACCGGTACGCCGCGGCGCTGAGTGGCATGCTGCGGTTCTCTTTTTGGGAGAGCGTGGCCCGCAGCTCCTGGATCTCGTTGATCATCTGTCTGGCCTGCGTCTCCTCGGCATCCAATCCGGTGAGATTCTGGAGCAGATCCCGATGGAAACTGCGGTCGGCGACAAATGCGCGCAGGCGCAGCCGCTCCCCGCCTTGCACGGCGGTGAGCTCGACTTCGTCCACCGAGAACCCCAGCGTGTTGAGGGCCCGGATGCGATCGCGGATGCGGAACCGTTCCTCGGGCGTGACCGTCTCCGTACGCGTCACTTCGTGCCAGAGGGCCTCGTAGCGCCGCCGGATCTCTACGCCCACATCATTCACGGGGAAGTCGGCCGGCAGCGAGGCCATCGCCGCCAGGTCCACGAGCGCGCCGTACACATTCTCCTCCATGATCTCGAGGTCGTGCGCGCGCAGTTGAGTGGACAGCTCGCCGTGGACCTCAGCCGTTTCCGCGTCCACGAGATAGGCCTGCAGGGCGCCGGCGTCGCGGCGGTAGAGGGTGTTGGACAGCGAGCAGTCTCCCCAGTAGACGCCGGCCAGGTGGAGTTGCACCAGCAGGCCGGCGAGGGCGTCCATCAGATGATCGCGGTACCGGGCCAGATCCGGCTGCTTGAACAGGTAGTGGTACGGCAGGGAGTAGTCAAGGTACCGCGTGATGAGCACCCCGGCCTCCTCCTCTTGATGGCGGACCTGGACGTAGCCCACGGGCGTCACCACCGGCAGGCGCAACTCCTCCATGCGGCGCAGCAGCTCGTACTCCTTGGTCGCAATATCCGGCGGAAGCTCCTTGCAGGCGTACAGTCGCCCCCCGTAATTGACGAACACGACCGGATGACGGGACAGGCCGACCGGCATCCGCTCCAGGCGCGGTGAGACGCCTTCCCACGCGACGACCGAGAGGTGCCAGGGGAGATCGAGGAAGTCTGGATGACCCGGACGCAACGCAGACGTCTGAATGCCCAGCGGGGACTCAGCCACGGCAGCAGTGTACCACGCCCATCCACAAAGAGCGTCTACTTAGTCTACCTGGTCTACTTGGACTACTCGGAATCTAGGACGAAATTGAACGTGCCCGCCTTGCCTGCGGCGGTGTCGCGAATCTGAAGGAGCAGCTCCTGCCGGAAGAGCATATCGCCCTGGTTTTGGCGTGCTCCGGGGAAGTAGAGCTGCGTCGTCAAAACCGGACCGTTCGGCGCCCTCACTTTGACATGAATGTGCGGCGTCCGGCCCGGGTATTCTCCCGGCATCACGGTCAGCAGCGTGTACCGGGCGGTACCGTCGGTGACCTGGTGACCGCGCAACCGGTACCCCGCGTTGTCGTATTTACCCTGGGCGTCTGCCTGCCAGAAATCCAGCCACGCGCCCGCCACCGGCCGGCACCCTCGGGTGAAGACCTGACCGGTGATGGTGAGTTTTGTCCCCGCCATCCCCGGTTCGAGCAGCGATGTGCGCTGCGGCGAACCGGCCTTGTAAAACGGCCCTTCGGTCACCGGCGGCGTGATCTGACCGGCGACGCACGACGCGGGCGGCGTCTGGGCGAGCGCGAATAACGCCAGAAAAGTACCGAGCAACCCGAACATCTGACACCCCTCACCCTTTGTCCCTCTCCCCTCGGGAGAGGGGAAGCGGTTGGGCGCTACCGCGCCCTCTTGTGTGGCGCCCTCTCTTCTTCCGCTGGCAGCTGCACCACGAAGCGGCTGCCTCCGCCGGGCCGGTTCTCTGCCCGCACATCGCCGCCGTGCACCTGGACCAGCAGTCTCACCACCGCCAGGCCCATCCCCGTCCCGCCACTGGCTCGAGACCGTGACGGGTCTGCTCGATAGAATGGTTCAAACACCCGGGTCAAGTTTTCGGGTGGGATCCCTGGCCCTTCGTCTTCCACCTCCAGCGCAACCCACCGCCCCCGGTCCCGCGCGATCTCCTTCACGGTGATCCGCACCTGGCCCCCGGCGGGCGTGAAGCGGACGGCGTTGTGCAACAGATTCTGCACCACTTGCCGGAGCCGGTCCGGATCCACGTCCGCGGTCGTATCACCCTCACCGCGCACCTCCACCGTCACCTTATGCTCTTCGATCCACAGGCTCATGGCATCGACTGATTCCCGGCACAGCGCGACCAGGTCAACCGGGCGCCGGCTGAGGCTCAACTGCCGGGCGTCGGCGAGACTGAGGTCACGCAGGTCGGTGACCAGCTGGCTGAGCAGCGCGCTCTGCGTGTGCAGCGTAGCAATCAGATCCGGCGTGGGCTCCCGGACTCCGTCGAGCATCGCCTCCAGGTTGCCCTCGATGATGGACAGCGGCGTCCGCAACTCATGCGCGACGGCCGCCAGCAGCTCCTGGCGTTGCCGTTCGCTTTCCCGAAGCCGGTGGGCCATGGTGTTGAACGCACTGGCGACGTCCTCCAGCTCGCCGCCGCCACGCAGGCCCACTTCTTGCTGCAGGTTGCCGGCGGCCACCCCGGTCACCGCGTCGTGCAACTCCTGCAACGGGTGGGAGAGCCGGCGCGCCAGGAGCAGGCCCGCGATCACGGCCAGCAGCGTAGCGGTCCCGCCGGCGAACCACAGGGACCGGTTGAAGTTGGCGAGGAAGAGGCGCTGCGACGCGACAAAGAGCGGTAGCTTGATTGCGCGCACGAACCCCTCGCGCACCAGGAGTGGCTGGTCGCTGATCCAGGGCACCTCCCCCAGCCGGATCCGCTCGTGGTAGGCGGCGATCTGCAGCGCCGTGACCTGCCGCGCCCAGAAGGCCACGACCACGACCGAGAGCAGCGCGACCACCACGAACGCCAGCGAGAGCTGGACCCGCAGGGAAACTGAACGGCGGGGCTGCTCAGCCATTGGCGGCGAACTTATATCCGGCCCCGTAGACGGTTACCACATAGCGCGGCTCCCGCGGATTGGGCTCGATCTTCTGCCGCAGGTTCTTGATGTGCGCATCGACGGTACGCTCGAACCCTTCGAACGCATAGCCGTAGATCTGATCGATCAACTGCAGGCGCGTGAACACCTGGCCGGGATGGCTGGCCAGGACTTCAAGCACTCGCCACTCCGTGTGCGTGAGGCGGCAGGGTTCCCCCTGCCGCCTCGCTTCCTGTCCTCGAAAGTCGACCGTGAGATCGCCGAGGAGCACGGCGTCGCGCCCCTCGTGACGGTTGCGGCGCAGGACGGCGCGGACGCGGGCCACCACTTCCCGCGGACTGAATGGCTTGGTGACGTAATCGTCTGCCCCCAGGTCCAGACCGCGGATCTTGTCTTCTTCGCGGTCGCGCGCGGTCAGCATGATGATCGGCACGGGCCCGAGCGCCCGGATGCGGCGCGACACTTCCCACCCATCCAGGCGCGGGAGCATCAGGTCTAAGACCACCAGGTCGGGGGGCGCGGCCTCCACTTCCCGGACCGCGGCCTCGCCGTCAGCGGCCGTGAGGACATGATGCCCGTCCCGCTCGAGATACGAGCAGAGAAGAGCGGTAATCTCCGGCTCATCCTCCACGATCAGTATCGTCGGCACACGCGCTCCCTTCCCGGCCACACGATACCACCGCGCCGCGGGCGCCGCCAGTGAAAGCGCCATAGCTAGGGCCTCACCCCAAGCGTCACCGTCACCTCCACGCGCTGCCCGTCACGGAGCACCACCAGGTGGACACTCTGCCCAGGCTGTCGCTGCCCGGTTGCGGCGAGCAGATCCATCCAGTTGTGGATCGGTGCTCCTTCAAACTCAACCACGACATCACCGGGGCGAAGACCCGCGGTGGCGCCAGGGCTTTGCGGCATCACTCTCTGCACGATGGCACCCTGGTCGCCTGCCGGACCCGGTTGGCGCTCACCTGGACGGCCTCCGGCGATGCCGATCCATGCCCGCTGCACCCGCGCCCCCTGGCGCAGCTGTGGCAGGACGGCCTGGATCGTCTGCAGCGATACCGCCAGGCCACCGCGCGCGCGAGACCGGTCAAACGTGGATGCCACGACCACACCGACCACCTGCGCCTGGCTGTTCAGCAGCGGGGCACCCGACTCGCCAGGCTGAACCCGCGCACTGACGCGCACGAAGTTACCGCCGGCCACGCCAGGGAGACTGATCCCCGTCGCGAGCACTTCACCTGTCGTCATCGCGCCGGGCTGGCCTCGCGGGGCACCGATCACAGCCACGGCGTCCCCAACGCCAGGACTGTCGCCTGCCAGCTGCAGGGCCGGCAGGGGCGATGGGGGATTGACGCGCAGGATGGCCAGATCGCGCGTCACGTCGTATCCGACAAGGGTTGCGTCCAGCGCAGCCATACCCGGGAGTTCCACCTGCAGCTTCTCGGCGCGGCGGGCCACGTGCGCAGCGGTCAGCAGCCATCCCTGCGGATCAATGACAAACGCGGTCCCAGAAATCGACCGCGCCCCGATAGAACCACGCACCAGTCCCACAGCCGGCGAGGCTTGGCCGAGGATGGCCTGGGCGTCGAGCGCCGGGGCGGCGGCGGCCCGGGGGGAGAGCACCGCCCCGCCCACGGCGAGCAGGAGCACCAGTGGGAGAGCGAACATACCCGGCCACCGGCGCACCAGCATCTGAGTCTTGCCAATCACATCATTCATGGTCATCTCCTCCTCACACCAAAATGATGCGGCAAGGGTTTGAAGAACCTGTGAATACCGCCTGGAGGAGACTACCTGAACACAATCTTCAGCAAACGATCATCATTGACACGAGGGCTTCCGCGACCGTCGGTGTTGTTGGTCAACAGGTACAGCGTCCCGTCAGGACCCTGAAAGATATCTCGCAGGCGGCCGAGCTCTCCCTGAAAGTACACTTCCTGGCTGGCGACACGCGCGAACTCCGGCCCTACCAGGATCAGCCTCCGCAACTGCGACCCGCGCAGCGCGGCCACCAGCAGGCTGTCTCGCCACGGCCCTCGGGACGGCACGAGGATTCCCGACGGCGCCCAGGTCTCGTTCGCGCCGCTGTCGGCGATCGGATCCACAAAGCGTGGCGCACCGCCCTTCCCGGAGGCCTCCGGCCACCCGTAGTTCCGGCCGGCCTCAATCACGTTAATTTCATCGCGGCAGCACAAGCCCAGATCGCCTGAGGGCCCGTGCTCTGCCTCGTACATCGTGCGCGTCTGCGGATGCCAGGCCAGCCCCTGCGGGTTCCGGTGACCGAGTGAGAACACCGGCGAGCCCGGGAACGGATTATCGTTTGGAACGGTCCCGTCAGGGTTGAGCCGGAGGACTTTTCCGTTAAGTGAGGAGCGATCCTGGGCCCGCGGGGGTTCACGGGCGTCACCGGTCGTGACGTACAGCTTTCCGTCGGGTCCGAACTTGATCCGGCCTCCGTCATGCACAACTGCGCCGGGGATCCGGTCGATGATAACTCTATCCGTCTGCCCACGCCCGTTGCGGTCGACCAGGCGCACCACACGGTTCCACAGCCCGCCACCGTCCTGGTAAGTGTGATACACGTACACGAAGCGGGTTTGGGGAAAGTCCGGCGCCAGGGCCAAACCCAGCAGTCCGCCTTCGCCCACAGGCGCCACCTGGATCTCGGCCCACGGCTGAGGGTCGACTCGGCCGTCACGGATGATGCGGATGCGTCCCGGCCGCTCGGTGAGGAAGATGCGGCCATCAGGGCCAAACTCTGCCTCCCACGGGATCTGCAGATCTCCGACCACCGTCTCTACCTGGACCGGCGTTTGCGCGTCAGCCGTCCAGCCTCTCCAGGCCAGCGCGCTGACCGCGACCAGGGCGACGGTTGTAAGGAACCACCACCTGCGCATGTGTCCTCCTTGAGACCTACGGTGCAGAGCGGGCCAGGAATCGAAACTCGATCTCGACCTCATTTTGCGCGCGGAGAATTCCAAGAATCGACGGTGGATCAAACCCAAAGTCGGTCATCAGCACCTTGGTCGCGGCCGTCCCGGTCAGCTGTGGTCCCTGCAGTTTCAGCGCCGTGGTGAAGGTCACCGACTTTACCACGCCTCGGACCTTGAGGTTCCCGATGATGCGGACGGCGATCTCGCGTCCCTCCTCGTACTGCGCGGGGAGCCCCTCGATGCGCGTCGGCGTAAACTCGGCGATCGGAAACCTGGCCGACTCCAGCCAGCGCTCCTGAATGGCACTGTCGCGCCGCTGGCTGTCCGATTGAAACTGGCTGATATCCACGGTGATGGGACCGACCTGGCTGGCGCGGGGGTTGGCGCGGTCAATCACGATCTCACCTCGCACCGCCCTGCTGATCCCTACCGCGACGTTGAAGCGATTATCCTCGCGGATCAACGTCTCCCCCACGCGATAAGCGACCTGCGACTCTTCGGGTACAATGACAAACCGCTGTGTGGTCGCGGGCGCAGCGACAGCCACGGGCAGGTGGCTTCCGGGAGGCACCCCAATCACGATCGCGCACAACGCCGCCGTGAACCACCACATCCGCACGCTCACCACGCTTGGTCCCTCCATCAGCCCGCCGTGGCCAACTCGCCACACGGCATCGTGCGGGAATGTTGTGAAGAAGTGGTGAAGGCCTCGACCTGCCTACGCGGCGCTTTGCGTGAGGGGGATGCGGAGGCGGATGCGGGTCCCTTGAAGCGGCGCACTCTCAACCTCGACCCTGCCGCCTACATTGGTCGCGCGCTCACGCATCGACCGGAGCCCCAGGTGCCCCGGGAAGGAGTCTTCAGAGGCGAAGCCGACCCCGTCGTCGCGAACTTCCAGCGTCACCTCGCCGTCATCGCAGCTCATGCGCACATCAACCCGGCGGGCCTTGGCGTGTTTGGTGACATTATTCAGCGCTTCCTGAGCGATCCGATACACCACTTCCTTCACCTCATAGGGAAGCTCAGGCTCGCCGCACCACTCTGCGATGATCTCGAGCCCATGCCGCGCACGCGCCGACTCAATCTGCTTGGTCAACGCCGCGACGAGTCCCTCCGTCTCAAGAGCCTCGGGGCGAAGTTCGAAGATGAGCGCCCGCATCTCGGCCAGCGCCGCTTCGGCCAGGGACAGCACGTAATCCAGGGGTTCAGCGGCCTGCGCAGGATTGCGGTCCACCAGGGTCCGTGCAGTGCGGGCCCCCAGGGCGATGCCGTACAGCGCCTGGGAGACCGAATCGTGGAGCTCGCGGGCCAGCCGCTGGCGCTCTTCCAGCACGGCTTTCTGCCGGGCCTCTTCGAACAGCCTCGCATTCTCTGCCGCGACGGCAGCCTGGTCCGCGATCACCGTCAAAAACGCGATCTCGGCCTCGCTGGGATTCTTCCCCCGGGGATAGAAGACGTTCAGCGCGCCGACGGCCTGATTGCGATAGATCAGCGGAACTGAAACCACCGTATCCCACCCGGCCTCCCGCATGAAGGGATGCACAGGCTCGTACAGGGGATCATCGAGAAGCTTTTGGCGCGCTTCGAAGTGAATCAAGGTCTTTTTCTCTCGCACGGAATCTGTATTCGGCATGCGGGCGCCGCGCTGCACCGCTTCCCTCCACCTGGCCTCCGCTTCCGGGCCGTCGGGCAATCCGTAACGGCCAAAAAACCGGAGTTCTTGGGTACCTTCATCGACGAGGCACACGCCCGCGGCAACCGTCCCTGTGGCCCGCACCACGTTCTCCGCCAGCTTGTTGAGCGTCGCCTGGAGCGAACCGGCAAAGGCCACCTGCGAGGCGATCTGGGTCAGCGCCTTAAACTCGCGCGCCAGCCGCTTCATCTCCGTCACGTCCCGGAACATCACCATCAGCGACCTGCGGCCGTCGAGCGCGAGTGGCACCGCGGTAAACTCGATCTCGATCTCCTTGCTGTCGGGTCGGACCAGCACCGAGGTGCCGCTCAATGGGACGCCCGGCTCCTTTTTCGTTGCTTTGTGAGCTTGGATGGCCTGGCGCAGAGCTTCGCGGGCGTGGGGGGGCATGGCCTCATACGCATCGCGGCCCAGGAGTTCATGGGGTCCGTAGCCGGTGATCCGGCTGGCGGCAGGATTCGCGTAGACGATGCGCTCGTCCTCATCGACCAGGATCACAGCATCCAGGGACGCTTCGAACGGGCGGGATAGCTTGGCCAGTGTCGGGTAGCCTCGCATTATCGTCCCCCGCTTACCTGCGTGATCGTGACCATGCCGATCCGGGCCGCGTACAGCGCAGCCTGGGTCCGGCTCTGCACACCAAGTTTCGCCAGAATGTTGCTCACGTGCGTCTTCACGGTCTTCTCGCCGATGCTGAGGACCTGAGCGATCTCTTTGTTCGCCTTCCCCTCGGCCAGCAGTCTCAGCACGTCGGTCTCGCGCTCAGTGAGCGCCTCTGGGCTTTCGGGGGACCGGACCTCCCGCATCAGGCGCGTGGCGGCTTCCGGCGAGAGCTGCACCTGCCCGGCCGCCGCGGCCTTGATCGCCCGCCGCAACTCGTCGGCCTCGGTGTTCTTCAGCAGATACCCAATCGCGCCGGCCCGGACCGCGCCGACGACCGACGCATCCTCCAGGACGCTGGTCAGGGCCAGGACTTCGGTATCCGGGAGCGTTCGTCTGATCTCTTGCGTCGCGGCGATGCCGTCCACTCTGGGCATCAGCAGGTCCATCAACACGACATCCGGCTGGAGCTCGCGCGCCAGGCGAACAGCCTCCGCCCCGTCGGTCGCCTCAGCCACGACTTCCAGATCGGGATCCAACGCCAGGAACATCCGCAGGCCCTGGCGGACCACGCTGTGGTCGTCGGCGATCAGAATCCGGGTCACCATCGCGTCCATCTCCGACTTTAGACTGGTGGATCCTTGGGCCTCTGTCCTCCGCCTTTAGTCGGAAATTCCGGTCCTGCGCAGGCGGGAGACCCCCCACCGGCGTTCGCTGGATGCTCGAGAGGCCCACCCTGCCGCTTACTAGAGGTGTGGACAAGACGATGATACGTCTTCTGCTCGTCGAGAGCCAGCCTGCTGTTCGCAAAGGACTCCGGATGCGGCTGAACGTGGAGTCAGACGTCAGCATTGTCGGCGAGACCGGAGACGGTCTGACTGCCCTGTGGCAGGCATCGACGCTCCGTCCCGACGTCGTGCTGGTCGACGCTGAGTCGGCGGACATCGACGGCGTCAGATTGATCGCCGCAATGCGCCGCGCCTCACCCGAGAGCGCGGTGGTGATCTTGAGCCTCCGGGATGATGCGGCAAACCGCAGTCGGCTGCAGACGGCCGGGGCGGTCGCATTCGTTTCGAAGCACGAGTACGGAGACCGCCTGCTGCAGGCCATTCGCCAGGCCGCGACCGCCGGTGCGGTGCCGCCCACGCGGGCCTTGCCGGCGGGTGGACTCACGCCGGCTCACGGCGACGGATCAGTTTCATGAGCGCGAGAATGGAGGTTGAGATTCCCACCGTGGCATCTCGATTCGTTGCAAGCTTTTTGCCTCTACGCAATCGCAATCTGCGCGTCTATCTCAGCGGACAGGTCATCTCGTTGATCGGCACCTGGATGCAGGTGACGGCGCAGGCCTGGGTGGTCTGGAGCCTGAGTCATTCCACGACCGCCTTAGGACTCGTCGCCATGCTGGGAACGCTGCCGATCCTGGTGTTGGGACCGTGGACCGGCGTCTGGGCCGACACACTGGACCGGCGCCGGGTGCTGGTCGCGACACAGATGGGGGCGATGGTGCTGGCCGCGACGCTGGCACTGCTCGTGCAGACCGGCGCCATCCAGGTATGGCACGTCTACATCTTTGCCACCTTGCTTGGCATCGTGACGGCGCTTGACATGCCTGCCCAGCAGGCCTTCATCGGCGATCTCTCCGGCATGGAGCAGGTGCGCCAGGCGGTCGTCATCAATAACATGCTCTTCCAGGTTAGCCGGATGCTCGGACCCGCCCTGGCGGGCCTGGTCGTGGCGCAGCTCGGTGCGGCGCCGGCGTTTTGGCTGAACGGCGTGAGCTTCCTGGCAGTCATCGGCAGCCTGCTGATGGTTCGGGCCGATCAGGTCCGCCGGTCAGGTGCAGCGGGTCTCGGCGGATTCTCTGAAGCGCTGCAGTTCATCCGGGACCACCCGCTCAGTCAAGACCTGGTCGTCTCCACGATCATCGTCACCTTCTTCGGAATCTCCGTGATGAATATTCTCCCGGCGGTTGCCGGGCAGGCGCTGCGCGGCAACGCGGACGTGCTCGGGTTGCTGATGGGGGCCTCCGGTGCCGGCGCCCTGGCTGGAGGACTCTTCGTCGTACCCCTGACGCAGCAGATCAGGAGAACCGGTCTCGTGGTCGGCGGTGCCGTGATCTGGACGGGGCTATGGCTGGCGGTCTTCTCCTACGCGACCTGGGTGCCGTTCTCTGCTCTGGCGATGTTCATCGGCAGCTTGGCATTCCCCGTCGTGCTGACGACCGCGAACAGCACCCTGCAGATCCTGGCACCCCCGGACATGCGGGCGCGACTCCTGAGCGCACTCCTGATGGTCAGCTTCGGAGCCCAGCCTCTGGCGTCGCTCTTAGTAGGGTACAGCGCCCAGGTGCTCGGCGCGCTGGAAGCCGTGCGCGCGAATGGACTGCTCATGGCATCGGGGGCGGCGGCGCTGCTCGCACTGCGACCGACGCTGCGGCGGTGGGAAGCCGCGGACAATCGCGACGAGGCGTTCGCAGCGAGTTCGCGCCCCGACGGCGATCATCGCACCGTCGAGACCCGGCCCGAGGCAGCGTGAATGGTGTCGATTTCTCCGTCTTCTGACGGAGATCGGAATTCCTCCAAAAGTTCATGGAGGAAAACATCGTCGGTTGGATGCCGGAGGCGCGGGTCCGGGTCAGAATTGAGATCGCAGATAGCTCACTCGTACGGGACAGGAGACGCAAGGCAATGACCCAAGGGATTGCATCGCTACTATTCGCCATCCTTTTCGCCGGCGCACTTCCTACGCGGGCATTGGCTGCGCCGGTTGCGCGACCTCTATCGTTCGCCAGCGTTGCGCAAACCGCGCTGCAGGATAACCTGCAACTGCGCGCGGCCGCGTTTGACGTCGCCGTCGCGCAGGCGCAGCTGGCGCAGGCCCGGGGCGCGAAGCTTCCGCAGGCAAATTTGTCCGGCTCGTACACCCGCAATCAGGAGCAGCCGCTGCTGGCCGATCCTAACGTCTACGCCGCGAGCCTGGTGGTCTCATATCCCCTATCCACGGGCGGGAACCTGGAAGCCCGGATCAGGCTGGCCGAGGCCAATGTGCGCGGTGCCCAGGCGACGTACGAGCGCACGAAGCAGCAGATCGTCTTCGCAGCCGAACAGACCTACCTGCAGGCGCTGCTTGCCGCTGAGAGCGTGGCGGCGGCTCAGCGGTCCTTGGCTGTGGCCAACGAGAGCCTGCGTGTGGCCCAAGTGCGGTTCAGCGCCGGTGCCGGGGCGCGCCTGGACGTGCTGCAGGCGGAAGTGGCCGTCGCGAGCGCCGAGCAGGCACTGGTGCAGGCGCAGACCGGCGTCGGGAACGCGCAGGCCAACCTGAACGCGTTGATCAATCTGCCGTTGGACACCCCGCTGGCACTGACAGACACGCTGACCCCACGCCCGGTCGATATTGCCCTGGCAGACGCCATCGCGCGGGCGTTGCGGGAGCGCGCCGATCTAGCGGCGCTGCGAAATCGGATTGAGGCCGCACAGGCGGGCATCGATGTCGCCCAAAGCGGGGGGGCGCCGACCTTCGGGTTCGGTGCGGGATATGCCCTCAGCAATGCCAACGGGTTGTCGACGACGATCTTCGGTGGCTGGCTGGTGACCCTCGGAGTGACACTGTCGGTGTTCGACGGCGGCATCACCCAGGCACAGATCCGCGAGGCGCAGCTGCAGCTGGAGCAACTGAAGCTCAGGGAAGCGCAGATCCGGCAGCAGGTGGAGCTGGATGTTCGAGTGGCCGCGCTCGCGCTGCAGCGGGCGGCGGGCGAACTCACGGCGGCCACAAAGGCCGTCGAGCAAGGCCGCGAGTCCGTGCGCCTCGCCACAGTGCGCTATCAGTCGGGTGTCGGAACATCGCTGGAGCTGCTGACGGCCCAATCGAACCTGGCCCTGGCAGAGCAATCTCTGGCTTCTGCACGGTTCAATCAGAACGCCGCGCGCATTCAACTGATTCTGGCAATGGGATCACAGTGAGGAGGAACATCATGCGGATTCGAGTGCTCATCGTTGGTGCAATCATCGTCGCCCTCGCCGGCGGCATCCTGGCCCTACGAACGCGAGACGGCGTCTCATCTCCGGTCAGCCAGCCGGCGCAGGCAGCGCCCGTCGCGGTCACGGTGGTCGCCGCGCTACGAGGTGACTTCGTGACAACGGTCACCGCCACCGGGACGGTGGCCAGCCTGCGGGAAGCGAAAATCGCGTCGACGCTCCCTGGCGTCGTGGCCGAGGTCTTCGTGACCGAAGGGCAGCGCGTGCAGGCCGGTGCACCCCTGATGCGCCTGCGCA
>VBAI01000201.1 GCA_005882295.1 Candidatus Segetimicrobium genomatis | reverse complement strand
CAAGATCGTGCTCCCGCAGCTCGCCCCGGCGCTGCTGGCCACGGGCGTGATCACCTTTGCGCTGGCCTGGAGCGAGTTCATGTTCGCCTTCATTCTGAGCGCGACGCCGCGATCCCAGACGTTCCCTATCGGCGTGGCCAGCCTGGTGACGCAGTTCGAGATCATCTGGAACGAAATGGCGGCCGTGGGGACGATCGCCGCCGTGGTGCCCATCCTCTTGCTGCTATTCGCCCGGCGGTACGTGATCGTGGCGCTGACGTTTGGGGCGGTGCGGGAGAAAGCATAAATGACGGTGATTAGTGATTCGTGATTCGTGATTCGCAACCACACAGAGACCTTCACGATCGGTTTTGCCGAATCACGAATCACGAGTCACTAATCACGTAGTTCATGGGTGACTCATGCCGGTGAAAGTGGGGATTCTGGGCTGCGGCTTCATCGGCCGCATCCACGCGTTAGACCTGAAGGCCGATGCGCGGGTGACCCTGGTGGGGGTCGCCGACACGGTGCCGCAGGCGGCCCAGCGGCTGGCGGCGGAGGTGAATACGAAGCCCCTGCCCTCGCTGCAGGCGCTGCTTGATGCGGGCATCGAGGCGCTGTACGTGTGCACGCCCAACACCCTGCATCTCGATCCGGTCCTGCGCGGGCTGGCGGCCGGCGTGCACGTCTTCTCTGAGAAGCCGATGGCGACGTCGCTGCCCGAGGCATGGAAAATCCGCCAGGCCGCCGGACGCGCGCGCGGCATGTACCAGCTGGGTTTCAACCGGCGCTTCGCCAACGTGTACCGGTTTGCGAAGCAGATGATTGACGAAGGGCGCATCACTCCGCTGCTGGCCCAGCTGAAGCACAACCGGGGCGAACTGAAGCAGCCGCCCTGGACCGCCGACCCATCGGTCACCGGTGGCTACCTGTACGAGACGCCTGTGCATCTGTTTGACATGAGCCGTTTCTTACTTGGGGACGTGGTCGAACTCGTGGGCTGGGCGCGGCGCAGTGTCTACCAGGAATTGGACGGATTCGCCGTCCTGCTGCGGTGTGCGGGCGGCGCAGTCGCGTCGCTGACCAGTGTGGCCCACACCAGCTGGCTCTTTCCGTATGAGCGCGTCGAAATCTACGGTGCGCACAAGACGGTGGTGACCGAAGAACTGGAGCGCGCCTGGTTCTCTCCGGGGATGCGGGATCAGGTGGAGGCCATGGACTGCTTCCAGATGCCATTTGAGCAGAAATGGGGCTATGCGATGGAGGATCGTCTGTTCATCGACGCCTGCCTGGGCGCACGGCCGCCGGCGGTCACCGCCGAAGATGGATATCGGGCAACCGAACTCGTCGAGGCGTGCTACCAGGCCGTGCGCAACGAAAAGGTGGTCAGGTTGCCCCTACCGGAGCCGAGCGCATGAAACGAACTGCGTCTCCTTGGTCTTCTTAGTCTCCTTGGTCTTCTTGGTCTACCTGAGCCGGAGTCTTGGAGACTAAGTAGACTAAGCAGACTAAGTAGACCAAGTGGACGCTGTTATCGTTAATTGCCTGATCCGCACTCGATGACGATGAGCACTCCAAGCACGCCGACGAAGCAATTTCGTTTGTTAGTGGCCGATATCGATGGAACGTTGGTCACCTCCAGCCGGGAGATCACCCCGCGGGTGCTGGATGCCGTGGGCGCGGCCCAGCGCAAGCGCGTCCGGGTCTGTCTGGCCACCGGTCGCATCTGGCCGTCGGCTGAACCCTACTTCCGCCGGCTGGGTGCCGATCCGCCGGCCATCTTGTACAACGGGGGACTGGTGTATGACTTCCGCACGGACACGGTCCTCCGCCGGGTCCCCCTGGACTACCATCAGGCCAAGCTGGTGCTGGAGTTGTTGCGCGAATTTCCCGCGGTCCAACCGTTCCTCTACGTGGGGGACCGAGTTTACACGACGAAGACGAGCCTGGACACGGAGCGGTACCGCCGCAAGGACAGCCTCACAGTGGAGCAGGTGGGCGATCTCGCCGCCTTCCTGCCGCCCGAGCCGATGAAGATCCTGATCATCGGCGGCCGGCCCGACCTGCTCGCGGTGCGTGACCGGATCGCCCGGTTGCCCATCTCGATTAACTCCGTGTTCTCGGAGGACACGTTCCTGGAGATCCTGCCGCAGGGAAGCTCGAAAGGCGCGGCGCTGGAGTTCGTCGCGCAGCACCTCGGCATCCCGCTGTCCGAGATCATCGCCGTCGGCGATAACCTCAACGATCTCGAGATGATCCGCACCGCCGGCCTGGGGGTGGCGATGGGGAACGCGCCCCCCGAACTCCGCGCGCAGGCAGGTTATGTCACGTCGACTAACGATGAAGGTGGCTTGGCAGAGGTCATTGAGCGGTTCATCCTTAACCGAACGGCGTCTGCTTAGTCTACTTGGTCTTCTTAGTCTTCTTAGTCTACATACCGGACCACGCACAGCAGGTAGACCAGGTAGACCAAGAAGACTAAGAAGACGAAGTAGACGTCGTTGGATCTTGGTAGACGTAGTTGAGTCGAGGGGGGGACGAGCATGCGTTGGATTTCTGCGGTGATCGCCTGCACAGTGCTCGCAACGCTGGTGGTGGGCGGCGGGGCCGGCGCGCAAGGCGGCAAGGTGGTCGTCTACTCGGCGCTGGACACGCCTGTCACGAACGCGGTCTTGCAGGCGTTTGAGCAAACCTCGGGACTGCGGACGGAGGCCTTGACGCTGGCTGCAGCCGGCACGCTGGCCACCCGGATCCGCGTGGAGAAGGCGCGGCCGCAGGCGGATATCTTCCTGGGCGGATCGATTGACTTCCACGCTCCGCTCGCCAACGATGGGCTGCTGGACGCGTACATCTCTCCGCGCCTCGCTGCGGCCAAGCTGGCTCGCGAATTCTACAATGCCGGCGGGTACTGGTACGGATGGTACATCGGTGCGCTGGCCATCATGTACAATCGCGACCGGTTCGAGCGGGAGATGGCGCCACGCGGCATCAAACCGCCGGCCACGTGGGACGATCTCCTCAATCCCGCATTCAAAGGCCAAGTCGTGCTGCCCAATCCGGTGACCACGGGCGGTGGTTTCATCTTCGTCGCCGCCCAGATCTTCCGGTTCGGGAACGAGGACCGCGCGTTCGAGTGGCTCAAGCAACTGGCGGCGAACGCGACCCTGATCCCCGCGTCGCCCGCCGCGATCACCCTCGTGTCGCGGGGCGAGGCGCTGCTGGGAGTGAACTGGGGCCATGACATTCGGGCGATGGCTGTGAACCAGGGATTCCCGGTGGAGCTCGTCTTCCCCCCGGACACCGCCACGGAGATCGGGGGCGTGTCGATCATCAAGGGCGGGCCCAATCCCGAGGGGGCGAGGCGTTTCGTGGATTTCATGCTCGGGCGCCTGCCTCAGGACATCAATGCCAAGTTCGGATTGCGGTATCCAACGCGGACTGACGCGCCGGCCCCCCTGGGGATGCCCGCGTTGACCACCCTCAAGTTCGTCAACTACAACCGGCAGTGGGCGATCGACAATATGCAGCGGCTCCGCGAGCGATGGCAGAAGGAAGTTGGGAAGTGACGCAGTCGCGCGGTCAGGCGGTCGCGCTGCGCGTGGGGGATCCCGGGCTGCTTGCGGCGTTCGTCGCCGTCGGCGCGCTCCTTCTGGGGTTTGTCCTCTACCCGACGCTGCGCGTAATCAGCTATCCGGCGCTGGTGGATTACCTGGCGGTACCCCACAACGCGCGCTGGATCGCGGCCATGCGCAACAGCCTGATGATGATGCTGCTCTCCACCGGCTCCGCGACGGTGGTCGGGTTTCTGTACGCGTACGCGACTACCCGCGAGGATCTCCCGGGGCGGAGGGTGTTCCAGACGCTGTCCCTTCTGCCGCTGTTCTCGCCCGCGTTCATGGTGGCGTTTGCCTATATCCTGATGTTTGGGCGGCAGGGGCTGATCACAAAGACGCTGCTGGGGCTGGACGTGAACATCTTCGGCTGGCATGGGCTGTGGCTGGTTCAAACGGTGGCGTTCTTCCCGTATGCCGCACTGATCATCGGGCAGGTGCTGGAGGCGATCAACCCGACCCTGGAACACGCGGCCCGTGGACTGGGTGCCGACGAGTGGAGGTTGTTCCGCACGGTCACAGTCCCGCTCGCCAGGCCTGGGTTGGCGGCGGCGATGCTGCTGGTCGCGATCTCCGTGCTCGCCGACTTTGGCAACGCCGTCGTAATCGCGGGCAATCTCCCGCTACTGGCGACAGAGGCGTGGTATCGCATTGAAGGGTTGGCCGACCTCACCGGCGCGGCGGTGGTCGTCAGCCTGCTGCTCTTGCCCACCGCGGGTCTGTTCATCCTCGAACGGGTCTGGGTGAGCCGGCGCCTGTACACGGCGATCACGGGGCGCGGCTCGCGGCTGGTGCGCCCGGCGACGCCCTGGTACTTCCGGTGGCCGCTGGTCGCGTTCTGCACGGTTGTGGCGGTGCTCATTCTGCTTGTGTATGCAGCGGTGCTGGCCGGCGCGTTTGCCCGCACCT
>VBAI01000034.1 GCA_005882295.1 Candidatus Segetimicrobium genomatis | reverse complement strand
GGCCTGGATGGACATCTCCAAACAGTTGCGCACGCGCTTCCTGCGGACTTTTGCCGGATGGCCCGAAGGCGATCGCGCGGCGCGGTGGCCGCCGATGATCGCCGCGCTGCGGGCCGCCTGTGGGGAGGCCGAACTGCTCGGCGTGCAACTGGTGATGGAAAACCACAATCACCGCGGGTTCGTGCAGACGGGCTCGGATGTGCTGGCGATCATGGAAGCCGTGGGCAGCCTCGCCCTGGGGTTGCTGCTGGATACCGGGAACTATCTCGACGGCCTGGCCAGCATCGAGCGCACGGCCCGGCTGGCGTGGCATGTCCACGCCAAGTTCACCCAGGTATTAGAGGATGGACGCGATGCCAGGGTCGATCAGGACGCCGCGGTCGCGGTGCTGCGCAAAGTGGGATATAAAGGGTACGTGTCGGTCGAGTATGAAGGTGCGGAGCCTGGAGCGACAGCCGTACCGCGCGCCCTGACGTATCTGCGAAGCCTGGTGCGTTAGACGCTGGAGGAACGCTCGACCGCTTCTCCGGCGGTGTCCAGGTGGGTGAGGCGGGGCTTGTCGATCTCCGCGGGGCTCGTGCCCTCGGCGTAGACCAGCAGGCGCCTGAAGTGGATGTGCACGTGCTGCCCCTCAGTCATGGGCTGTTGGCCGTCCGTGAAGACTTTGATCGTCCCCACGCCGGGGCTGTCCACGGTCACCTCGAGGTAATGCCCCAGGTTGACCACACGGCGGACCTGAGCCGGGATGCCCGCGGTGCCGTCGGCGACCGTCACATCCTCCGGCCGGAACGCCAGTGTCACCGTCGCGCCGTCGGGCCAGTCGCCCGGCCCGGCAACGCTCAGCCGGCCGCTGACGAGCGCACCTCGATCGCGGTGGTACCGGCCCTGGATGAGATTCATGGTGCCGATGAAGTCGGCCACGAACAACCCCTGCGGCCGGCGATAGAGGACCCCTGGTGTGTCCACCTGCTCCATGACGCCCTTGTTCATCACGGCGATCCGGTCGGCGAGCGTCAGTGCCTCTTCCTGATCGTGCGTGACAAAGACCGTCGTGATGCCGACCTGGCGTTGCAGCGTCTTCAGTTCTTCGCGCATCCGCACGCGCAGCCGCGCGTCGAGGTTGCTGAACGGTTCGTCCAGCAACAGGATCTTCGGCTCCAGGACCAGCGCCCGCGCCACGGCGATGCGCTGTTGCTCGCCGCCGGACAGCTGGTGCGGCCATTTGCCTGCTGCATGCGGGAGACCGACCAGTTCGAGCGTCTCGCCTACCTTCCGGTGGATCGCCGCGGCGGGCAGACGCCGCAGCCGCAGACCGAAGGCGATGTTGTCCGTCACGGTCATATGCGGCCAGAGATTGAACCGCTGAAACACCATCGCCGTGGGGCGCCGCTCCGGCGGCAACGCCAGCACACTGTGCCCCTCAATCAGGATATCGCCGCCGTCAGGTGTGATGAAGCCGCCGATCATCCGCAGCGTCGTCGTCTTCCCGCATCCCGACGGCCCCAGCAGGCACATCAGCTCACCGTCATGGACATCCAGCGAGAAGTCGTAGACCGCCGCCGTCGTCCCGAAGCGCTTGGTGAGGTTAGTAAGCTGCAGGCCGGCCATGGGCAGCCTCAGAGGGTGTAGCCCGCGGCAAGATAGCCCTGACGCAGCAACCGCTGCGCCAGAAGCAGTAGCACCAGCGAGGGCACCGTCAGCAGAATCGAGAATACCGCGCCGACCGGCTGCGGGTAGTTCAGCACCAGGGTGTACATCATCACCGGCATGGTGATGTAGTTGGGGCTCCCCACGATCAACGTCCCCTGCGCTTCATCGAACGCCGCCAGGAAGGCGAACAGCCCGGCCACCAGCAGGCCGGGCATGGCGATGGGCAGCGTGATCTGGAAGAAGGTGCGGGCGCTGCTGGCGCCCACGTCCCGCGCCGCTTCTTCCAGGCTGCGGTTGATGCCGCGGAACGTTCCGGTGGGAATCCAGATCATGAACAACAACGTGCCCATCAGCTGGATCAGGACCACGCCCCAAAACGTCGTCATCAGGTGCAGGCGGTAGAAGAGCGTGGCGATGCTGATGTACAGCCCGATCTTGGGAAATGAGTTGGCGCTCAGAAACGACAGCAGCAGGAAGCGCCGGCCGGGGAACTGGAAGCGCGCGAAGGCGTAGGCGGCCGGCAGGCAGATCAGCGCGGAGAGCAGCGTGACCGTCGGGGCGGTCATCAGGCTGTACTTGATCGAGCTCACCACGCTGCGATTGCCGAAGACCACGTCCCACCATTTCAAGGAGAACTCCTGGGGCAGCAGCGCGGGATAGAACCACCGCCCGGCAAAGGCCCAGAGGATCAGGCTGAGCAGCGGGCCGAGGATGAACGCCGCCAGCCCGGCGAGGAAGAGTACCGGCAGCGACCGCCGGAACGCCCCCACCGACCAGAACCAGAACAGGCCGCCGGCCCGCTGGCGCAGCGCCGCGCTCACCGCGCTCACACCGCACCCCGCTCCCGGTGCGAGACGCCGCCGACGTAGGCGGCCCCGGCCAGCGCGGCGATGACAAAGCTCAGGGCCGCCAGCGCCACGGAGATATCCGGCCGCAAGTAGTTCGTGAAGTAGTTGGTCATCACCACGCTCATCATCTGCGGCGCGTTCCCGCCAACCAGGTACGGAATGGTGAAGCTCCCCAGGATGCCGATGAACAACAGGCTCATGGTGATGACCGTCGCCACCGTGTTCAGCGGCAGGACGACGGCCAAAAACGTCCGCAGCGCCCCGGCGCCCACGTCGCGCGCGCTGTCGATCAGCGCATCATCGATGCCCTGCAGCCCCGCCAGCAGGACGAGGGTGGCAAAGGGGATGCTGGCCCACACCTCCGTGAGGACGATGCCGGTCGCGTTGAACACCAGCGATGGCGTGTCCTCCACCCCGATGGTGTGCAGCAGCGTGGCCACGTAGCCGTGGTGTTCCAGGAAGGTCACCATGGCGAATGAGGCGATGACAGTGGGGATGAAGAGCGGAATGATAAACAACGCGCCGAGCAGCGTGCTGACCCACCCCTTGCTAAACCGTAGGTACAACGCCAGGGCGTAGGCCAGGGCGAAGGTGACCCCCACCGACGCCAGCGTCACCAGAATGGTAAACACCACGCTGCGCCGCAGAGAGATGGTGCGCAGCATCTCCGCGTAGCGGACCAGGGAGTACACGATCTGGCCGCCGCGCTCCACGCGCAGCGTGTCCAGGACCGCCTCGGCGGCGGGAACCAGAATGAAAAAGACGAGGAGGAAAAAGGGAGGGAGGACCAGCGCGAGACCGGTCACTCCCTCCCGACTCGATGACCTCACTGTCCGGAGCCGGCCACCTTCTCCTGCCAGAGGCGCTTGGCGTCCGCCTGGTACTTCGCGTTCGGCAACGGGCTGAAGTTCTGGGCGATCCCCGCGAACTTGTCCCGCACGTCCTTGGGCATGTACTTCCAGTCAATGCCCGGATAGCCCGCCAGCTTGTTCACCACGATCGTTTGGGCCTTGGACGTGAGCAGCCAGTTGAGGAACATCAGGCCGGAGGCCTGGTGCTCGGCGTGCACCGGAATGGCAATCGCCGAGTCGCCGCCGGTGAATGGCGGAGACACCTGGACGAGCTTGATGTCCTTGGGCAGGAGGCCCTGGTCCAGGTAGCTCATCCCCTGATCGGACCACACCGGAGCCATGTAGATGTTCTCCCGTCCGAGCAGCTGCAGCACGGCCACGTTCCCGTTGGGATAGAAGCCGTTGTTGTAAATGTTAGACTTGAGCGAGCGCAACAGCTGCAGCGCGGGCTCCCAGGCCGACTCCCTGGCCTGGTCGTAGGTCAGCCCGGAGAAGTCCTCAGCCTTTCCATACTTGTACAGCGCCACATAGAGGAAGGCGGCGCCGGACCCACAGGTCTGCGGATCGCAATAGGTGAACTTCCCGGGGTTCTGCTTGATCCACGCCAGGATCTCGTCATACGTGCGCGGAGGCGTCTTCACGTACTTCGAGTTGTACGCCAGCACCACGGACGACCCGCGGTATGGGATGCCGAAGCCGTTCGAGACGAGCACCTCGGGCCGGTTGGGATCGACCTTCGCGGCGTTCGCCATGTTGTCTTTGGTGATCCGCGTCCAGATGCCCTCAGACGATCCCTGGGCGATGAACGTGGGCTGGGTCTCGTACAAGTCGACGTCGGTCTGCTGCCCGGTGCGCTTGGCGGCGATGATCTTGGTCAGGATCGATTCGGCGCCCTGACCGTGCTCCAGAAAAACCATCTTGGTCTTGACGCTGGTCTCCCGCTCGAACAGCGGGAGCAAGTCCTTGTCGAACATCTCCTGGATGTTCGTGTCGCCACTGATGTAGAGCGTGACGCCCGCCATCTGCCCGCGGGCCGGAATACCGTACAGGCCGAGGACAGACACAACGACCACCGCCAGGAACGCGGTGGTCCGCTTAGGGATACGAAAGCAATTCCTCATACGCGCTCTCCCCCTTGAGGATCCGCACAGAGTTTGAAGCTACTCTATTTTTCTCGCCCGCATGGGCGCACTGGTATTGGCGGAGTGGTTTTCGCCCTTTGCCTGGCCCCTCCTCCCTGGCATCCCATCTTTCGAAAGGTTTCCCTCCGGCGCAGGACCAATATTCCATCACCATGTCCAACCCGGTCGGCATCGCCGTCAGCCATACCACTGATCTGCATGGCGAACTCACGTTCTTCCACGACCTCGGCTATGACGCCGTGGAGATCTCGCCTGATGCGTTCGACCTCATCTTCTGCGGGCGGCTGCATTCCCCGCTGGTCAATGACGTGGTGCCGGTGCTGGAGCGCCACGGATTTCGCTACTCCGTACACAGCCCGGCCGCCCTGGACCTGCGGGATCTCCGCGATCACGAGCTGCAGGTGCAGATGGCCGAGTCGGTGGTCGAGTTCTGCCGCCTGATCCACGCGGAGGTCCTCGTCCTGCACTTCGAGCAACAGAGTGCCGACCCGGCGGTGGAGGCCGCCTTCCTGGACGCCACGCGCCGGCTGGCGGACCGCGCGCAGGACCAGCGGTTGCGCATCGGGGTCGAGAACATCGAGGTGGAGCGGCTGGCCCCGGTGCTGGAGTTCGTGCGCCGGGTGGACCGCCCCAACGTCGGGCTGACCTTCGACGTCGGGCACGCCTTCCTGGCGGCGCGCTACTTCGGGTTCGACTACCTGGAGGCCGTGCGGGCGGCCGGCCCGCTCCTGATCCACCTGCATGTCACCGACAACTTCGGCCGGTACGATCCCCTGCGGCTGGAGAACTTTACGCTCTACCGCACGCAGCGGTCCCGGGACATCTTCCCCGTGGGCCGGGGGGACCTGCACCTCCCGGTGGGCTGGGGCGCGATCCCGTATGACCAGACGTTCGCCGCGCTCCGCGGATATCAGGGGTCGGTGATCACCGAGTACCGGTACAATCTCTTCCGCCCCCACGCCCAGCGGCTCGCGCAGCAGCTGCGGTCCATGGTCCGGCGGTTGGGTCCGTAGGGATATGGCAGGAGATTGTTGTGACCGATCAGAACTACACAAGCCACATTTTTGCCGACCAGGAGGGAAGAGGATGAGCTGGCGCAGCACGAGCGTGGGATTCATGGTGGTGGGTGTGGTGGTGGCGCTCGTGATTCCGGTCTTCGCAACACCCCGCCCCGTCAGTCAGGTGAACCTGGCCAGCGACCAGACGCTGCGGATGGTGATCCGCGAACCCACCAGCATGGATCCGAACCTCGCCGGGGACCACTCCATCTGGTACGTCGATCAGGTCTTTGAAGGCCTGTACAAGATCCTGGATGACGGCAACGTCCGCTGGTTGGGCGCGAAAAGCATGGAGATTTCCAAGGACGGGCTGACCTGGACCTTCCGTCTCAACCCCGCCGCGCGGTGGTCCGACGGGAAGCCCGTCACCGCCTCCGACTATGAGTGGTCCTGGAAACGGGCCATGGATCCCAAGCTGGCATCAGACGTGGCATCGTTCTACGTCGCGATCAAAGGCGCTGACGACTACATCAGTGGGAAGCTCAAGGACTCCAGCCAGATTGGGATTAAGGCGCTCGACGCCTACACCCTCCAGGTGACGATGGCTGAGCCGGCGCCATATTTTCGGGCGGTGGCCGGGCTGACCTATCTCTACCCTGTGCCGCGCCATGTCGTCGAGAAGTATGGGGACAAGTGGACGGAGGCCGGCAACATCGTCGGTAACGGCGTCTTCACGATGCAGAGCTGGAAACACGACCAGGAAATGGTCCTGGTGCGCAACGAGAGCTACTGGGGCAAGAGACCGACACTCCAGAAAGTGATCTTCCGCATCGCGCCCGCGGGGGAACTATGCGGCGCCGATTTCCGCGCGTACGAAGCGAACGAGACCGACTTCGCGATGTGCGTCCCGACCGCCGACATCGACCGGGTGATGCGCCACCCCCAGATGAGCAAAGAACTCACCGCGGAGTTGCTGTCGGCGTCGCAGTTCCTGGTGTTTGACACCGGCCGGGCCCCCTGGAACGACGCCAGGGTCCGGCAGGCGTTCAATCTCGCCATTGACCGGGAGAAAGTCGTCCGGGCGTTGAGCCGCGGTCTGTTCAAACCGACCAAGGTCCTGGTCCCCCCGGGAATTCAAGGGTATGATCCGGGGCACGCCCTGCAGATGACTGCGGCGGATGCGGGGCGGCTGTTGGGAGAGGCGGGGTATGCCGGGGGCCGAGGGTTCCCCGACTTCAAGCTCACCGCGCCCGATATCCGCGGGAACCGCACCCTGGCGGAACTCCTCCAGCAGATGTGGAAGGAGACGCTCGGCGTCACGGCCCAGATCGAGATCATGGAGCCCAAGGCCTTCAGCGCCTGGCGGTCGGCGCGGAAGAACCAGCCCTTCGATATGTACACGCGAGGCGGCTGGTGGTCGGACTATGAGGACCCCACCAACTGGTACAATATCTTCTTCGTCGATGGCTGGTTGAACTCGCACTGGCAACACGAGCAGTTTCTCCAGCTCGTCAAGGCCGCCGCTCCCGAGCTCAACAAGGCCAAACGCATCGCGCTGTATGACCAGGCCGACCGGATCCTGGAACGCGAGAGTCCGACCATCGGGCTGTGGTATTTCACTGACTACTGGATGCGCAAGCCGTGGCTGAAAGATCTCCAGCATACGCGGATCCTGGGATTCTTCTGGCTCCGCGATGCGGTGATCCTGGCGCATTAGACAGACGGTGGGCTGGGTGGCCCCGGACGCAGGGAACTCAGCCCGCGGGTCCCTTCTGATCCGCCCTTCCATCAACGGCGTCCGGCCGAGGCCTGCCTGATGCGCGGGTACGTGCTGCGGCGGTTGCTGGCGTTGATCCCCACGTTGCTGTTGATTTATACGATTGTGTTTTTCCTGATGCGCGCGACCCCCGGTGGACCGTGGGACGAGACCGGGACCCGCCCCGTGTTTCCCGAAGTCAAAGCGAACTTGATGAAGAAGTACCATCTCACCGACCCGCTGTGGAAACAATATGTGGATTACCTGGCCGGCGCGCTGCATGGCGATCTCGGACCGTCGTACCGGCAGCGGGGCCGGACGGTCAACGAGATCATCGCAGACTTCTTCCCCATCTCATTGCGGCTGGGGCTGGCGGCGATGGCGGTGGCGATCGGGTGCGGCGTGCCGCTGGGATTTCTTGCCGCGGTCCGGCAGGATACGCGCGTGGACCGCGGACTGATGTTCCTGGCGGTGATCGGGATCTCGACCCCGTCGTTCGTGGTGGCGACGGTTCTGATCGTGGTGTTTGGCGTCTACCTCCGCTGGGTGCCTACGTCCGGCTGGGCGGGGCTCCTCAGCCGCCAGGCCCTCATCCCGGTGTTCGCGCTGGCGTTGTGGCCGCTGGCCGCGGTGGCCAGGTATGCGCGCTCCAGCATGCTGGATGTCATCCGCGCCGACTATGTCCGCACGGCGAAGGCGAAGGGCTTGCGGGAACTGGCGATCGTCGTCCGGCACGCTGCGAAGAACGCGCTCATTCCGGTGGTGACGATCGCCGGCGTGTACCTCGCGTTTGTGGTCACGGGCTCGTTCTACGTGGAGTCGGTCACGGGGGTGCCCGGGCTTGGGCGGTACCTCGTGCTGTCGATTTCCGCCCGGGACTACCCCGTCATCATGGGCACGACCTTGCTCTTGGCCATCATCGTCATGGTGGTAAACCTCATCGTTGACCTCAGCTACGCGCTGCTGGACCCCCGGATCCGCTATGAGTGAACGGATCAGCGGCGAATCGCGCGCGCGCCCACAGCCGCAGATCGTCTCGCCCCCCGGCCGCCGATCCTCCGTCTCGCGGGGCTTTTGGACCGACGCCTGGCGGCGCCTGGTGCGCAACCCGCTGGCCATGGCCAGCCTGAGCTTCCTGTCCTTCCTGGCCCTCTTGGCGGTGGTGGCGCCGGTGTTCCTGCCGTATTCCCATGAGAAGCAGGACTTGCTCGCGCTCTATGCCTCGCCGAGCGCGGCGCACTGGCTGGGCACGGACCACCTGGGGCGGGACCTATTGAGCCGGCTCCTGATCGGCGCGCGGATCTCGCTGACCGTTGGGCTGGTGGCGGAATGTATCATCATCTCGATCGGCACGGCATTGGGGCTGGTGGCCGGGTACTCGGGCGGCTGGGTGGATTCGCTCATCATGCGGGTCGTGGACGCGCTCTATGCGTTCCCCGACCTCCTCTTAATCATTATCGTGATGAGTTACCTGAAAGCCCAGTTGGGGGGCAGCACCCTGGGATGGCTCGCGCCGTTCGCCGGGATGAACAAAGCCCTCGGGGGACTGCTGGGGGTGTTCATCGCCCTGGGACTGACCAGCTGGTTGACCACCTGCCGGCTGGTCCGCGGGCAGGTCCTCTCGCTGCGGGAGCGGGAATACGTCGAGGCGGCGCGGGCGCTGGGAGCGGGCTCCGGGCACGTGATCCGGGCCCACCTGCTGCCGAACACCCTCGGGCCCATTCTGGTGGCCGCGACGCTTGGCGTGCCAAACGCGATCCTGCTGGAAGCCTCCCTCAGTTTCATCGGGTTGGGTGTCGATCCGCCGATGCCCAGCTGGGGACTGATGATCTCCGAGGGGGTGCAGGCCGTGCAGTCCTACCCTCATGTGATCCTGGCTCCCGCGATCGCCGTGAGCCTGACGCTGCTGGCGTTCAACTTTCTCGGCGATGGCCTTCGCGACGCGCTCGACCCGTTGCTCAAGCGAGCCTAGCATGACGCAGCATCGCCGGCCGGCAACGCCGCAGGCTGCCCACCTCAAGACCGATCAGGAAATTCGCGCGCATGCACGCACGGTGCACGCCTCAGCAATCGTCATCGACGCCAACGGCGAACTGGCCCTCGGCCAGGTCCCCTTCGACCGCGTCACTCCGGACCAGTCATTTGCGGACGCGCAGCGCTCCGGGCTGACGGCGCTCAGCTACACCGCCGGGTGTTGGGGCCCGGGGGCCCTGCTGAGCTATGAGAACGTGTTGGCCGATCTTGCCCGCTGGCACGGCCACCTGGCGCGCTATCGCCAGCGGCTCCGCCTCGCGACGTGCGCGGAGGACATCCGTGCCGCCAAAGCAGACGGCAGGCTGGCCATTGTGCTCAACGTGCAGGACGCCTCAATCCTCGGCCGGGATCTCTCCGTGCTGGACCTGCTGCACGGCTTTGGCGTGCGGCAGGTGCAGTTGACCTACAACACCCGAAATCTGATCGGCGACGGATGCACGGAGCGGACCAATGCGGGCCTGAGCGATTTCGGCGCGGCGGTGGTCAGACGGCTGAACGAGCTGGGCATACTCATCGACCTGAGCCACTGCGGGCGCCAGACCACGCTCGACGCGGCGGCGGTGTCGACCCGGCCGGTCGCGTGTACCCACACGGCGGCGCGGGCGCGGCGCGATATTCCGCGGAACAAGCGCGACGACGAGCTGCGGGCGGTCGCGGCCACCGGCGGGGTCGTAGGCGTGGTGGCGGTCCCGTCGTTCCTCACGAACAAATCGCAGGCGACCCTGGACGACGTCTTGGACCACATCGACCACATCGTCGATGGCATCGGCGTCGAGCACGTGGGCATCGGGACCGATCGGGGCGTGAGTTTTGAGACCGCGACGCGAGAGGAGTACTACGCGTGGCTCGCGCCGCTGGGCTTCAAGCCGGAGGTGAACCCGCCCTGGCCGCCGGGCGTCGAGGGCCTGGCGTGCGCGGCAGACCTGCCCAACCTCACCGAGGGGCTGATCCGGCGCGGCTACGATGATGATGCGATCCGGTCCATCCTGGGCGGGAATTTCCTCCGACTCTACGAGCACACCATCGGCGAGAGGTGATCGAGTGGGGCCACGGGGGATGCCGCAGCGCAGCGCGGAGGACACCGGGCGCGCGGAACGGGTGCACGGCGGGGCGTACGTCATCGATGCCGCCTGCCCGCTGGTGAACCCGAAGGATATCGACCAGCAGCTGCCCGAGCTGCGGCGGGGGGGCGTCACCTGCGCCGTGGGCACCGTGGCGTCCATCGAGGGATCCCGGGAAACCCTGCACGCGATCGCCGCCTGGTTCCCCACACTCCGCGAGCGGTGCGGTGATCTTTGCCTCGCCACCACCGCAGCAGACATCGAGGCGGCCAAACGCGCGGGCAAGGTGGCGGTGGTCCTGCAGTTCCAGGGTGGGACCCCGCTGGATTACAACGCCAACCTCGTGGAGGCTTTCTACCGCCTCGGCGTCCGGGTGATTCAACTGACCTACAATGAGCGGAACCCGCTGGGCGACGGATGCACGGAGCGGACCGACGCCGGCCTCAGCGATTTGGGGGTGCGGGTCATCGCCGAGATGAATCGACTCGGCGTCGCCGTCGATCTGTCCCACGTGGGGTACCGGACCAGCATGGAGGCGATCGAAGCCTCCGCCGCGCCCGTTATCTTCAGCCATTCGAATGCCCGGGCCGTCTGCGACAGCGCACGCAACCTCACGGATGACCAGATGCGCGCCGCGGCAGCGCGCGGGGGCGTGATCGGCGTCAACGCCTTTCCGGCGTTTGTGGCCCGCCACCAGGCGCCCACCGTGGAACACCTCCTTGATCACATCGAGTACATGGTGCGGGTCGTCGGTGATGACCATGTGGGGCTAGGGTTCGACTTCTCCAGGGAAACGGAGGAAGACTACAAGTACTTCAAGTACAAGGAAGACGTCTACCCCAAACCGCCGTGGGTCTATCCGGCGGGCATCGATGGGTTCGCGAAGATTCCCAACGTGACCCGGGGCCTGGTCGCCCGCGGGTATTCAGACGATGCCATCCGCAAGATTCTCGGAGGCAATTTCTTGAGGATCTTCCGCCAGGTCTGGGGAGGATAGCGAATGGCCGCAGTGCTCGCCGCGCAGGCTGGGACGACGCTGGAGCTGATTGATACGCCAGTCGTGACGATCGACCTCGACGTGATGGACCAGAACATCGCGCGGCTGCAAAGCTACCTTAGCCTGCACGGCCTGCGGAACCGGCCGCATGTCAAAACTCATAAGATCCCCTCTATCGCGCGCATGCAGGTGGCCGCGGGCGCCGCGGGCATCACCTGTCAGAAGCTCGGCGAGGCTGAGGTCATGGCCGAAGGCGGGCTGGACGACATCCTCCTCACTTACAACGTCCTGGGAGAGGCCAAGCTGGAGAGACTGGTCGCCCTGGCCGATAGGATCTCCCTGACCGTGACGGTCGATCACGCGGACATCGCGGCTGAGTTGTCCCAGGCCATGCGCCGCGCCGGACTTATGCTGCCCGTGCTGATCGAATGCGATACCGGCGGCAGGCGGTGCGGCGTACAGACTCCTGCCGAGGCCGTCGAGTTGGCCCAGGCGATCACCCGTCTTCCCGGCCTGATCCTTCGGGGACTCATGACCTACCCGACGGCGCCAGCGTCAGGCGCGTTCATGGGTGAGACGATTCATCTCCTGAAAACCAAAGGAATCCTGGTGGACGTGGTGAGCGGCGGTGGGACCCCCGGGGTGTGGACGGTGCACGAGATCCCCGGCTTCACGGAGCACCGGGCCGGCACGTACGTCTACAACGACCGCAACACCGTCGCGGCAGGGGCGGCCACGCTCAGCGATTGTGCGATGCGGATCATGGCCACGGTCGTGAGTCGCCCCACCCCCGACCGGGCGATCCTCGACGCGGGATCCAAGACCCTTGCAGCGGATCTGGGACAGGGAGTCGCCGGCCATGGTTTGATTGTCGAGTATCCTGATGCCGTCCTCGCCGCCCTGAGTGAGGAACATGGGCACGTCGATCTGAGCCTCTGCCGGCGCGCGCCGAACATCGGCGAACGCGTCAGCATCGTCCCGAATCACGCCTGCGTCGTCTCCAATCTGCACAACGAAGTGTACGGCGTCCGCGGCGGCCGGGTCGACGTCGTGTGGCCCGTGGACGCACGAGGTGCCGTGAGGTGACCCATATGGCAGAGCCATTGTCGAGCCTGGGGCTTCGCAAGGTCATCAACGCGTCGGGGACGATGACGGCCCTCGGCGCAAGCGCAGTCAGTCCGGAGGTCATCGCCGCAGCCGCTTCGATCCTCCCGCATTTCGTGGTGATGACGGAGCTGCAGGCGGCTGCCTCCCGGTCAATCGCCGACGCCACTGGCGCGGAGGCGGGATGCGTCACGGCCTGCGTGGCCGCGGGCATCACGCTGGGGGTCGCGGCCTGCATGACCGGCATCGAGATGGCCCGCATCGAGCAGCTGCCCGATACCCGGGGCATGAAGAATGAAGTGCTTCTGCAGAAAGGGCATAACGTCAATTTCGGGGCCAGCGTCTCGCAAATGATCGCGCTCTCAGGCGCCCGGGTGCTGGAGGTGGGAAATGCGACCAGTTGCGGCGCTTACCAGCTGCGTGGAGCGATAGGTCCGCAAACCGCCGCCGCCGTGTACGTGGTCTCCCACCACACGGTGCAGAGCGGGCTGATCGATCTCAGCACGTTCTGCGCCACCTGCCATGACGCCGGAGTACCGGTCATCGTCGATGCCGCCTCGGAGTACAACTTGCGCGGCTTCCTCAGCCAGGGAGCGGATCTCGTCCTCTACAGCGCACACAAGTTCCTCGGCGGCCTCACCGCAGGGGTCATCGCCGGACGCCGGGACCTGGTACGCGCGTGTTACCTTCAGGAACGCGGGATCGGCCGCGCGATGAAGGTCGGGAAAGAAGGCATTGTCGGCCTCATCGCCGCCCTCACCCGATGGCACACCCTGGACCACGCCGCCATCCAGCGCGAGGAGACGCGGCGCGTGGATCTGGCCGTTGGACGCCTGCGCGGTCTTTCCGGACTACAGGTTACCCTCGAACCAGACCCAACTGGCAACCCCATCAACAGAGTGAAGGTCAATGTCGTGCCTGAACAGGCGGGAGTGACGGCGTTTCAACTTGCCCGGCGCCTTGGAGAGGGAGATCCTGCCATTGTGGTCAGGGATCACCACGTGGACCGGGACTACATCCTTCTGGATCCCTGCAACCTCTCAGACGAGGAGATGGAACAGGTCTGCGCGCGGATTGCGGACGTGGTGGGGACCGCCCCGGGGCCCGGCCGCCCGATCACGCCGCCCAGCATGGCCGACGTGTGGGCGGAGGGCATCATGCGCTGGCCGGACACGTCGCGCGGCCGGCACGCCGGGACGAAGAAAGGAGATGAGAGACCCGGATAGCATCGCGCACAACGGAACAGATACTCGGTAGCCAAGGTGAGAGGGGGGTCAACACATGGGGTTTGAGCATGGAACGCCAACAGAAAGCATCTCGCGTCGGGACTTGGTCAGGCTCTCAGTGGGCGCCGTGGCCGCCTCCACACTTCTGCCAAGTCTCCTGTCGCAGAAAGCCTTCGCACAACCCGCTGGCCAGGGCAAGCTCCAAGAGGTGCTCAACCGCAAGATGCTGATCGTCGGCACAGGCAGCACCAACCCGCCCTGGCATTTCGAGGATGAACAGGGCAACCTGATCGGCATGGACATCGACCTGGCCCGGCTGGTCGCCAAGGGCTTGTTCGAAGATCCCACCAAGGTGCAGTTCGTGCGTGAAGCTCCGGACGCTCGGATCCCAAACCTTGTCACGAACAAAATCGACGTGGTCTTCCAGTTCATGACCGTGACCGCGCTCCGGGCCCAGCAGGTCGAGTTCACCATCCCCTACTACCGCGAGGGGGTGGCTCTGCTCATGCTGAAGGCGAGTCGATACAAGGACTATAACGATCTGATGTCCGGCGGCAACCGCATCAGGGTCTCGGTGCTGCAAAACGTGGGCGCCGAGGATTTCGTGCACGTCGCGCTGCCGAGGAGCCAGGTCCTCCAACTCGACAGTCAGGCCACAGTCATCCAGGCGCTGGATTCCAATCGCGTGGACGCGGCCGCCGTCGATCAGTCCACGGTGCGCTGGCTCGTTGTCCGGTTCCCCGACAAGTATAAGGACTCCGGGTTCGGCTGGTACCCGCAGACCTACGCGGCCGCTGTCAAGCCGGGGGATCCCGTCTGGCTCAACTACCTCAACACCGTCCTCCACGAAGCGATGACCGCCGTGGAGTTTGCCAGCTACCGGGATTCTTTCAAGAAGTGGTTTGGGATCACCCTGAAAGAGCCGAGCGTGGGGTTCCCTGTCGAGTACGCATATCGATTCTAGGCGCTGGGAAGACACCACATGACGGCTCTCCAGGTCCGCTACTATTTTCACTGGGACGTCGTCTGGCGACACATCCACCGCCTGTACGGCGGGTTGTTCCTCGGGCTGGAGCTGGCCGTGGTCGCGCTCTTCATCGGCAGTCTCATCGGGCTGGGAGGTGCATTCGCCCGCACCTCCCGGTCCCGCGTCCTCCGCGCTGTGTTTGCGGCGTACGTGGAGTTCATCCGCAACGTCCCGCTCCTCCTTCTTATCTATTTTGCGTATTTCGGGCTCCCGAAGGTAGGTATCAGCTTCTTGAACAACGTGAGCTCGTTCGTCATGGCGCTGGCCATCTACAGCGGGGCGTTCCTGACAGAGGTGTTTCGCGCAGGCATCGGCTCCATTCCGACGGGCTACATCGAGGCGGGGAAGGCGATCGGGCTGACGCGGCTGCAGAATGTCCGGCACGTGGTCTTGCCCGTGATGTTCCGCATCGTGTTGCCCTCGCTAAGCAACACTTTCATCTCGCTATTCAAAGACACGGCGCTGGCCTCGGCGATCGCGGTCCCCGAGCTGACGTACGGCGCGGTGTGGATCAACGTCAACACCTTTCGGGTTGTGGAGACCTGGACCGTGGTGGCCGCCATGTATCTCGTAACCGGATACGCGATTGCTCTCGGCCTCCGCCGGGTCGAACGGCGCTATGCCGTGATCCGGTAATGCAAGGGAGGGACACGCGTGTGGCATGAGCTGTGGATCGCCTTCCCCGCCCTCCTGCGGGGGCTGGCGGTGACGCTCGAACTCTCTGCGGTGGTCATCGTGCTGGGATCAACGATCGGCTACCTCGGCGGGCTGAGCCTGGAGTACGGGCCGAAACCTCTGTGGGCGGCCGTGCGCGTGTACGTGGATACGCTCAGAGGCATTCCGGTCCTCGTTCTGCTCTTTGCGGTCTTCTATGGGCTCCCGATTGTAGGAATTCAGATCGGGGCGTTCGGCGCCGGCGTGGTCGCGTTGAGCGTCTTCGCGGGTGCACACATGACTGAGGTGGTGCGTGGCGGCATCGCGTCCATTCCCCGCACGCAAGGGGATGCGGCGAAGGCGATCGGACTACAATTCTGGGAGCGTCTCCGGTGGGTCATCCTGCCCCAGGCGGTGCGGCGGATCCTTCCTCCCTGGGTGAATACAGCGGTCGAACTCGTCAAGGGGTCCTCGCTGGTCTCGCTGATCGGCGTGGTGGAACTGCTCCTGGCCACACAGCAGGTGGTGGGGAGGACGTTCATCGTCATCCCCACCTACACCCTGGCGGGCCTCATGTACTTCGTTGTCAATTACGGCATCTCACGACTTGGTGCGCTCGTCGAACGGCGCTACGCGTTTCTGAGCTATTGAGGACGAGACGGGTGGACACGCCTATTTTGCAGGCCGCGGGCGTGCACAAGCGATTCGGCACGCTGGAGGTGCTGCGCGGGATCGACCTGACGGTGAGACGCGGCGAGGTGGTGGCCCTGATCGGCGCAAGCGGGTCCGGCAAGACCACGCTGTTGCGATGCATCAACCTCCTGGAAGAGTATGACCACGGCCAGATTTTCGTGGATGGAGAACTCATCGGGTACCGCGAG
>VBAI01000033.1 GCA_005882295.1 Candidatus Segetimicrobium genomatis | reverse complement strand
GGCTGGGTCCTGCGCAACGAGATCTGACCAACCCCGCCAGATCCGGAAGGAAGCAACGGTACGTCAGCCGTCTCGTGTGCCGCAGGGACACCTGGCCGGAGCCGGCGGCATCGGATTCGCCTGGGCGAAGGGTGACGACGAGGGGTGCACGGCCTTACAGGGTGGCGGCGGAGCCGCGCCAGCGCGTCGAGGAGCACGCTGGAGACGAAAGTGGGAATCCCGTAGCACACTCTCCGGAACAGCTCCGTGGACCAACTATCCGAGCGGCCCGAGCGGCGGTACAAGTGTAAGAATTCAGAAGCGAGAGAGGCGATGGGAAATCTCCCGCCGCCTCTCTCGGCTCGCTGCAATCTGCCCTACTTGGTACCAAGGCACGTCGTACGATACCATTCCTCAGCATACTTACGGTCATAATCAGCGGCTTTGCCTGGAGGTAACTCCACCCTTCCCGCCAGCAGGTCTCCCACGAACTTGCACGATGCTTGAATCATTTCACGGGAGGATTCTTGGACATGTGCAACGATACCGCGGATTAGAGGATCCGCACAGGTGACGGCTATCGTGTCGAACGGAATCGTAAGTTTCCCGCCCGCACCAGGGGCCTGGTATTCTATCCATATGATCTTGCTCCCGTTAGCATCAAGAGCGGTCCCAAGCTGATGGACTTGCGCCCCTTTAGGCAGACTGTAATCCCCACAAACGGTCCCTTGGAGAGCAGTTGCCGAGCCCAGAGTACTAAGCATAACGCCAGCGGCGACCGTGATTACTGCGACCACTTTTAGGACGTCCAATTTTCGTCCGCGCATCGTTCCCACTCCCTGATCCGTTTTGGTCTAATAGCCCTCTACTCTTCTCTTGATGAACCAGAGATCGCTAGCCGTGCCCGTTGTGGTCCAGACGACCCCGACGGAATACGCCTGCTTTGCGAAAACTCGCTGCGCCAATCCGTGGAGAGTGTAATTCCCCGTAATAGGGTTCTGTAGAGCCCCGAAGTCTACAGCAGACTGGAAGTATGCGCCATTCAAGCGCTTTATGTAATTGAATGTAAGATTCCCTCCCTGGAGTGCGTGATAGTCCCCGTGAGTAGAATTCGAAGCGCTCCAGTGGTACCCGCCTTCCCCATCAACCAGAAAGACAGCATCTGGGTCGGTCATCCCATCGATGACAAACTGTTCTTCTGGCTGCCAGACGCCATTCGCGCGCGTACGTCGTCCGCCAATTCCTGACGTACCCGTGCCGGAGACGCGGTAGGTCACTTTGGGATTGCCGGTGTCGTCCAAGACGAGCGCTTTAACGACGAACGCGTCTATCGCCTCCACCCCGCCCGTAAACGAACCGGTCGCCTCATCGATAAACGAAAATTCAGCCAGGGGGGCGCCAGAAACCGTGCGGGTCCACGCGATAGCGTATTGCGAGTTGCCTCGGCTGTGCGCGACACGCGGGTAATCGCCTTCGCAACAACGGACGATCGACGTCCCGGCACTATACTCCAACACCGGCGCCTGCCAGACTCCATTCCACGTCTGCCGATAAATCTGGTATGTGTTGCTCGGGTAACCGGGATAACCATTGCAACAAAAGACTGCGTAAATGCTCAGCCCGCCCAAGTGGGCGAGCATCCCAGCCACAGGATTCACTGTTTGGACAAACCCACCGTGTGTTTCGCGATGCCACGTAACGCCGTCGTCCGACCAAGCCATCTCCCACTGCTCATTGTATACTTTGTCGTTCCGGAACCCGATAAACATGCGTCCGGCGAAACTGACATCGATCGCAGGATCTGTCAGATTGTAAATCCCCAAGTCGGTGCCGTCACTGATGACCCGCGCAGCGTTCCAACTCTCGGTCGATTCCCCATAAGCAGGATGGTAGGCATTGAATAGACCGACTCTGTCAGTCGAATACCACTGTCCAGTTTCGGTCCACTTTTTCCCATTGCAGTCCTGAGGGGGATTGCTGTTGGGGATAGAAGCGCCGTTATTCATTATTGAATCATCTGGACTGCCGAAAGCGTCCGTGCAGTGCTCAGCAAGTCCGGTCGCATGGCCCATTTCGTGCATAAGCAATCTGACGAGATCGTACCTGCCATCGCTTGGAACGACGCAAGCGGGATTTGGACCTCCGCAGATCTTCGTCAGATCACAGGGGTCCGTCTGCCCGCAAATCTTGTACATGTTTAAGTCGATCTGGACAACGTGGTCGCCGCATGGGCTGTAGGTACCCATCCGTCCACACCAACCACTGAGCATTACGGGGTCGGGGCTATGAAGGGTAATGCCTCCATTAGGTTGCCCACAGTTGCCAGGAGATGGAAGGGCTGGATCACACAAGCAGGTCTTGGTGGGATCATTGGGATCACAGGGATACGCCCTATTCCAGCTGGCCGGGTCCATGTAGTTGAGCAGGATGTCATCCGCATCAGTCGGTACTCCACTGCAATTATCCTTAACGAGTGTGTAGCCAGGCGTCATGTCGCCAACCTCGAGTGTGCTGGCGGTCTCAGCCCTCGCGTTAGCAATCGCGCCTTGTTCCCAGAGTCCGAAGACGTCGCATTTGCCGGATACCACGGATACAGGTCGATCTAATGACTGACTGTTGTGATACCTTCGGTTGGATAACCACAGAAAAGAACCGTTGGGCCAAGTGACATTCGTCGCTTGATGGTACGCGTACGTGGTCGGTGCTAGCGTGAGCATGACAGGGGCAAGGAGCACCAACCCGAGGAATCGCAACACGAGATGGCCAATACGCACGTTTAACATCCCCCCGGGACGATCCACCAGTCTAGGAGAACAAAACTTTTGTCACAAAGCGTATGCGTCTGCCCTCAAGGAAACAATCGAGAAAATGACGCAGTTAAGGAAGGGGGAACACCTGAATGTTCGCAAGGCTTCGTGGAGAGGGTAACGGTCTATCGGGGGGCAGAGTACTTATTGACGGTTATCAGCGAAGCGGGAAGCTAGCACTCGGACGCGAGTTAACGGCCAATAGATCAGCAACGCCTGCCCCACAATGAACTCTTTCTTGAGCGCTCCAAAGGCGCGGCTGTCCTCGCTGTTGTTGCGGTTGTCCCCCATCACGAACACTGAATCATCCGGGACCATGAACGGCCCATAATTGCCTTGTGGTGTACCATTGATGTAGGGTTCGTTCGTTTGCTGCCCGTTGACGTTCAGCTTCCCATCCTTGATCAGTAGGACATCTCCCGGCAGCCCGACAATGCGTTTGATGTAGTTCCGCTGGGTGTTGAGCGGATAGCGGAGGACGATAACGTCCCCATGCCGCGGTTGCCGCAGCCGGTAGAAGAACTTATCGACCAACACCCGGTCCCGCGGGAGCAGGGTCGGTTCCATCGAGTATTGCTCCACCTGGAACGCCTGGGCCACGGAGACCATGATCAATTGCGCCAGGATGAACGCAATAATCAGGGTTTTGAAGAACTCCCAGGCGCTGCGGCCGATTTTGCGCCAGTTCAGTTTCAAAGAAGTCTCCACGATTGCCTATGATAGTGGCCTTGCGGGTGTCAGTCAATTCACTCCCGGAACCACTGCGTTAAGGTCTGTGGTGGAGGTCACACTCCTACCGACGCCTCTCTCTTCGACCAAGGGACCAAGGAACCAGGGAACCAGGCAAACGTCTGGGCATCATTTACTGGTCCCCTGGTCCCGTGGTCCCTTGGTTCCTGCTGTTAGTAAACGCGCTGGCGGAGGCGGTCGGTGTCCAGCAGCGCAATCTTCCTGCCCCGCAATTCGATCAAGCCCTGAGCGCGGAACGCGGCCAGCGCGCGGTTGACCCGCTCGCGCGTGGCTCCGACCATCGTGGCCAGTTCGGCCTGGGTCAGGTCGAAATCGATCTCGATGCCGTCCTTATGGACGCCGTAGCGCGCTGACATTTCTAGCAACGTTCTTGCCAGCCGTGCGTGCACATCGAGAAATGCGAGACTCTCCGCATATTCGGTGACGTGGCGCAGGCGGTTACTGAGCAATTCCACCAGGGCCGCCGCCAGCTGGGGAGCCCGCTCCAGGTACTTCTGAAACTCGTCCCTGCTGATCGTGAAGGTAACCGTGTCCTCCAGCGTGCCCGCGCTCGCCGAGCGCGGGCGGCCGTCGAGCAGGGCCAGTTCCCCAAATACGTCACCGGGGCCCGCGACGTCCACGGTAAGTTCCTCGCCTCCCTGGGTCGGTAGGAAGATACGGACCCGGCCTGACTCCACGATGTACAGCGCGTCGCCGGCCTGGTCTTTGTGGAAGATGATGGTGCCTTTGCGGAACGTTTTCCGGTGCAACTGCGCCGAAACGCCGGCGAGGGTCTCGTCGCCGAGTTGAGCAAACAGCGAGACGTTCCTGAGCATCGGCTGTAGATCCGCCATGGACGCGTACGGTTTCGGGACTGCGCGTAAGCGCTCCTTTCTCGCAAAATTGACACTTCTTTCGGGGCTCGCCTATGATGGGTGAGCAGGCCGGTGGGGTGCGGGAGCGGCCGATCCGGCGCGCCTGGAAAGCGCGTAGGCGGGCAACCGCCTCGTGGGTTCAAATCCCACCCCCACCGCCAGGTATGGTGGGAGGCCCGTAAGGGCCTAATCCTCTTTTCCCTCTCCCTTGGGGAGAGGGCGCAGGGTGAGGGGTGAGTTCAAATCCACCCGCACGCGGAATCCACAGCGCAGCGTCGGCCGTTCTCCAGTGCGCCTCCCGTGATGTTCCCGTTACACGGACTGGCTAGAGGTGTTGCTATCACGTTCTCGAGGTTGCGGAAGGCACTCGACTTGGGGAGGCGTTCAATGCGCGCACGGTGGATCCTGATTACTGTGGTATTGCTGCTGATCCTGGTAGGTCCGGCCGGGCTTCCGGTGCGGGCTCAAGGCAACCGCAAGGTCATCAAGATCACGATGGTCTCCTGGAAGTTTACTCCAGACCTCTTTACCGTCACTCAGGGAGATACCGTGGTGCTGCAGCTTTCCAACGAGGACCCTGACAAGCGGAACCACAGCTTCGCCGCCCGCTGGCTGGTGGGGAAGCAGGTTACTGTACGGGGGACTGTGGCCAGAGAGGGGATCGACGACGAGCGGCGGTTCTTCGCCGTGGCTCCCGGCACGCAGGTGGAAGTCGAATTTGTGGCGTCAGAGCCAGGGTCGTTTCCGTTTGTCTGCGGTGTCTTCGATCACGGGTCGCGCGGCCAGGTCGGCGCAATGAACGTGCTGCCCAAGTGAGGGTCGCCTCCCGTTGACTGTTCGGGTCGCAGAATCATCGTCGCGGCCTAGGAGCGCTGTGTTCCGCCGACGATGGTGAAGAAGCCCCGCGCACGTTGTGTCTGCACCACTTTCATCGAATCACCTCCGCGAGAGGCCTCTCGCTTGCCGCCACGAATGCACTAACCTTGGCCGATGATTACCGTGACATTTTTCGGTGCGGTCCGGACGGTCACCGGCTCGATGCATCTGGTCGAGACCGGGGACACGCGCCTCCTGCTGGACTGCGGCCTCTTCCAGGGCCGGCGCGCCGACGCCCGCCGCGTCAACAGCGAGTTTCCGTTTTCCCCGTCCAGCATCGACACCGTGGTGCTTTCCCACGCACATCTCGATCACTGCGGCAACCTGCCCACGCTCGTCCAACAGGGATTCCGCGGCAAGATTTTATGCACCCCGGCCACGCGCGACCTGGCTGCGCTCATCCTCCGCGACAGTGCCGAGATTCAGCACCAGGACGTAAATTTCGCCAACAAGGCCCGGGCCCGGCAGGGACAGCCGCCACTCCAGCCTCTCTACACCATCGACGACGCGGAGCAGGCGATCCGTCGACTGAGTCCAGTCCCGTATCATCAAACGTTTCAGGTTGGCCCGGCGACGGGTGTTTTTTACGACGCCGGGCACATCCTCGGCAGCGCGGTTACCGTGCTCGCGGTCGAAGGCCGGACGATCGTGTTCTCAGGAGATCTTGGGCGGACTGCTGCGCCGATCATCCGGGACCCCGAATCCCCTCCCGCCGCCGCCGACCTGCTCATCATGGAAGCAACCTATGGTGATCGCCGGCACGAGCCATTTGAACGCGGCGGCCGGAAACTGGCCGACGTCGTACGCGGCACCGTGCGGCGCGGCGGCACCATTCTTATTCCGGCGTTTGCCGTCGGTCGCACGCAGGATATTACCTACACGCTGCACCGTCTCCAGGACGGGGGGAAGATTCCACCGGTCCCGACGTTTGTCGATAGCCCCATGGCGACGGACGCCACGGCCATCTTCCGGCAGCACCCGGAGGTGTTCGACACCGAAACGCTTGCACGCCTCCGCTCCGGCGATCCCTTTGGCGGCCGTGACATTCGCTACGTGCGTTCAGTGGAGGAGTCCAAGGAACTCAACGCCCGGCATGATCCATTCATTGTGGTCGCGACGTCGGGGATGTGTGAGTCCGGTCGCATCTTGCATCATCTGCGCCACCATGTCGGCGATCCGCAGTCCTCGCTCGTCTTCGTCTCGTTCCAGGCCGCCGATACGTTGGGCCGGCGGCTGGTGGATGGTGTGACGCCGGTTCGTATCTTCGATGAGTCCTACGAGGTGCGGTTACAGGTGCACCGGATTGAATCGTACAGCGCACACGCGGATCGGGACGAACTGGTTGCCTGGGTGGGCAGAATGCCACGCGTGGGTCAGATTTGTCTGGTGCACGGCGAGGAACAGCAATGCACGGCGCTGGCCCGGTATCTCAGCCGGCGGGGGATCAAGGTGACGGTTCCGACGCGGGGCCAGCGCATAACCGTCTGAGACCCTCTCATGCTGCACATTCGTTTATACTTGGGCAGGTGGAGGGGTGCCCCGAACTGGCTAAGGGACCGGTCTCGAAAACCGGCGGGGCGCAAGCCCCTTGTGGGTTCGAGTCCCACCCCCTCCGCCATGATGCCGTGACGGCCCTTGTTGGGCTGTCGCGGCATCATGGCATAGGGTGAACGAACCCACAAGGGGAGGGGGGAGCGGGGGAGGTACTCCCCCAGGTGGTAAAGGGGGCAGCGAGCGTTGAGGTAAAATATCGGTTCGCGAGCAATCCTACGCGCGAGCGATCCGGGGGATTAGTCCCCCGGAGGAGGGAGCGGAGCGACCGACCTTGGGGGTTCGAGTCCCACCCCCTCCGCCAAATATGGTGGGAGGCCCCGCGAGGGGCCTAATCCGTTTTCCCCTCTCCCTTGGGGAGAGGGCGCAGGGTGAGGGGGCAGTGCTAGTTCCCCAGGCAGTCGGGGGCAGCGAGCGCAGCGAGTCGAAGGGCAGTTCTACCCCGTGGCCTTGTGGGTTTCGGGTTCCGTGGCAATCGCCATGGCCAGGTAATCGGCGGCCGCGGCGTGGTCCCCGCGCTCTTTGAGCAGCATGCCCAGTTCCCTTGCGGCCGCGCCGACTTCGGCAGTCTGCCGGGTTCGCTTGAACAGTTCCACGGCTTCCTCGAGCTGATCCACGGCCTGCTTCCAGCGGCGCTGCGCCTTCGCCACGTCCGCCAGCGTCACCAGGCACCGCGCCTTCTGGACCAAGTCGCGGTGCTCTTCGGCCAGCGCCAGAGCTGTCTTGGCCTCGCGCTGCGCCTCCGCGAGTTTCCCCATGCGGACCAGCACCCGGGCGAGTTCGTCCAACGTCGCGGCTTTGCTGCGGATATCCCCGACGCGATCCTGGACCTGGAGCGCGCGCTGCAGCACTTCGTGCGCATCAGCGAGCTCGCCCGCCTCGTGCAGTAGCCGGCCCAATGTGCGCAGTCCGGTGGCCAGGTCCAGCGAATCGTCCGTCTCCGCGAATGCATCTTTTGCTGTGCGCAGCGCCGTGACCGCAGCCGGGCCTCGCCCCGCCGCCAGGTGAATCCGAGCGAGTCCCAGCTGCGCGCGGCCCAGGATCAGGGTGAGGTCCTGCCGCTGAGCCGCCTGGGCCACTTCGAGCAGGATGCGCTGGGCGCGGGCCGTGCGGCTTTGGCGGCTCATGAGCTCGCCGTACGTGAGGAGGGCTTTGCATCCTTCCGCGGAGCGAAGCGTGCGCGTGGAGCGGAATTGTGCTAGCGCGTTTTCCAACCGCTCACGCCCGGCGTCCTCCTCGTGGCGGGCGAATGCCAGATGCGCCATTCGCGACAGCGCGCGTGGCTCAAACGGGCGCAGCTCGTTCTTGCGGCTCCAGGCCAGCGCGTCAGAGAATGCGCGTTCGGCGTCCCGGGGGCGGCCTTGCACGACCGCGATGTCTCCGCGGGTGAGGAGCAGCTCCGCGCGCAGGTCATTGGCGTCTTCTGACAGCGCTTCCACCGTTGCGAGCAGCCGGTCGGTCTTGGCCGCGTTGGCCGGAGCGGAGGCGCGCGCCAGTTCGAGCAGATTGAGGGCGGTCTCCCGCGGGAGTTGAGGCGTTTCCAGCAGCAGCAGCGCCAGTGAGCTCTGCAGGCGGCTAGCCAGCGTCACCAGCGTGCTGACGGACGGATACGTGCGGCCGGATTCCAGCAGGCTGATGAAGCTCTTGGTCAGGTTGGGACGGGCGATATCAGTTTGGGTGAAGCCGCGGATGCGGCGGGCCTGACGGATCCTGCCACCGAGGCGCTTCAACCACACAGGGGACTTCGCGGTCCGCTGCTCAGGCATATTTCACGACGATTCGCGCGCGCGGACGCCGACCCCTGCTGGCAGCGCCGGGCGTCAAGCACGTACGGATTGATTGTGAAATGGAATTAGTGAAGTTCCGTAAACACAAACTCCTCACGCCTGAATTTTTTCCCCCGGTTGAGGGTGGGGCGCCGGCAAATCGGATGACGCACACGGGGCCGGCAGAGGACCACTGCTCCGGTGCGTGAAATGTTCTCCAACGATGAACTGCGAGCGGCGAGCCTGCGCAACCCGCACAGAGTGGTCATGATTCGCGTTGTGGGAGTGGCGGTGCTCGTTGCCGGCCTGGTGCTGTGTCCCGTCCCAGGATCGTCGCAGACCACGCTGGACGATCTGGTCATCCGTGCGTTTGACATCGATGTGTCGATGTCTCCCGTCCCTCTGAAGTACGATACTGTGGGTGGTCAACGCCGCTACGCTGCGCGCGGGACCCTGCGCGGCACCACGACGGCAATGCTCGAGGTGACGGCTCCGAGCCCCGTGTCCACCGCCCGGTTCTTTTTCGATAGCGATGTGAAGCTGACCTCGGTGACGGCGACCAGGTATCGGATCGCCTCGGCACGCCGGCGCGATGCACTCACCCTGACCTTCACGCCCGCGCTCCCGGCGGGGGCCAGAGTCGCCGTCACCTTTGCCTATGAGGGGCGGCCTCTCTACATCTTCGATGAGTTTGTCCTGGTGTCAGAGGGATCGCTCTATCCCGTGCTGACGAGCCCGTTCGGGGATTTTTCAGCAAATTTGGCGCGGGTGAAGCTCAAGTTGCGCATCCCGGATGGATATCAGATCGCGGGAACCGGCAGGCAGCTTGGCAATGAGGGTGGCGTGCGCACCTGGGATACCGAGGTGCCCGTGCCCTGGGTGGCGGTGGCTGGGGGGCGCAGGCACACCGTCCGCGACAGGGTCATCGGTGGTTTGAGGATGCAGTTCTATGTCCCTCCCGGTGACGACCGGAACCTGGACAAACTTGCGGACTTCACCGGCAGAGCGGTGGGATTCTACAGCACACTCCTCTACCCGTTTCCTTACTCCGAGCTCCGCGTTGTCTCAGTGTCCGACTTGGGGAATTCCATCGGCATCGGGTACCCGGCATTTCTCCTGATCGACGATCGTGCCTTTCGCAACAACTTGCCGGGCCAGCTCAACCGGGACTCGTCCCTCCTCCATCTCATGGCCCATGAGGCCGCGCACAGCTATGTTCCCAGCCAGACCGTTCCCAAAGGGGTGGGGTTTGTCTGGCTCTCCGAAGGGTTTGCCGAGTATCTGTCGCTGATGGCCGTCGAAGCGTTGCTCGGGCCAGGGGCATTCCAGCAGGAACTCCAGGAGGAACGCGACGATTACGCGGCCGCGGCTGGGACCTCCGCAGAACCCTCCATCGCCGCGATCACCTTTGCCAACTATCACGGGCAGGCGGCTGCGGATGTGATCTATGCCAAGGGGTCCCTGGTCTTGCACATGCTGCGCAGCGTGCTGGGCGACGAGGCGTTTCGGAAGGGGCTGGCTGCGTACTTCACAACCTTTCGGGGGCGGGCGGCCCGGGTCCAGGACTTTCAGGAGAGTATGGAGCAGGCTGCCGGCCAGTCGCTGGACTGGTTTTTCTCGGAGTGGATTCAAGGGAAGGCTCTCCCCGACTACACCGTCACGCAGGTCAAGTCCATCCCTACCGCGGAAGGCACGTTCCGGACGACTGCTACCGTGCGCAACCTCGGCACGGGGCGGATGCCTGTTGAGCTGGCGTTCGTGATGGAAGGCGACACGCAGGTGCAGAAAGTGGACATGCCTAGCGGGGGAAGTGTCACGGTGACGGCGACCACGCCGAAGGCGGTCAGGCTGGTCGAGGTGGATCCAAACAAATGGGTGATCCAAAAGAATTACAAGAACGATGTGACTCTCGTAAGGTGATCCGCTAAATCCCCAGATAGGCGCGTCTAACCTCGGCGCTCTGCAGAAGCTCTGGTCCCGGACCCTCGAGGACGATCCGGCCGCTCTCAATGACGTAAGCGCGGTCCGCAATGCGCAAGGCCTGTTGAACATTCTGCTCCACCAAGAGCACAGTGATGCCCTCCCGCCGAATGTCCTGTACGACCCGAAATACTTCCTCCACGATTGTGGGAGCCAGTCCCAGGGAGGGTTCGTCCAACATCAAGAGCCGCGGCGCGCTCATCAATCCCCTGCCAATGGCCAGCATTTGCTGCTCTCCCCCGCTAAGCGTGCTCGCCTCCTGCCGCCGCCGTTCGCGGAGGAGCGGGAACAGGGTGTAGACTCGATCGAGGTTCGTCCGCCGCAGCGTCCTGGTGCGGGCGAGGGATGAGCCGGTGAGCAGATTCTCCTCGACGGTCATCTGGTTGAACAGTTGACGTCCCTCCGGCACCATCGCCACCCCGAGGTTGACGACGTCGTGCGACGACATCTGATCGAGCCGGTTCGTCCCGAACTGCACTTCGCCATCGCGGACCCGAAGAAGGCGTGCGACCGTCCGCAACGTGGTGGTCTTGCCGGCCCCGTTGGCACCGATCAGGGCGACCAGTTCTCCCGGCCGGACCTCCAACGAGACGTCCCACAGTACCTGCACGTCACCGTAGGCGGCCTGCACGCGCCGCAGGGCGAGGGTGGGACCGGTGTCATCACGCGCAGAATGATTCTCGCCTGCAGGTGTTCCTGGGCTCCAGGTTGCTTGGGGGCGAGCATCTCGCCCCTCGTGTGTTCCTAGATACGCTGTGATGACGTCCGGATTGGTAGCGACCTGTTGAGGGGTTCCCTCGGCGATATTGCTCCCGTTGGCGAGCACTACGATCCGGTCCGAGAGGCCCATGATCACCCGCATGACGTGCTCCACCATGATGATCGTGGCGCCGCGGTCGCGGATCCGCCGGATGAGTTCGACAGTTCCCTCCGCCTCTACCGGATTGAGGCCGGCTACCACCTCATCGAGGAGAAGCAAGGTCGGGCTGAGCGTGAGGGCTCGGGCGACTTCGAGGCGTTTCCTGCCGGCAGTCGTCAGCGATCGAGCGGAAGCGGATGCAAACTCGGCGAGGCCCATCATCTCGATGACCTCAGCAGCCCACCGCACAGCCGCATGGCGGTTGGGGTGCCGCAAGTACGCACCCACCAGGAGGTTCTCCATGACGGTGAGGCGCGGGAATGGTTTCATGATCTGGAATGTGCGCCCGATGCCGAGCTCGGCACGTTGGTACGCGGGTGCGTGCGTGATCTCGCGACCCTGGAAGAAGATGCGTCCACTGGAAACCCGCATCGCGCCACTCACCAGGTTGAAGAAGGTGGTCTTGCCCGCGCCGTTCGGGCCGATGAGGCCCACGATCTCCCCTTCCTCAACGGCAAACTCCACGTCGTTGACCGCCACGAGGCCGCCAAACAGTTTACGGAGCTGTTCCGTGCGCAAGACCTCAGACACGGCGTACCCTCCGCACCACTGTCCCCAGGCCGTCTGGTGCGAACAGCACAACGAGGATGATGAGCAGGCCGTAGACAAAGAGGCTCTTCCCGGGGAAGTAGATGCGCAGAACTTCTGACCCTCCGACCAGAAGCCCCGCCCCCACCAGGGGGCCGAAGAGCGTGCCCACGCCCCCAATGTAGGCCATCAGAGCGAGCTGGACCGAGAGGTCGAGGCTGAACATCCCGCGAGGTTCAAAGAACCCGAGAAAGATTCCGTACAACGATCCCCCCAGCGAGGTCAACGCGGCGCTCGCCAGGAAGGCCAGCACCTTGTCGCGGGTGGGATTGATTCCCACCGCCATGGCCGCATCCTCGTCTTCCCGGATGGCCTGGAGGTGGTAGCCAAAACGGCTCCTCTGCAGCCACGAGGCCGCGACAACTGCGAGACCGAGGAGAACCAGGGCGATGTAGAACTCGACCCGCCGGCTGAACAGGTCCAGCCCCAGGAACCGAGGCAAGGACGGCAACGATACGCCTTCCGCGCCTCCCGTAAGACTGGCCCAGTTGTTGGCCACGATGCGGGTCATCTCTGCGACCGCGATGGACGCCAGGGCAAAGTATGGGCCGCGCAGCCGGAAGGTCACGGCACCCCACATTGCCGCGACTACGACGCTCGCCCCCACGCCGGCCATCGCGCCCCACCAAGGGGCGACGCCGGCCCGCAGAACCAGTAGGGCCATCGTATACGCGCCAATTCCAACGAACACCGCATGGCCCAGCGACAGCTGTCCCGTCCATCCTCCCAGCACGTCCCACGCCGTAGCCATGCCGGCGAAGAGTACGATGGTCACACCCAGCGTGAGAAAGTTCCTGAACACCACCGGGTAGAAAGCCAGGACGGCAAGGACGACGAGTACCCACCCCAGGCTCCAGGGCCCGGCATTGACTCCCCGCCGCACGGCCGGGTGAGAGACTGACAGCGGCGTCTGGGGCATCAGGCGGCTACGTGCGGCTTCGTCCGAATAGTCCCGCCGGACGCAGGAGGAGTACCAGCAGAAACGCGGCGAGCCCAAAGACATCGCGGTAGCTGCTGCTGACGTAGGCCGCGCCTAATGATTCCGTGATCCCCAGCAGCAAGCCGCCGCCGATGGCGCCCGCGACATTCCCCATGCCGCCCAACACCGTGACGATAAAGGCCTTCAGCGTATAGGTCGGGCCGATCGATGGGTGGGCGAACAACTGCGGCAGCAGCAGGGCTCCGGCCAGCGCCGCGAGCGCAAAGCCCATGCCAAAGACCAGGCTCCGCACCCGGCGCGTGTTGATCCCCTGGAGCTCTGCGGCGTCGGCGTTCTGCGCAGCCGCGCGGATGGCGCGGCCGAGGTCGGTTCGCCCCAGCAGGAGGGCCAGACCGCTGATGACCACAACCGTCAGGAAAAACGAAATGGTCAACGCTGTGCTGAACGTGATCGGACCGAGGTGCCACGTGCTGGTGGAATACCGGGTATTGATGATCTGTGGAGCATCGCCAAAAGTGAAGAGGAGCACGTTGCTCAGAACCAGCCCAATGCCTACGGTCATGAGGATAGAAGCGTGCTCCGGCGCTCGGGCGATGGGTTCCAGGAGGGACCGTTCCACGATGACCCCCAGCAGCCCACCCACGAGTACGACGAGGGGGATCACGAGGAACGGATCGACGTGCAGGCGTTCAAAGAAAAACAGCGTCGTAAACATGCCCACGACCAGGAACACGCCGTGGGCAAAGTTCACGATGCGCATCACCCCAAAAATCAGGCTCAGGCCGATGCCGATAATGGCATAGACCCCGCCCGTAAAAATCCCGTTAACGACGATCTGGATGAATTCGACCACGGCCCGCGCCTAGCGGACCGCGGCTACTTCCGCGCAGTCCATACCGGCGTCGGATAGATGACCTTTCCCACGGCCACATCGAGCGGCCAGACGGTGACGTATGCGCGGTGTTGCACCTGCATGAGAATGGACGGGAGTGGATTCTGATTGTGGAACCCGCTGAAGTCCTTGAACTCCACAGTCCCAAACGGTGTGGTCAGCGACGTGGTTTGCAACGCCGCGCGTATCCCCTCCGGGCTCAACGTGGCGGCCCGCCGCAGAGCATCCGCTGCCACCGTCGCGCCGGCGTACGCGCGGATGGCATGGTAGCTGGGTTCGGCCCCGCCCATGAACGCCTTGAGCCGGGCGAACAACTCGTGCGCTTTCGGATAGTGGACATCGGGGCTCCATGCCGCGGACGTGATCACGTACTCCACCGTATCGCCGCCGCCCTTCAGAAAGGAGGGGATGGCGAATCCCGTGGCACCCGCGCCGGCGAAGATCTTGGCGTTGAGGTTCACTTCTTTGATCTGGCGCATGAGGGCCACGGCGTCGGCTTCGTAACTCGACATGGCCAGAACGTCAGCACCGGTATCCTTGATGCGATTGAGCACCGGCCGAAAATCCGTCAGTCCCTCGTCGTACGCTTGATCGAACACCACCGGGTACCCGCCGTCTTTCGCCTGGGTGAGGAGTGAGTTCTCCACAGAGTGCCCCAGGGCGTTGTTCGAGACTAAGATGGCGATAGTCTTAATGGTCCCCAGCTGTTTAAACAAGGCAAAAAAGGGTTTCACGTACGCGTCGGTGTTCTGCCCGACGCGAAAGACGTAGTCGCTGCCGGGTTTGGTGATGGAGTCGTCTGCCGAGTTCGAGTTGAGCAGCGGGACACGCTGCCTTGCCATGTACACGGCAAGCGGTTTTGTGACAGAACTGGAGTACGCTCCCAGGATGAGAGGCACGCCTGAGTTGATGAATTGTTCCGCCACTGTCAGCGCGGTGTTCGCGCTGGACGTGTCGTCCTGAAGGTCGATGACCAAAGGCCGGCCGTTGAGGCCGCCGGCAGTGTTGATGTCGTCGACAGCCAGCGCGTAGCCGGCCCGCTCCATGGATCCAAACGTGGCGAACGACCCGGTGAGCGAGGAGATGGCACCGATGCGAATTGGCTCCCCCGAGGCGGGAGCGGCGCCGGAGGTTCCTCCGGCAGTCCCCAGCACCAGAAAGACAAGCGCCAGGGCCATGATCATTTGCTTCATTGACTGCACCTCCCTGGAAACTAGCCAGCGAGCCGATCTTCGCGTCAATTCACCCTTATTATAGCGCTAAGGGTTTCTGTCGATGTTCCTGCCCCCGGGATGGACACCACAACAGTTCATGCGCCTGCTTAACAGGATCCGCGCAGAGCTGCCAGATGAATCGGTACACCTTCTGGCGCGACTTCGCCGCCAGCAGCGCGCTCCAGTCTTGAAGGTAGTCATGCAGACCGTCCTGTCTCACCAGACCACGAGCCGGCAGACTCGCCGGGCCATTGATCGGTTGTGGACTCGCTACCACACACTGCGGCGCCTAGCAGAGGCTCGTCCGGCCGAGATCAAACGTCTCATCGACAATGTCGGGTTGGGGCAGATCAAAGCCAGGCGCCTGGTCTCGATTGCGATCGATATTTGGGATCGGTGGGGAAGCGAGCGGCGGCTCGCGCGTTACTTACGGTCCGCGCCGCTGGAAGACGCCCGGCGGGCCCTCCTGGAGCTGCCGGGGGTGGGACCCAAGACCGCGGCGGTCGTGTTGTTGTTCCGGTTCAATCGCCCGACATTTCCCGTGGATACGAACATCTTGCGGGTGGCACGGGAGCTGGGCTGGGTGCGGGGCCACGCAGATCCGGAGGAGGTGCGCCATCTCGTGGAGAGGACGCTGGGGTCGGACCCCGCCGTCCTGCTGCGGGCGCATGCGTACCTGATCGCGCTAGGCCGGGCCACGCAGCGCGGGCGGAGACGAGATCTGCTGGACAGATTGCGCGTCATGTCTTAGGGCGAATCTTTCCCCACGCCCATCCTTGCAACGAGCGTTGGCGCCTGTCGAAGTGTCTCCTCAGCCTGGGACATCAGCCGCCGGATGATCTCGCGCACCGGCAATACCTCGTGGATGAGACCGGCGCTCTGTCCCGCAAAGGGCATGTACTCGTGGAATCGACCTTCCGCGACGGCTGCCTGGATCTCCCCGCGCAACTCTTCGACTTTCTGAACTGCTTCTGCCCGTCGCTGTGCCCACTGATCGTGGAAGGGGGTGCGCAGGGCTCGCGGCACGGTGCCATACCCCGCCCGTCCCATCGGCGACCTCGAGATATCGTTCCAGAGTTCGACCTTGATCGCATCCTCAGATTGGGCGGCGATGATCAGCTTCTTCCATCCCTCTGCGATGGGAGCTTCGACCGATGCAAGAAAGCGCGTGCCCATGTTCACGCCCGCTG
>VBAI01000144.1 GCA_005882295.1 Candidatus Segetimicrobium genomatis | reverse complement strand
CTCGCCCAGATTGTTCCCTCGTGTGGCGGCAGCGATGAGGAGCATACCATCGTGGGGTGGGTGGCACGGAAATTTCCGGCTCCTGGGCTCAATCGCTTGATCATCGTGATCAATAACGTCGAATACGACGTGCCTCCGGAATTCTACGACGAGGTGAAAGTCGGCGATCTGGTAAAGTTTGAAGGTGGGCTCTGGAAGATCGTCAAGAAAGCCGGAAGCGGGTGACCGACATGCGGGAGAAACGACGGTTAACAATCGTCCCACTCGTGCTCAGTATCTTGCTCCTGGTGGGGGGTGCACCGGCCACGGCCCAGCCTGGGACCGTGCTCGCCATCGCGGATTTCGCCGATCCCGGCACCGACGGCGGGGCAATGATTCAGGCCGAACGGCTGAGCGGATACTTGCAGCACAGGTTGCAGGCGCTGGCCGGCGATCGTCTGCAGGTGCTGGCCGGCGATCGGGTCCGCGCGGTGATGCGCGCCCAGGGCGTCACAGCCCTGGATCTTTTGAGGCGTTCGCGGGCGACCAGTGTGGCCGCCGCGCTCGGCGCGTCGCGGATCATCACCGGCAGCTGGCGCACGCTGTCGCTCGCATCGGCGCCTGATGCTCCTCCGATGCCGCGAGGAGCCGAGCGTGAGGCGACGGCCGTCTTCGACGTGTGGATGATTGACGCCGCGAGCGGAGCGACCGTGCTTCATGCCACCTATGTGGGACGCGCCACGGGGCAGGGGAGGCTCGTTTTGTTGGAGGCGGCCCGTGAAGCGCTCGATCAGGCGGCAAGGGCGATCGCGGGGATGTAGACAGGTGCCGTTTCCGGAGAACATCGCGGGGCAGCGCCGTTAGACCGAGCGCTGCCCCGCAGACTTTTTGGATGTCGAGTGCGCGTTAGTAGGCGAGGGTCACACCGACATATAATGACGAGGTTCCCCCGGACCCGGTCAGACCAACCACACCCCCGACTCGGCTGGAGAAAAGATACTGAGCGCCGACATCAAAAGCGGTGGTGCTGGTACCCGCGGAAATCCAGTTGACACCGACGTACCCGTTCCACTCGGGGGCCACCCTTACTGTGGCGCCACCTCCCAAGAAGAACCCAGCAGTCGTCGCGAACCTTAGACCCGCGCCCACATAAGGGGCGAGTCCCGCCGGTCTGACTGGAAACCAGTACCGGGCGCCGAGGTCGACCGTGCTGGTCCCAGGCGAGCTAGTGTATCCCAGCGTCCCGTCGAGGATGAAGCTGAACGGATAGGTGGCGCCGAACGCAAGAGTCGTCGTCCCTGCCGACGAGTAGAAGAGGAGATCGAGTGTTCGTCCACGCTGGACAGGCGTTTGGGCCGCGGCAGGCGCGGGTGCCCAGATTGTGATGGCAAAGACGAGTGCCACTGCGAGGGCAATGAGCGAAAGTCGCTTCATATAATGCGCTCCCTCCTTCAGGGTGGATTGAGCGTGCCGTGCATTAGTAGTAGATGCCCTTCTTTGGCCAGGAATTAGACGGCTGCTTCTGGTCTCCTCTGAGATTGTCTGCCGATTTCTCAACGACAGATCACGGGTACCCCCTGGCCCCCGTGTCTGTCGATCCGCATTCGGTAATCCGTGCAGGTGCCGGATCGTCCGCGGCGGGATGCAGGGAACTGACAACAGCTGCAGAAAGATTGATGCGCACAAAACTATGATCATCTGAAAACAGAATTCCTTAAGGTGGCTTGGGGGGAGCCGTCGTGACGTGCGCCATCGCTGGATCCGTCGCCTTGGTCGCGCTGGCGCTCCTCGCCATGTCATCCCCGCTTGCGGCAGCGCCGCCGCCGCGCATTCAACAGACTGTTGCTTTGGCCGTCAAACGCAACCCTCAGACAGGCGAATACCTCTCCGTGGGCACCGCGTTTCACATTGGCAGGGGGTTCTTTCGAACAGCGGGTCACGTCGCCCTGAGCCGAGTTCCACCCGAACACGAAGGGGAGGGCTACGACGAATGGGCTCTCTATCTTGCAGATGAATACGGCAATCCCCGCCACTTGCTCGGGCATTCCGAGGTGGCCTGCGCGGACGGACGCTGGACGGAATCTCGGTTTGGCGACGTCCTCCCGCATGATTCGGCGGTATTCCGGCTTGCTGAAGGGTCGAGTCTTGCGGAAAGCCTCTCGGCGGGTCAGCGACCGAAGGTTGGGGACCCGATTTCGATTTGGGGATTCCCACGGGGCCGCGTCTTGTTTGAGGCCAAGGGACGAATCACGATGATTTCCAACGAGTGGATCGGGCTCCGAGAACAGATCGGTGCCCCCTCGCTTGGAGGCCATTCTGGATCACCGGTGATCGACGCCACGGGCTCTGTTGTGGGGATACTCGTGGCCGGTGTCCGCGGGGTCGGCGAGATCGCAAGTGCTGTGCCTATCTGGGACGCGGAGTCTGCGTGTCCATTCCAGTAGCATCGATCGAGGATGCGCGCGAAGACATGTGGAGCCGGAGGGGGTGAATCACATGACAAACTGGAGAGTTTCGGCGGTGATGCTATCACTGTTACTCGTGAGTTTGGCGGGGTGGCCAGGCCCTGCCGAGGCGCAACGCATCACGATGTACTCATGCGCCGACGCGCAGCTGGAGAGCTACGGCGTAAATGCGAGCGCGTTCCATCCGGTGCTGTGCCGAGGGGAGTTCTCCGCGACCGATCCGTATCTCGTCCTTTATGCTCAAGTGGCGCCGGTGACCCGGGAAACCCAAATTGCCATCGAGCTGCTCGATCCTGAGGGTGTACCGGCGCTCAGCCACGCGGGTGTGCTCACTCCGGTGCCGGCAAGCCCCACCAGTTTCACGTTCAGTTATGTCCTGCCACTCGCCGCCGATGTCGGAGAGGTGGCGAAGAAGCTTCCGTTCATGAGTTTGATCCTTCTTGGTCGTCCGGCTCGTGAGCGCCTCGGCGTGTGGACATGGAAGCTTTCGTTGCGCCCAGGGTCGAGCGCGACGCTAAGGTTCACCGTGAAGCCCTGAGGGAGATCGTGATTGACACGTTCTGTGGATTTGTGATAGAGTGGCCGTGAGTTAAAAGACCTTTAAGCCGGTCCGGTGAGGCCGGAAAGGTTATGCACACGGGAAAAGGTAAAACGGAAGAAGGACGGGCAGAGGAACATGTTCCTCTGCCATTTTCATTTTCTCCTTCCTTCGGAGGTTTGAGATGAGCCGGCACCTGCTCGGCCTGCGGGACCTCAGTGTCACCCAGATCCAGCACCTGCTGGACCTGGCCCAATCCTACGCTGATGGGGAGCGACCCGCTGGGATTCTGGCCGGGCGGACCCTGATGACCCTGTTCTATGAGCCGAGCACCAGGACAGAAATTTCCTTCGAGCTTGCGGCGAAGCGCGCTGGGGCGGAGGTCGTGCGCTGCGATGTGGACCGCAGCAGCGTCAAAAAGGGCGAGTCATTCGTCGATACCGTGCAGACATTGGAGGCGCTTGGTGCCGACGCCATTGTCATCCGCCACCCCATGGCCGGGGCGCCCACGTTGGCCAGCCAGTTGGTGCGATGTGCCGTCATCAATGCCGGGGACGGGATGCACGAGCATCCCACCCAGGGGCTGCTCGATCTGTTAACCGTCAGTCAGGGCAAGAAGCGCATCGCCGGTTTGAAGGTGGCCCTCGTCGGAGACGTGCTGCACTCGCGAGTGGCCAGGTCAGCGCTGTGGGGGTTCACCAAGCTCGGCGCCAGCCTGACGCTGGTCGGCCCGCCTACGCTGCTGCCGCCCCTTCTTCCCTCTTCTCTCTTCCCTCTTCCTTCCCAGGTGACAATGACATCGTCTCTTGAGGAAGGTCTGCAGGACGCCGACGTTGTGATGGCTCTGCGCATGCAGCTGGAACGGCAGCAGCATGGGTACGTGCCGTC
>VBAI01000143.1 GCA_005882295.1 Candidatus Segetimicrobium genomatis | reverse complement strand
ATTCTGACGCCCGAGGAGATCGCGCGGCGATTGGACGATCAGTCCCGGCTGCTGCGCGGTGGCCCCCGTGACGCTCCCCAGCGGCATCAATCTCTGCAGGCGGCGATCTCCTGGAGTTACGAGTTGCTCACGCCGGACGAACGGCGACTGTTTCGATCCCTGGCCGTGTTTCGAGGCGGCTTTGCGCTCGAATCGGCGGAGGCAGTAGGCAGCGGCGATACCCTCGATATCCTTGACGGTCTGACCTCACTGGTCGACAAGAGCCTGCTCAGGCGAGTCACGGCACCGGACCGCAGCGCGCGATTCCTCATGCTCGAAACGATCCGGGAATACGGCGTTGAACAACTGGCAGCCGCAGGTGAACTCGATGACGCCAAGACGCGGCACGCCGGCCATCTCGCTTCCCTGAGCGAGCAGGCGGAAGAGGCCCTAGGTACCGCCGAGGAGGAGGGGTGGCTGCACCGCCTCTGGCGGGACACAGAGAACCTTCGCAGCGCTATAGATTGGTCGCTGCGAAGCTCGGGTCACACATCGGCCCGGCTCGCCTGCGGACTGGGGTGGCTCTTCTACCTTCATGGACATCTGACAGAAGGCCGGGCCCGGCTCGGACAAATTCTGCAGGCGGCCAGCAATGTGGATGATTACCTACGGGCCCGAGTCGTCCTCCCCGCCGGGGTCCTGGCCTGGAGCGTGGGCGAGTGGGATCAGGCGCGCACGTGGCTGGAGCAATCTCTTGAGTTGTTTCGCCTGCATGGCGACGCCAGGCGAGAAGCGATGGCGACCGCCTTTGTCGGGCATGTGGCTCGATCCACTGGCGAGTTCGAAGAAGCCTCCAAGCGCTACCAGACCGCTCTGAGCATCTACCGCGGGCTCGGCAATGACTGGGGCATCGCATGGGCGTTGTTCGATCTCGGACTGGCTGCTCGTGATCGAGGCAACGATGACGAGGCCCTGGCGCTCCACGAGCAGAGCCTGGCGCTCTTCCGCAAGCAAGGATATCGCTGGGGCACGGCGTGGGCTCTGTGGAACCTTGGCGTCCTTGCGCACCGGCGCGGCGACGACGTGCGCGCGCGCGATCGCTTCGCCGAGAGCCTGGCTCTTTATCGCGGCCTCGACGACCGGCGGGGAATCGCGCAGTCCCTGGAGGGCCTGGCGGCCGTCATCTTCGTGGCGGGGAGACTACGAGAGGCGGCCAGGGTGCTTTCGGCTGCCGACGCGCTCCGCGCCGGACTGGGCGCGCCGGTCGCGCTGTCCGATCGCCGGGAATATGATCGCACACTGGAGGGTGTGAAGGCCTCGATGGCAGTTGACGAGTTCGAGCGCGAATGGACCAGCGGCCGCAGCCTCGAGGCGGACGAGGCGATCCAGCTTGCCCTGGATGCCGCCCAACCGCCTCCCCCGCGGCTCCGGCTCCGACAGAAGCCTCGCGATCCACTGACGTCCCGAGAGCGCCAGGTCGCTGCGCTCATTGTCAGAGGGCTGTCCAACCGGGAAATTGCCACGAAGCTGAGCATTGCGGAGCGGACCGCGATCAGCCACGTGGAGCACATCATGAACAAACTCGGTCTGCACTCCCGCGCCCAGATCGCAGCCTGGGCCGTGCGGCACGGGTTGGACCTGCCCACGGAATCCTGATCCGTACCCGGCGTCGGTAATTCTTCCGATATCCCCTGCTCCAGGCACCATACGAACCATCGGCATTCCCTTCGATGCCTTTGGGGCCGAATCGGATTATTGTGTGACCATGCAGATCGCTCTGACGTTTGACGCCGAGCATCCGGATCGACCGCACTGCCCGCCAGGTGTGGTGGACCAGATCATCGCTGCTCTAGGCAAAGCAAAGGTACGGGCAACGTTCTTCCTTCAAGGACGCTGGGTCGAAGCCTATCCACACGTCACACAGGAGATCGGACGCGGCGCCCATCGCATCGGCAACCATTCGTTCTATCATGCTCGCCTGACGCTTCTATCTGATGAGGGCCTGATCCGGGACATCGAGGCCGCCGAACAGGTGATCAAAACGGCGACCGGCGAGGATCCGAAACCCTGGTTCCGTTGCCCGTGGGGAGATTATGGCAACGATAGCCGCATCCTGCAGATGCTGACGGATCTAGGCTATCGCCACGTCGGCTGGCACGTGCAGGCGGACGAATGGGAGATCGCCCGCACACCACGACAGATTGCTGACGCGCTTGTGAGCGGGGCACTTGCAGCCGGCGAGAGCGCGATCATTCTGTTACATACCTGGCCGGCTTCGGTGCCTGCGGCCCTGCCCGTCATCATCCATCGGCTGCAGGATGCCGGAGGCGAGTTCGTCACGCTGGACGATCTCCGGCCATCTGCGTTCCAGGGGTACCTTCCGGCCGTAGGAAGAGCCGAACAGGGACGAGTAATCTGATAACAATCCGCATTGGGGAAAGGAAACGAGCCTCTATGAGAGCGCGGTATCCCGATCAAGAAGGCTACGTGGAGCGAAATGGAGTCAAGACCTACTACGAGCAGTTCGGGCAGGGCGAGCCGACGATTCTACTCGTGCCGAGTTCGCCGATCGTTCACTCACAGCAGTGGAAGGCCCAGGTTCCATATCTCGCGCGCCATTTTCGCGTCCTCACCTTCGACGGAAGAGGGAACGGCCGGTCCGATCGACCAGAGACGTCCGAGGCGTACGGCGATGAGGAAATTATCGCCGACATGCTGGAGGTGATGGACACCACGGGCACAAAGCAGGCCGTGCTCGTCGTCCTCTGCCACGTCTGGTGGGTGCTCCATTTCGCGGCGGCGTATCCTGAGCGAGTTCTCGGCCTCGTGGCAATCGCCCCCGGGGCGCCATTGGCGCCGGTACACCCGAACCGAGCAAAGTATATCGCGACCTTCGATGAGGTCCCCGACACCGATGAGGGGTGGGCAAAGACCAACCGCCATTACTGGCTGAAGGACTGGCGGGGCTATGTATCATTCTTTTTCGGCAAGATGCTCCCTGAACCTCACTCCACGAAACAGCTGGAGGACATCATCGGCTGGTGCCTGGAAACGACGCCACAGACGATGCTGCTCAACCGCGAGGCGCCTCGCTACCCAAAGACGAAAGAGGAGGCGGAAGAGGTCTGCCGGAAGGTACGCTGCCCGGTCCTGGTGATCCACGGGGATTTGGACGAATGCCAGTTACCTGCGCGCGGTGAGGCGGTGGCCCGGCTGACGGGAGGCAAACTCGTGACACTCGAAGGATCTGGTCACATGACGCCCGGGCGAGATCCGGTCAAGATTAACATGCTCATCAAGGAATTCGCCGATTCGTTGGAGCCGCGCATGTCCAATGAGGTCCGGTGGACTCGGGCCATGAGCCGCCCCAAGCGGGCGATCTTTGTCTCCTCCTCCATTGGGCTCGGCCACATTCAGCGCGATCTTGCCATCGCCAGGGAATTGCGAAAACTTGTCCCGGATTTGCAGATCGACTGGTGGGCCCAGCACCCCGTGACCACCGTGCTGAAGGCCGCAGGTGAGACCATTCATCCCAAAAACCACCTGCAGGCCCTGGAGTCGGCACACTGGGAAGAAGAATCCTCACAGCACGAGCTGCACGCCTTCTATGCGTTCCGCCGGATGGATGAGATCTTCGTCGCCAACTTCATGCTGTTCAATGAGGTCGTCCAGGAGACGCCGTACGATATCTGGATCGGTGACGAGTCATGGGAAGTAGACTACTTCCTGCATGAGAATCCAGAGTTGAAGTCCGCTCCCTACGTTTTCCTGACCGATGTGATCGGCTTTCTGCCGGTCGATCCCGAGGGTGATCCGCGCGACGTGGCGCTGTGCGCAGATTACAACGCGGAGATGATCGAGCAGCGCGCGCGCTACCCGCGGCTACGCGATCTGTCGCTGTACATCGGAGAGTACGATGAGCTGCCGGACGCGCGGTTCGGCCCAGGGCTGCCCAACATCCGCGACTGGGCCCGCGACTGGTTCACGCCGGTGGGATATGTCCTGCCGTTCGATCCGCTGGAGTACC
>VBAI01000142.1 GCA_005882295.1 Candidatus Segetimicrobium genomatis | reverse complement strand
GCGACCGGGCATCAAACCACGGATGGTGAATGTAGTGTCCGTTCGTGGCGCAGCTGAAGCTCCCGCGGGCGGGGTCGAAGTTGTCGGTGACATGAGGGATGCGTAATGTGGAAATCATGACAGGATTAGACAAATCCGAGATGTCCACGATGCGCCCATACCCGGGGGGACAAGCAATGATCTCGTCCGTGAGGACGACCAGGGTAGGATGCTTGTCCTCGGCCGTGATCACAGGGGCGGCCGTGTGCGTCGCTCCCAGGGCGCCGCCATGGAAGGGGGGCACGTAATCGAAGCGCGAGATAATGGAGGGATTCGCGCGATCGCTCACATCCACAATCACCATCCCGGCATCACGCCAGGCGACGTAGAGGCGATCCTTATAATAGTTCACTTCGTGGCACCAGATGCGCTGGCGGGATCCGTCGAGATTGGTCTGGTCCCTGGGGCCATAGGCCTCGCCCACCCGCTGCCCCTGGATGTGGACGGTGCTGACCTGCGTGGGGTGCTGCGGATCGCTATAGTCAATGATGGCGAGCTCCTGATCTCCCGGCTTGGTTTGCGCCAGCTGCGCGCAGGCGTAGGCGTATCGATCGTCAATTTCAAATCCGTGGGTCGCTCCGTTGGGGAAGGCCGGAGAGAATCCCAGCAGGCGCGGGTTGCGGGGATCAGAGACGTCGTAGAACCCGAGACCGGGTTGGGCGACCTGGCCCTCAGGCGGCCGGGTCGGGTTCGCCGAATTGGTGTCCATGCCGATGACGAGGATCTGGCGTTTCGCATTCAGCCGGATGTAATTGCATCGCGTTCCCGGGTTGCACGGGATGAAGTTGAGCGCCTTCATGTCTGCCGGGTTGCTGACATCAGCGATCAGCACGCCAAAACAGGTCGGCGGTTCGTTATATCCGCCGAAGTACCCAATGCCCTTTGACACCCGCGGGGTGTTGAAACCGCACCCCATGCCCCGTTCTCGCGCGGTGGCGACGACCCAGTCTCCCTTGAAGTAGCTGTGGCCGACGACTTCGAAGTTTTTTGTCTGCGCGTATTTCTTCGTCTCGTCCAGGCTGAGATTGAATGCTTTTTGTGTCGACAGCAACGGAGGTTCAGGAACTCGAGCTCCCTGGGCAAACGTCAGTGCGGCGCCGGAGATGAGCATGATTGCGGTGACCGTCGTCATGCGAACCGCTTCTCGCCCCACCATACCTCTCGCCCTCCTGTGCCCGCGTCTCTTGCTCACACACGTGTTCTTTACAGCTTTACCCACCGTGCAAATCCGGGAATGACCGCATGCAGGCTGCAGGACGGCTTTCACCTCTCCACGAATCACCGCTTCACTTCCGACCCTGAATGCTAGAGGGAGGTTCGCATGCTCAACGCCGTCAACAGACTGGCCGCGCTCATTACGATCATTGAAGTCATCGTCCTGGTGGTGTGGCTGAGGCTGACGGCGACGGCCGCCGCGGCTGTGGCCGCCGGATTCCTCTTCGTTGGCATCCTGGTGGAAGAACTGGTGCGCTTCCGAGGGATCAAAAACCGGTTTCCGCAGGGCCGCGAGCTGGGGCTGGTGGCGCTGGGGGTCGCGGTGGAGACGGTGGGGTGGATTCTCCCATTAGTCCTGAATGCGCGGCTGCTGGTGGCCTTCGGGATTCTGTTCGTGACGTTGGATATCGAGCACACCATCATCAACCTGGCCACGACCGGTACGTTCAACCTGGGAAGCGTCGTGGACTTCTCGGCGATCGAGGCGGCGGGCGGAGCGGTATGGTTGACCAACCCCAGCGCGGCGACGATCGCCGTCCTGGCGGTGACGAGTGTGCTGGAGCACGTGCAGGGCGTGCGCCAGGGCATGGGGTTGAGGTAATACAGCACCCATGTCATCGCGAGCCCCGGAGGGGCGTGGCGATCTCCGTGCACGGAGATTGCTTCGGGGCTGCGCCCCTCGCAATGACGGCCACACCTTGGGCCTTAGGGTTTCTTCTGCGGCACGCAGCAGATGAACTTCAACGTGCCCTTGCCGGTGTTCTTGATCTGGTGGCGCTCGTAAGGGGCCACCCACAGGACGTGGCCGGGTTCAACCGGATGTTCGCCCTGGGTTCCCACCATGAGCCCCCGGCCTTCCAGGATGTACATCTCCTGCTCATACCAGTGATCGTGGAGCGGCGTGGCGGCGCCGGGCTCGACCTCAAAGACGCGCATCGCGAAGTTCTCCGCGCCGCGCTTCTTGTCGATCACCCACCGGATTTTCACGCCCGGCATATTTTCAGGCTGCTCGGCAGTGACATCTTCTGGGCGAAAGATTTCCATTGGTGATCCCTCCCACCGAATAACTTTCGCCGTCATCGCGGACGAAGCCTCCGGTCATCGTAGTGCCAGAGGGGCGGAGGAGAGCTTTTCAGCCGAAGCGAAGCGATAGTCTATTCACGTCCGCAAGGGGGGTTCCCGTGTGAGACCGCGAGTCCTTGTAGGGATTCTGGTGTGTGTGCTGGTGGCGACTCTCTCCCCGACGAGGGCGAGGGGCCAGCAGCCGGTCAAGCTCACCTTTTGGAGTTGGCGGGTCGAGGACAAGTGGGCCTACGACAAGATCATCCAGGCGTTCCAGCAGCGCAATCCCGGCATCCAGGTGGAGTTCGTGCCCTTCAAGGCCACCGAGTACAACACCATTCTCTCCTCGGCGCTGACGGCCGGGAACGGCCCCGATATCATTCACCTGCGGGCCTACGGCGGGCTGGAGACGTTCGCGGCGCCGGGGTACATCGCGCAGCTGGATTTTGAGAGGTTGCCCGAACTCCGCACCTTCTCGCGTCAACTCCTCGACGGCGCCCGCGCGCGCAAGGATGGCAAACTCTACGGTGTGCCGTTTGCCACCCAGTCGCTGGTCATCTACTACAATAAGAAGATCTTCGCGCAGAACAATCTGTCGGCGCCCAAGAACTGGGATGAGTTTCTCACCGTACTCCGCACGCTCAAGGACCACGGGGTGCTGCCGCTGGCCAATGGCGGCAAAGAAGGGTGGACGCTGGAAGTCATGTCCGGCGTCGTCGCGCCGAACTTCTACGGCGGCACGGCCTTCTTCGACGCCGTCACGCGCGGACAGACCTCCTTCAAAGACCCGGCGTACACCAACGCACTGGCACGGATGCTGGATCTGCGACCGTACATGCACCCCAACTTCATGGGCGTGGACTATACGACGATGCAGCAGCAGTTCATCAACGAACAGGCCGCCATGTTCATCGGCGGCTCGTGGGAGATCGGGTTCTTCAAATCTCAGAACAAGGACCTGGACTTTGACATCTTCGCCGCTCCACCGCTCCGAGCCGGAACGGCGCCGTGGGTCTCGTCCTACAACGACGGCAACTACGGCGTCAATGCGAAGACGCCGAACATGGATGCCGCGCTAAAGTTCATCCAGTTCACCGCCAGCCGAGAGTTTGGCCAGATGTTCACGGACATGCTGGCGCAGCTGTCGGCGGTGCCTGGCGTCGAGGTCCGGGATCCTGTGCTGAAGCACGTCCAGGAGCTCAGCCGGAAGTCCACCCCGTACATGATGCTGGTGGGATTCCGCTGGCAGGCGCCGACCGGGTCCACGCTGCTGCAGAGCGCGCTGCAGGGCATGATGGCCGGGACGAAGACTCCGGAGCAGGTCGGTGACGAGGTCACCAAGGGGCTCAGCGCCTGGTTTGAGCCGTTTCAGGGGAGGTAGCGCGGTGCGGCGGGCCGGCAGCCGCGGGTGAGCATGCGGACCAGCCGCCGGTGGTGGCTGGTTTTCTTTTTGGGGCCCGCCATTGTGTTGTTTGCCGCGTTCATCACATACCCGATCCTGTCGGCGCTGGCGTTCAGCCTGTACGCCTGGGAGGGGATCGGCCGCCGCGGCTTTGTCGGCCTGGCGAACTTTGCCCGCTTGTTTGCCACCTTCCCGTATGCGGGATTGCTGGTCAACGCGTTCTGGCACAACGTCCTGGTCTTCATCGCGACGATGCTGCTCCAAAACGTCACGGCGCTGGGGCTGGCCGTGCTGCTGGCCCGCGGCCCCTGGGGAGCCCGCGGGTATCGCGTCATCTTCTTCCTGCCGGTGATGCTGTCGCTGGTCATCGTGGGATTTTTGTGGGCGCTCTTCCTCAATCCCGTCTTTGGCCTCGTGAACAAGGTTCTGACGCTGCTGCATGCCGGCGCGCTGGCGCGTCCCTGGCTGGGTGACGCCTCCACGGCGCTGCTCACGCTGATCGTGGTGAACGCGTGGCGCTGGCTGGGTTTCCCGACCATCGTCTTCCTGGCCGGCATCAACGCCGTGCCGGAGGAATATGTCGAGGCTGCGCGCATCGACGGCGCGGGGGAGTGGGCCGTCTTGCGCCGCATCATCTTCCCGCTCCTGGCGCCGGCGGTGACCATCATCGTGCTGCTGACGTTCATCGGCGCGTTCAACTGGTTCGAGCTCCCTTACATCATGCAGGGCGTGTCGGGAGCGCCGAACCGCGCCACCGACGTGCTCAGCCTGCTCTTCTATCGCACGGCATTCGGCGAAGTGGATACCGGACTGCAGGACATCGGCATCGGTTCGGCCATCGCCGTGCTGATGTTTGCGCTGCTGCTCGGGATGTCCGCGGTGGGCGCCGTGCTGCTGCGCCGGCGCGAGGTGGAACTGGCGTGACGCGCGGAGGAGCCGGCCGCACCGCGGTCCAATGCGTCCTGCTGCTCAACGCGTTTCTCGTGCTGGCGCCCATGGCCATCATGGGGGTGTCGGCCTTCAAGAGCACCCGCGAGATCTTTCAGCACCCGTTCGCGCTGCCCGGGGTGTGGCGGTGGGAGAATTTCGCGCGTGTGTGGGTGGAGGCCAGGTTCGCGCTGTACTTCCGCAACAGCGTCCTCGTCACCATCGCCTCCGTCGTCATCGTCGTGATCCTGGGGGCCATGGCCGGGTACGCGCTGGGCCGGTTCCGCTTCCGCGGAAACGATCTCGTCTATCTCTACTTCCTCAGCGGGTTGATGCTGCCGATCCGCCTCGGGATCATTCCGCTGTTCATCCTGATGCGCACCTTACATCTGCTCGACACCCTGTGGGCGCTGATCCTGACCTACGCCGCCTCGGGCCTGCCCAGCGCGGTGTTTATCCTGACCGGGTTCTTCCGGACGCTGCCCGCGGACCTGGACAGCGCCGCACGCATCGACGGCGCCGGGGAGTGGCTGATCTTCCGGCGGATCATGGTGCCGCTGGTGCGGCCGGCCCTGGTCATTGTGGCCGTGTACAACCTCATCCCCATCTGGAACGATTTCTTCTTTCCCCTGGTGTTCATCCAGACCGACCGGTGGAAAACCTTGCCGCTGGGGATGACGACGTTCTTCGGCCAGTACTCCGCCGACTGGGGCGCGCTGTTCGCCGGCCTCACGCTGGCCGCGGTGCCGGTCGTGACGCTCTATGCGCTGCTGTCGCAGCAGTTCATCCGCGGGCTCACTGCGGGTGCGGTGAAAGGGTGAGGACCGCCATGGACGCCGGATGGCAGGAGCGGTTGCGGGGCGGGGTGATCGTGTCCTGCCAGGCCCGGGCCGGGCATCCCCTGCACGATCCGGTGGTGATTGCCGCCATGGCGCGCGCGGCGGTCGCCGGAGGCGCGGTGGGGCTGCGGATCAATGGCGAGTCGGATCTGCGGGAGGTGCGCCGGGGCGTGGACGTGCCGCTGATCGGCCTGCGCAAGATGTGGAGCGCGGAATCGCCGGTGTACATCACGCCCACATTTGCCGATGCCAAGGCCATCGCAGACGCGGGGGCGGACATCGTCGCGCTGGATGCGACCGCCCGGCCGCGCCCCGGTGGTGAGCGGCTGGACGATCTGATCCCGCGCATCCACCAACTCCTCGGCCGACCGGTGATGGCGGATGTGGCCACGCTGGACGAAGGGATGCGCGCCGCGGCGCTTGGGGCGGACATCGTCTCCACGACGCTCTCAGGATATACGGGGGACGGGCCGACTCCGGACGATCCGGACCTGGAGCTGGTGCGCCACCTGGCAGGTGCGCTGCGGGTGCCGGTCATCGCGGAAGGGCGCTACCGCTCGCCGGCGGAGGTGGTGGAGGCGCTGCGCGCCGGGGCGTTCGCCGTCGTGGTTGGGCGGGCAATCACCGATCCGTTGATGCTCACCAAGAGTTTCGTCGATGCGACGAAGGAGTTCCGGCGGTGACGGAGGTGGTCGTGGCCGGGATCGACGGCGGCGCGTCGTCGACGACCTGCGTCGTGATCGACTCCGCGGGCCGGGTGCTCGGGACCGGGCGCGGCGGTCCGATCGATCACCTCTACAAACCCTCGGGGCGCGCACAGACGCGGCGCGCGCTGCGCGACGCCTTGTCGTCTGCGCGAGGTGCGCGGAAGCCTCGTGTCCCGCTGCGCGCCGTCGTGGCGGGACTCACGGGCGTGGAGCCGCGTTCAAATGAGTCGCGCACGGCGGCGCGGATGATCCGCGAGCTCACGCGGGCGCCGGTCGTCCATGCCACCTGGGACGCCGAGATCGCGTACTTCGGCGCATCGGTCGGCCGGCCCGGTGTGATGGTGATCGCCGGGACGGGCTCGGTGGCCTATGCGCGGAATGCCAGGGGGCAGACCACCCGCACCGGCGGCTACGGATATCTGATTGACGACCTCGGCGGCGGGGTGAAGATTGGACAGGCGGGATTGCAGGCCGCCTTACGGAGCGCCGACGGGCGCGCTCCG
>VBAI01000032.1 GCA_005882295.1 Candidatus Segetimicrobium genomatis | reverse complement strand
CGTCGTCTTCCCGCTGCCGGTCGGCCCGGTCAGCAGGAAGATCCCCTGCGGACGCTGGATGATGCGTCGCAGGACCTCATAGTTCTGCGCCGACAGCCCCAGTTTGTCCAGATCGTAGATGGGAGCCGACTTGTCCAGCAGCCGCAGCACCGCTTTTTCGCCATAGAACGACGGGATGGTCGACACGCGCACATCGATGGCCCGCCCATCGACCCGGGTCTGAAAGCTGCCGTCCTGCGGCAGGCGGCGCTCGGCGATGTCCATGTTCGCCATAATCTTGATACGGGAAATCACCTGGGCGTGCGCATGCGCCGGCAGCGTCCCGCGCGTCAACAGCACGCCGTCCACACGATAGCGGAGGCGGACGTGCCGCTCCTGCCGCTCCACGTGAATATCACTGGCGCGGGTCCGCACGGCCTCTTCCACCAGACGGTTGACCAGCCGGATCACCGGAGCGTCTTCCGCCATGCGGCGCAGCCGCTCCAGCGACATCTCCTCATCGACGGCCTGCGGCTGGGGCAGATCCCGCACCAGCTCTTCGGCCACGTCCAGCGTCGGGTACTGGCCAAGCGCGTACTGAAAGTCCTGCACGGTGGTTAGCGCGACCTTGATGGACAATCCAGTGGTGCGGCGGATATCGTCAATCGCCACGACGTCCAGAGGGTCCACCATCGCCACGGTCAGCAGGCCGCGGGCGCGGGCGATCGGGATGGCCTGGAGCCGGCTGGCCAGCTGCTGCGGCAGCAGCGTCAGCACGTCCTCGCGCAGGTTGGTGCCGACGAGACGGACGAACTCCGCCCCGATCTGCCGGCCCAGGTGCCGCGCCAGGCGTTCTTGATCCACCACGCCCATGTCCAACAGTACCTGACCCAGCCGCTCGCCGGTCGCGCGGTGAATCTCCAGCGCGCGGTTGAGCTGGTCGGGGGTTACCACCCCTTCCGCCAGCAGCAGTTCACCTAACCGGCGGCGCCCTGTACCGTCCGGTGCAGGGCGGCGCCCGGCGCCGTCTGGGGACATGGGGACGCCCACCGCGGGAGAGTCTTCGCGGTGACCCTGCCCGTTACGCTGCGCGATAGTCTTTTTCATTCCCATCCTGATCGTCACGAAGCCACAACGCAGGCGCGAACCGCATCATTCTCCTGTGCTCTACCCTGCCCGACACCGGCGCGGGTCGTGGGTTGACAACGTTTTACCCAATTCTTCGCGGCGGACGAACGTGCGTCAATCACAGATCGGCGCACAGGGCTGCAGGATTTTCCTGATATTGGCCTCAGGGTATTTCCCGATGCCACCTACGAACACGCGCGCCGCGGGCGGGCGGCCTGGGGCCGGCGAGGGTCGTGCTAGAATACTTGTATTGTGGAGATTTATCTGGACAACGCCGCCACCACGCGACCGCATCCCGTAGTAGTGGAATCGGTGACGCGCGCCCTGACCGTGGACTACGGAAACCCGTCGTCGCTGCACGGGAAGGGGCTGGCGGCGGAGCGTCTGATCGTCGGCGCGCGTGACGCGGTGGCGCGGACGCTGGGGGTGGAGCCAGAGGATGTGCTCTTCACGTCCGGCGGGACCGAGGCGAACAGTCTGGCGATCCGCGGTCTCGCCGGGCTGGCCCGGGGGCGGCACTTCGTCACGACCACGGTGGAGCACTCTTCTGTTCGCGTCCCCCTGCAACGCCTCGCGGCGCAGGAATGGGTCGTGACTGAGCTACCCGTAGATCATCATGGACGGATTGCCGCCGCGCAGGTGGAGCTGGCGTTGCGCCCGGACACGGTCCTGGTGTCGGTGATGGCGGTGAACAACGAACTGGGCACCATGCAGCCGATCGAGGAGATCAGCCGGGTCGTGCAGCGCCACCGCGCCGCCGGTTCGCCCACGCTCTTCCACGTGGACGCGGTGCAGGCGTGGGGCAAGATCCCGCTGCGGCCGATGACGTGGGGCGTGGACCTGATGTCCCTCTCGGGCCACAAGGTACACGGGCCAAAGGGCGTGGGGGCGTTGTACGTCAGGCCGGGCGTGCGGCTGGCGCCGCAGCTGGGCGGTGGCGAGCAGGAACGCGGTGTGCGCCCCGGCACGGAGAACGTCCCCGGCATCGCCGGTCTCGGCGCGGCCGCGCGGCTGCTGGCCGCCGATTTCGAGGAGACCGCCGCGCGGATGCGGGCGCTGCAGGATCGTCTCCGCGAGCAGATCCGCGCGATTCCCGACGTCCGGATCAATACCCCGCCTGACGGCGCGGCGCCCCACGTTGTGAATGCGACGTTTCGGAGCGTGCGCGGGGAAACGCTGCTGCACCGGCTAGAGCAGGAGGGGGTATTCGTGTCGACCGGTTCGGCCTGCCACAGCCACAACCCCACCCCCAGCCACGTCTTGCTGGCCATCGGGCTGAACACCACCGACGCCCAGTCGACCCTGCGGTTCAGCCTGTCCCGCTTCACCACCCCCGAGGAGATCGATGCGGCCGCCTCCGCGCTGCGGCACGCAGTGGCCGAGCTGCGCGCGCTGGTGGTGCCGTGATGGCCTACATCCTGCTGCGGTACGGCGAAATCCACCTCAAAGGGCAGAACCAGCGATTCTTTGTCGACCGGCTCGTGCGGAATGTGCGGGAGTCGATCGCCGACCTGGGGGACGCGCAGGTGCGCCACGCGTTCGGCCGGATCCTGGTAGACAGTCCCGCCGAGGAAGCCGCGCTCATCAGCCGGCTGCGAAAGGTCTTTGGGATCGTCTCGCTCAGCCCGGTGCGGGTCGTGGCGCCGGCGTTCCCCGACATTGCCAGCGCCGCGGTCGACATGGTCGGCGCCGCGCTTGCGGCCCGTCCGGGCGTGGGGACCTTCAAGGTCGACACGCGGCGGGCGGACAAGCGATTCCCGCTCACGTCGATGGAGACCAGCCGGGAGGTAGGCCAGGCGATCTGGGAGCGGTTTCCGCAGGTGCGCGCTCGCATGGACCATCCCGACCTGCTGGTCAAGATCGACATCCGCGATCAGGCCTACTTGTCATCCGACACCATCCCAGGCCCGGGCGGGCTGCCGTCCGGCACCGGCGGGCGGGCGCTGGCGCTGATCTCCGGCGGCATCGATAGCCCTGTGGCGAGCTGGCTGGCCGCGCGGCGCGGCATGACGATCATTCCGGTGCATTGCTACAGCTTCCCCTTCACCAGCGAGCGGTCGAAGGAGAAGGTCCTGGATCTGTGCCGCGTCCTCGCCGGGTACGCGGGACCGCTGCGGGTGTGGATCGTGTTCTTCACCGACATCCAGCGGACCATCCAGCTCTCAGTCCCCGAGGGGCTGCGGGTCCTGGTGATGCGACGCATGATGATGCGGCTTGTCGAGCGGCTGGCAGAACAGGAGCGCGCGGCCGCGGTCGTCACCGGAGAAAGCCTGGGACAGGTCGCCAGCCAGACCATCGAGTCCATTGCCGCCATCAACGCGGTCACACGACTTCCGGTCCTGCGCCCCTTGATCGGCGCAGACAAGACAGAGATCGTGGCGCGGGCGGAGGCCATCGGCACCTATGAAATCTCGATCCGCCCGTATGAAGACTGCTGCAGCCTGTTCGTCCCGCCGCATCCGCGCACACAGCCGGGGCTGCAGGAGGCCGATGAGGCAGAGCGCGGGTTGCCCGTTGGGGCGCTGATCGACGCCGCGTTGCAGCGGAGTGAGCGGCTCACCATCACGCCCCGGTGGGCTCGGGATCCTGTGGGGGTTGGGAGCTGACAGTCGTCACAGGAAACGACCTGATGCAAGGCATATAGTGTCCGTCGGGGGGCTGCCGTGAAGATCTGCGTCTACCTGGAACACGGCAACTCGGCGCAGTGGAGCGGGGGGATCCGCCGCGCGCACGAAAATCAGGTCAAGGCCCTCAAACGCGCCGGGATTGAGATCACGACCGACCCCAGCGAAGCGTTCGATGTCCTGCATCTGCATTCCATCGGCCCCCGGTCCCTGTACCTGGCGGAGCGATTCAGCGGCCGCCGCCCACTGCTGATCAACAGCCACATCACCGCCGAGGACTTCGCCAACTCCTTCCGGATGAGCGATCACATCGCGCCGTACCTGGGGCGCTATCTGCGCTACTTCTACAGCAAGGCCGATGTCCTGATCGCCCCCTCTCCCTACGCGCGCGACGTGCTGCGGGGGTACGACCTGCTGCAGCCGATCGAAGTCGTCAGCAACGGCGTCGACGTCACCCGGTTCGCCCCCGACCGGCGCCGGCGTCTGCTGGGTCGCGCGCGCTACGGGCTGCGGGGCGTCATTCCGTTCGCGGTGGGGCTAGCCCTGCTGCGGAAAGGCGTCGACCTGTTCATCGAGACCGGGCGGTTGCTGCCGGTGCTGACCTTCATGTGGTTTGGACGCGTGCACAAGGCGGCGAAGGTGGAGACGCTGCGGGCCATCGAGCAGGCACCGGACAACGTGCACTTTCCCGGGTACGTGGAGGACGTGCTGGAGGCCCATGCGGCCGGTGACATCTTCTTCTTTCCCAGTGCTGTGGAGAACGAAGGGATCGCGATCCTGGAAGCAGCGGCCTGCGGCAAGCCGCTGGTGCTACGGGACTCAGAGTGCTTTACCGGCCGATTCGAGCACGGCAGCAACTGCCTGAAGGGCGAGACGCCGGCCGAGTTCGCCAGCCACCTCCGCCGCCTGGCTGAGGACCCCGACGAGTACACGCGCCTCGCGGACGGGGCGCGCCTCTACGCGGAATCTCATTCCCTCGAGCAGGTCGGGAACCGGCTGCGCGCGATCTACGCGCAACTCACCAACTGACGTCCCGACCCACACAACCTACACAACCTACATAATCACAGACCCACATCTTTCGAGGCTCACGCAGGTGATTGTGTAGATTGTGTAGGTCGTGTAGGTTGTGTAGGTTTCGTTAGAGATCGTGTTCCCTTGGCGGCACGGGGACGCCGTGGGTTGTCTTCTCCCAGATGGTGTGGCCGGTGATGGCACTGCGCACATACCGGTGAATCGCCAGCGGCACGACGACGAGGCGGTGCAGCGAGAACAGCCCTGAGCGCACGAGGACAGGGGCGATCTCCCACACCCGTCCGCGCAGTTCCACCAGCATCGCCAGCAACACCCCGGTGGTGATGAGCCCCGAGGTCCAGGTCGTGAGTTTTCGCGGCAGCTGGATGTAGAGCACGACGGCCCCGGTGGCATCGACCACCCCATACAGGTACGTCGTGAGCAGGCTCAGCGTGACAATGAGCCCGCCGGACAGAAAGCTCAGCATGTCCAGGCGTTTGAAGAAGTTCACGCGGCCGAACAGGATCGCAGGCAGGTGATCCCCTAGGCAGCGCATCGCCCCCTCGAACCACCGGATCCGCTGCCGGATCAGATCGCGGAGCCGGGGGACGGCCTCCTCCCACACCACCGCCTCCTCGCAGTAGCGAATCTGGTAGCCCGCGAGGTGAAACCGCAGGGACAGATCGATGTCTTCGGTGAGGGCCTCGTCATTCCAGCCGCCCACCTCCTGCAAGACGTCCCGGCGGAGCAACAGGCCGTTGCCAGAAAACGAGACCATGCCGCCCAGGACCTGCCGCGCACGCTGCAGGGGGCGGTAGAAGAGCCGGTACTCATCGTCTTGAATGCGGGTCAGGAGATTCTGCCCGGCGTTGTACAGCCGGCGCTGGCTCTGCGCCCCGGCGGCTTCGGATCCGGCCAGCGATGCGACCATCCGCAGCAGGAAGTCGGGCGCGACCCGCGCGTCGGCATCACACACGGCGATGAGATCACCCCGGGCCCGCGTGATCCCCAGGTTCAACGCCGCTGCCTTGCCGACGCTCCCCGGGGGGGTGCGGACGATCTTCACCGGCAACGCCAGGCTGAGAGATTTCAGAATCTCAGCGGTGCGATCTGTGGATCCGTCATCGACGACCATGATCTCATAGCGGGGTCCACCCGTGTCGTGATAGTCCATGGCGCACAGACTGCGCACCGTCGCCTCGATGACCGCCTCTTCGTTCTTGGCGGGCACGATCACGCTGACGAATGGTCCCGCCGGTTGGGTGCCCGTGCGCCGGGGCGGCGGGCTGAGGGCTCCAACCAGCACCATGAACGCCCCGAGGGCCCCGACGGCCAGCAGCAAGGCCTGGATCCAGGCGATGTCAACGAACAGGACTTGCAGCCAGGAATAGTCGCGATAGTGGAGGCTGTGCATGACGGCGCCCAGCCACACGGCGGCAAGCGTAGCCAGCACCAGTCGGTTGGTGGCGCGGGGTCTCACAGACTCCTCCTCGCCCCCTCACCCTTTCTCCCTCTCCCTCCAGGGAGAGGGGAATGAGGTTGGGCCCTACCGGGCCCTCACGTCTCGGGCGGCGGATAGATCCAGGAGAGACCGGACATACGGAGGCGTTGCCACGCCGGCTTCGGTGACGATGGCGGTGATGAGATGGTGGGGGGTGATGTCAAACGCGGGATTCGCGGCGGCAATGCCCTCCGGAGCAACCGGCACGCCGGCCACGTGCGTGATCTCCTCGGGCCGGCGTTCTTCAATTGGGATGGCAGATCCATCGGGCGTACGAAAATCCACAGTCGACAGAGGCGCGGCGACGAGAAATGGAATCTCGTGCGCCCGGGCCAGCACTGCCAGTCCATAGGTCCCGATCTTGTTGGCCGTGTCGCCGTTGGCGGCGACGCGATCGGCGCCGACGATGACCCGATCCACGAGCCCCCGCCGCATCAGCCAGCCCGCGGCGTTGTCTGCGATCAGCGTGGCAGGGATGCCGTCGCGGAGCACTTCCCAGGCCGTCAGCCGGGCACCCTGCAGGACCGGCCGCGTCTCGCTGACCAGCACCTGGATGCGCTTCCCCTGCTCGTGTGCCGTGCGGATAATCCCTAACGCGGTCCCATAGTCCACCGTGGCCAGGCTTCCCGTGTTGCAGTAGGTGAGGATGCGCTCGCCAGGCCGGATCAGCGCCGCCCCGTTCGCGCCGATGGCGCGGTTGGTGCGGATGTCCTCCTCGGCGATGCGATGCGCTTCGGCGAGCAGCGCCGCCGCCAGATCCGTCCCCGAATGCCACGGCACCTGGTCGGGCACCGCCAGCATCCGTTCCACCGCCCATCGCAGGTTGACCGCAGTGGGCCGCGTCCCCAGCAGCATCCGCGCCGCCGCGTCCAGATGGGCCCGGAGTGCCGGAGGAGCAATTCCCGCAGCCGTCTGCACGGCCAACACCAGGCCGTATGCCGCCGCCGCACCGATCGCCGGAGCGCCCCGGATCTTCATCGAGCGGATCGCCTCGGCGACCTCGTCCACGGTAGCGCAGACGACCACACGCGTCTCCCGCGGCAGCGCGGACTGATCCAGCAGTTTCAACGTCCCCCGATCCCACTCCAACGCCCTGTCCATGCCGCCTCACACTACTTGAGACGCGGTCGCGCCCTTCGACTCGCTACGCTCGCTCAGGGCACTCGACTCGCCCAGGTGACAACCGACCGAAGGTCACGAGCGAGCCGCAACGCGGCGAGTCGAGTGACTGGCCGACCGCCCCTTATTCGAGCGGGAAGAGCGTGTGGTTATCCTCAGCGCCCACGTCGGAGGTAATCACGACGTGACTGGGCGTAAAGAGGAAGATCTCCTCGCCGACCCGGAGCATGTGCCCATCAAGCGCGTAGGTCACGCCGCTCGAGAAATCAACGATCCGGCGAGCCAGGTCGGTGTGGGTGCCCCGGAGATTGACCACGACCGAGCGCCGCATCTTCAGGTAATCCGCAGCCGCGCGGGCATCGTCGAACGTCTTCGGTTGGAGCACCACGATCTCCAGCTGTCGCTGGGCGGGCAAGCTGAACAGTTGCCCCCGCCTGCGCGTCGTGGCCTCCGGCCCATCCGGCTCCCCGGAAAAGCCGTCCTCCTCCTCGGATGTCTCAGAGAACCCGAGGAAGGTCATGAACCGCTGTAATGCGCTCACCAGCGCACCTCCAAGCAACCCACCGGCCCTCGCCCGCGCCCCGAACGATTCGCTCTGCTCAGTTCTCGGTCAGCGCCTGACCGACCTGAGCGAATCGTTCGGGGCCGCGAGGACGGGTGGAGTGGACTCTCCCTCCTCCCTGGATTGGCACCCCGCCTATATTCGCTCTCCCGTGTCACGCATCTGCGGCGAGCGCCCCCCACCGCAGACTCTTGGCCAGTTATGCTCGCGGCCCGAAGATGGCGCGTCCGATCCGGACGATAGTAGCTCCCTCTTCGACCGCAATTTCAAAATCGTCGGACATGCCCATCGACAGGTGCACCAGCAACGGCGCCACGCCGGTCCGCGCCATGCCGTCGCGCAACTCGCGCAGCCGGCGGAAGACCGGCCTGACCCGCCCCGCATCATCCGCCTGCGGGGCGATCGTCATCAGCCCGATCACCCGCAGCGCGGGCAGCCCCACAATCTCGCGCAGCATCGATGGAAGTGCCTCAGGCGCCAGGCCGAACTTCTGCGGTTCCTGGGCGACGTTCACCTGCAGCAGCACATCCACGATCCGCCCGCTGGCCGCCGCCCGCTGGCTGAGCGCGGCCGCCAGCGCCGCGCTGTCCACCGAGTGCACCACTTCAAAAATCTGCACGGCCCCCCTGACCTTGTTCCGCTGCAGGTGCCCGACCATGTGATACCGGGCCGTGCTGAGTCCCTGCGCGCGCAGCGTGGTGATCTTTGGGACCGCTTCCTGCACGCGATTCTCGCCGAAGTCGGTGACGCCGCAGGTTCCGGCGGCGAGAATGCGCGGTAGGGCGACGCCCTTGGTGACCGCGACCAGCGTCACGTCATCGGCACGCCGGCCGCTGCGCCGGGCCGCAGCCGCGATCCGCTCCCGCACGCGGGCGACGTTCGCGGCAACGTCCGTCACACCTCGAGCGTATTCTATGTCGTTGGAGGTTTCCCTCCGGCGTCACCGCAGCCGGGGGTCGAGGAGATCGCGCAGTCCGTCTCCCAGCAGGTTGAAGCCCAGGACCACGAGCATGATCGCCAGTCCCGGGAAGACGGCGTTCCAGGGAGCCAGTTCCAGAAACTGCCGGCCCTCGCTCAGCATGTTGCCCCATGAGGGCGTCGGCGGCTGGGTACCAAGACCAAGAAACGACAGCGCCGACTCCGAGAGGACCGCCAGCGACAAACTCAGGGACACCTGCACGGTGACCGGAGCCAGCACGTTGGGTATCAGATGCCGTCCGATGATGCGCGCGTTGCCCAATCCCAGGGCGCGAGCGGCGTCCACGAACTCCAGCCCCCGCACGGTCAACGCCGCCGCGCGCGCCACCCGGGCGAACTGCGGCGTGTACACGATGCCGATGGCGAGCACGAGGTTGGCGACGCTGGTGCCCAGCACCGCCATGATGGCAATCGCCAGCAGGATCGCGGGAAACGCGAAGACGATATCCATCACCCGCATGGTCACGGCATCCCACCACCCGCCGTAGAAACCCGCCGTCAGCCCCAGCGTGGTCCCCACGAGCACCGATGTCAGCACCGAGAGGAACGCCACCGCCAGCGAGATCCGTGAGCCCATCAGCACGCGGCTGAGGACATCGCGGCCAAACTCATCGGTGCCGAATAGGTAGGGGCCCCCCGGCGGCCGGAGCGCCTCCGCCGGATGCATCGTCCGAATATCATGAGGCACAAGGACCGGGGCACACAAGGCCACGCCGAGACTCGCTGCGATGATCACCAGGCCAATCGGCGCCACGCGATTGCCCACGAATCGCCCCAGCCAGGTGCGCCCGCCTCCGGCCACACGCCGCGGCGCGCCGGCGGCACTAGTGCCGTACGAACTTGATTCGCCCCGTGTAGCTTTCCTGGAGTCCTTGGAATCGCTCATGCGCCAGGCTGCCTATCAAGTTCGTACGGCACTAGCCGTAGCGGATGCGGGGATCGATCCAGGCATAGAGCACATCGACGATCAGGTTGGTCAGGACGAACAAGAAAGCAATCACCAGGACCACCCCCTGGACGACCGGATAGTCCCGCTGGAAGATCGCCTGCAGCACCAGCCGCCCCATCCCCGGCAAGGCGAAGATTTCCTCAATGACCACCGTCCCACCGAGCAGATACCCCATCTGGAATCCCAGCACTGTGATCACGGGGATCATGGCGTTAGGAAGCGCATGGCGCAGCATGACCACCCGCGCACGCAGCCCCTTCCCGTGCGCGGTGCGGATGTACTCCTGGCCCAACACTTCCAGCAGCGATGACCGCACGTGGCGCATCAGGATCGCGGCGATGGCCATCCCCAACGCCACGGCCGGCAGTGCGAGGCTACGCAGCGTCATCAGCGGATGCTGGCTCAGCGGCGCATATTGCCCGAGCGGGACGCGCCCGACCCGTGAGAAGACCAAAATCAGCATCGCGCCGAGCCAAAAGTTGGGGATGGAGAGACCCAGCAATCCTCCAATCCGTGCCACCACATCGGTCGTCGAGTTCCGCGCCAGCGCCGACACGATGCCGAGGGGGATGGCAATGAGCAGCGCGATCGCCAGAGCCAGGGTGGCCAGCTGAAACGACAGCGGCAGGCGGGTCAGGATGTCGGGCAGCACGGGGCGGGCGGTGCGCAGCGACACACCGAAGTCCCCCCGGACGATCCGCGTCAGATAGTCGACGAACTGCGCCGGGATCGGTTTGTCCACCCCGAAGAACCGGCGCAGTTCGACCATCTGCGCGGGCGTCATCTCGACCTGGGTCCCCAGGAAGAGCTGGACGGCGTCCCCGGGAATCAGGCGGATGAGCAGGAACACAACCGCCAGGATCCCACACAGCACCGGGACCAGAGCCAGCACGCGGGACGCCAGGTACCGCTGCATGGGTGCGCGCAGAGCGCGCGGTCCGATGACCGCCTGCGCTGGCTATCGCTCCAGCGAGGCCTCCTCCAGGTAGTACAGCGCACCGTTCCCGATGATCCGGAACCCCCGGACCGAGGGCTGCAGCACTTGGGTCTCCATCGGCACGTACAGGAACAGCGCCGGGGCCGCCTCAATCAGGGCCCGCTGCAGCTCATCGTAGATGGTCCGGCGCCGCGCGGAGTCAATGTTCACCCGGCCGCGCTCCAGGAGCCGGTCGATCGCGGTGTCTTTGAAGAGGAAGTTGTTTACCGCGCCGGTGCTGTGAAACGTCCGGTACAAGAACCGGTCGGGATCGGGATCGCCTCCGCGCAACTCGATCATGGTGTCGAAATCCCGCGCCACCCACCGGTTGATGTACGTGCCCCACTCTACCGTGTCTAACGTCGCGGTGACACCCACCGCCCGCAGCTGTTCCTGGATCACCTGCGCCACGGCGCTGCCTCCCTCGTAAGTGGGCGAGGTGACGATGCGGGTGGAGAACCCGTTCGGATAACCGGCATCCGCCAGCAACTGTTTGGCCCGCTGCACATCCGCCGCGTACGACGGCAGTTTCGACAGCGGCAGAGCCCAGGGCGTCGACGCCGGCACGGGCCCGGAGATGGTCGCATAGCCGAACTCGGCGGTATTCACAATCGCCTGCCGGTCGATCGCCCAGGAGAGTGCGTACCGGACACGCGGGTCGGTGAACGGCGCGCGGGTAGTATTATAAGAGAAGATTCGCAGGTTGAGCCCCGCTTTCTGCAACACCACCACGCCGGCCTCGCGCTTGGCCGCGGTGATCACCGCGCCCTGGTTGATGGTGGCCATATCCAGGGAGCCTGACCGGACCCCGGCCAGCAGCGACGCCTGGTCAGGGATCACGCGGATGATGATCGTATCGATCTTGGGCAGGCCGCGGCGGAAGTAGTCCGGGTTCCGCACCAGACGCATGAAGTTGTCGGGCGTCCACTCCGCCAGCATGTACGGGCCCGTGCCCACGACGTTCCGCTGCAGGTCACCGAAGCGCTGAACGGCCGCCTTCGAGACGATGGAGAGGTTCGCCGAGGACAGCCCCGAGAGGAGCGACGCCAGCGGCAGGTTCAGCTTCAGGCGCACCGTGTAGCGGTCCGGCGCCTCGACCTGCTTGACGACGTCAATGAACGACCGCCCGGGCGACCGGGTGGCGGGATCGAGCACACGCTCCAGCGTGAACTTCACATCGTCGGATGTCAGCTCCGTGCCGTCGTGGAACTTCACGCCGCGGCGGAGGTGGAACGTGATCGTACGCGGATCCTGATATTCCCAAGACTCGGCCAGATCCGGCTCGATCTCCAGCTTATCGTTATACCGGACCAGTTTGTTGTAGAGAAAATCGACCCGTCGGAATGACGAGAACGCCGTGACCAGGTTGGGGTCGAGCCCCACCACCTCCTGGTCAACGCCCAGCGTCAGCGTCGTGGCAGCTGGAGCCGCGCGCACCGGAAGTCCCGGCAGCACCAGTCCTGCTACGACGAGCACCCACCACCAGCGCTTGCTCACCATCGCCCCCTCCTTGGCGCGACGCGCCCTGATGCGCCCGCGCGGGATCGACAACCAGCATCTCGATCAAGACGTGTCACTCTGACCCCCTCACCCTTTGTCCCTCTCCCTCCAGGGAGAGGGGAATGCGGTTGGGCGCTACCGCGCCCTCATCTGCTGTGATCGAGAATTCGAGGCCTCTGCGCCGCTACCTCGTCTTCGACTCGATGGGTCCCCGCGTCTTGCGGTACAGGCGTTCGGTCATGCCCGAGACAACGTAGTGCGGGAGGTCACCCACCTTCCGGTACCCCAGCGCGCGATAGAACGCCTGCGCTCGCCGGTTGAAGTGGGAAACGGTCAAAAAGACGTTCGGGCCGGCCTGGAAAATGTGCGCTTCGGCGCGGCGCATCAAGGCGGTGCCGATGCCACGCCCGCGTGCCTGCGGCGCGACGGCAATCCAGCGGACGTAGCCGCTATGGTGGAAGGTGCCCCGGAGGTGGTAGAGGACGAAGCCCGCGACCGCGCCGCCACGCGTCGCGACCACCAGCTCCGCGCGGGTGCGGCGCTCCCGCGCCTGACGGCTGATCCCCTCCCGCAGGACCCGCCGCGCCGCTGTGAGCGTGAGGCGATAGCGACGCCACAGGGGATCGGCGACGACGATCCGCGCACAGGCCTCGATGTCGGCCCGCCGGCCCTGCCGCACGGTCACCACGAAGGCGGAGGACCTCCCGCCGATGACTCCAGCGCCACGATCGCGGCGTTGCGGCCGGTGGCGCCATCCCGGCGAAACGAGTAGAACAACTCCGGATGTTCGAACGTGCACCAGTCCAGCGTTTCGATCTGCTGGACGGGAACCCCGGCATCGACCAGCTGACGGCGGTTGGCGGCGCGCAGATCCAGCTGCCATCGCCCGCGCGGATTGGGGGCGGCGACCTCCTCCCACCAGGGCCAGCGGCGCAGGCGCACCATCACCGGCTCATCCACCTCATAGTGACACGGGCCGATGCACGGGCCGATCGCGGCCCGCAGGTCCTCCGGCCGGCACTGATACCGGTCGGCCATCACGGTCACCGCCTCGAGGCTGACGCCGGCCGCCGTGCCGCGCCAGCCCGCGTGTACCGCGGCCACAACGCGCCGTCTGGGATCGGCCAGCAGCAGCGGCACGCAGTCAGCGGCATGCATGGCCAGGACGGTCCCCGGGTCCGCCGTCACCAGCCCATCCGCGCCGTCGATGAGCCGGCCCGCCTCCGCCCGTCCCACCACGGCCACCACGGCTCCATGCACCTGGGCGGCTTCGACCTCATGCGCACCCTCCAGGCCCAACGTGGTGAGGACCAGGGCGCGGTTGCGCGCCACGGCCCGTGGATCGTCCTCAACGCCGCGCCCCAGGTTCAAGGACGCATACGGACCGCGGCTGTATCCGCCGATGCGCGTGGTAAACGCATGGCGGATGCCGCAGGCCCGCAAGTGGTGAGAAAAGAGCAGTCGCGGGACGCTCATACCACGCGCTCGCGAACTACCGCACTCAGGTAGTCTAGCGCCGCCACCACCAGCGCGATGGCCCACACGGCGGTAGCCGCCTGACGGTACTGCAGCAAGTTGATGTATTGCTGCAGGATAAACCCGATCCCGCCGCCGCCGACAAATCCAATCACCGTCGACATGCGCACGTTAGTGTCCCACCGGTAGATGGTGAAAGCGATGAAGGGCGGGATGACCTGGGGCACGACCGCATACCGCACGACCTGCAGCGCGCTGGCGCCGGTCGCGGCGATGGCCTCGATCGGTCCGGGCTCGATCGACTCGATCTGCTCGGAGTAGAGTTTGCCCAGCGCGGCGACGGAGTGCAACGCCAGCGCCAGCACGCCTGCGAAGGGGCCAAGCCCCACCCAAACCGTGAAGACGATGGCCAGGATGAGGGGTTCAATAGACCGCATCACGTTGAAAAACGTGCGGGTCAGGTAGTAGACGGTCGTGCCAACCGGGTTCTTGGCTGTCAGGTTCTTGGCGCCCAGGAACGACAACGGGACCGCCGCTACGATCGCAATCGTCGTCCCCATCAACGCCAGAAACACAGTCTCAATGATCTTCTCCCCGACGAGGAGCAGCGTGCGGCTCGGGCGCAGCGGCCCGGCCTCCCAGGTCACGCGCGCGAGGAGGCGTTGCTGCGCGCCGCGAGGACCGGATTCGGGTCCCCGAAAGACCTCCGGCACGGTGATCGTCGCGGCGAACGCGCCCTGCGCGTCGGTGCGAAAGGTGGCGACCTGTTGCGGGTTGCCGATGGGATTCACCCAGAACAGCGTCCCGGTGGCGTTGGGCCGGAACCCCTGTCCGCTGACGAGCAGGTGCGCGCCGACCGCCGTCACACGGGACGGCACCAAGAGTTGAGGCCCGCCGGGCGGGGGCACCATCTCCTCCGGCGCCACGGCCGCGTCGACGGACATGCCCAGCTGCACCTCCTGCCGCTCAACACCCCGAGATGCGACGTCGGGGCGGAACAGGTCGACCACGAAGGGCCGCACAAATTTGGTGCCGATGAGCAACTCCGACAGGTTGATCTTGGTGACCCGCCACCCGTAGGCGTACACGATCAGCAGGCCGACGAGCAGCACCAGAAACCTGGCGCTACTAAACCACGGCCGGGGCGGAGCGAATGCCGGGCGGGCGGGCGGGGCCTGCTGTGTCACGTGATCTCAACCTCGACGGCGTCCTCTCCGTAAATCTCCTTGAAGCGCCGCTCATCGACGTCGGCCGGCATGCCCTCATACACCACCTGGCCCGCCCGCAGCGCCAGGATGCGGGTGCCGTAGCGCCGCGCCAGGCTGAGGAAGTGGATGGCACACAGGACCGTAATCCCGTCTTTCTTGTTGAGCTCCTCCACGTACCGCAGCACCGAATGCGAGGTGGCCGGATCCAAACTTGCCACCGGCTCGTCGGCCAGGATCAGCCTGGGCTCCTGCATCAGGGCGCGGGCGATGCCGACCCGCTGCTGCTGCCCGCCGGAGAGTTGATCGGCGCGGGTGCGGGCCTTTTCGGGAATGCCGACCCGCTGCAGGTTGGCCAGGGCGCGGGCCACCTCGTCGGCGGGGAAGTAGTTGAACAGCGCCCACGCCGGCGGCAGGTAGCCCAGCCGGCCGCACAGCACGTTGGTCAGCACCGAGGACCGCTTGACCAGGTTGAACTGCTGGAAGATCATGCCGATGTTCCGGCGGAGCCGGCGCATCTCCGCCTGGGAGAGCGCCGTCACGTCGACATCGTCGATGTAGATCTTGCCGGAGGTGGGTTCAATCAGCCGGTTGATGCACCGCATCAGCGTGGACTTCCCAGACCCCGAGAGCCCGATGATCACCACAAACTGACCCGGCGCGACATCAAAGCTGACGTCGCGCAGGGCGGTGGTGCCGTCAGGATAGATCTTGGTGAGGTGCTCTACCCGCAGGGCGGCGCCTTTCATTTCGGTCACCTCGTGCTGCCGCCGGACTCCTGTCAAACATAGAGGAGGGGCGGAACCTCCCCTCCTCTCGCCGCTAGACCCAGAGTCCCCGCGGCGGCTAGCGCGCCAGCTTGGTCAGGTCCAGCCCCAGATAGTTCGCCGCATCGCGGATGGGCTGGAAGTACCAGTCCCCGATCGGAATGGTGACCTTGTCGCCCTTCCGGGCGATGCGCTCCTGGACGGCCGGATCGAACCGGATATTCAGCTGCCGCACCTGGGCGTCGCTGAGCTCCACCACGTCCGTGAGCCCTTCAATGCTGTAGAGGTTGCGCAGGGCCTCCTTGCCGTCGGCCGTGGTGGCGATGCGCAGCAGGCGGTCCTTGATCCTGGCTCGCAGCTCCGCACTGAGCTTGGAGGACACGGTCCAGGTGTCGTTGGGAATCGGGTTCGTATAAGCGATGGGCTTCACCCGCTGCATCACGTCTGGGAACTGCGCCTGCACGGTGCTGCGGGCGTCTTCAAAGCTGGAGCCCCCGTCGACCTGGCCGCGGTAAATGGCCAGGATCACATTGGGATGCGACCCGGCAAAGACGGTCTCGGAGAAGAACTTATCCGGGTCATAGCCCATCTGCTTCAGCATGGCCGCCGGAAACAGGTAGCCCGATGTCGAGGCGGGATCGACGAAGGCAAATTTCTTGCCACGCAACTCCGGGATCGTGTTGATGCCCGCGTCGGCCCGCACGCTGATCTGCGCGCGATAGTACGGCAGGCCGAAGCGGACGGAGATGGCGGACACCTCCACCCCGCACTTCTCATGCGCCAGAACATAGCTGAACGGGTTCAGTGCGCCGATGTCGGCCCGCCCGGCGCACATGGCCTCAATCGCCGCGGTGTAACTCGTGGACACCACCGTCTCGACGGGGACACCCAGCGACACGCTGATCATCCGGCCCAAGATCTGCCCGCTGGCCAGGATGACGTCGGTCTCGCGTGATGGCACAAAGACCATCACCAGTTTCGTCTGCCCGGTCACCGGCGCAGGCGGCAGGGCGAGGGCGGCCAGGACCACGGCCAGCACGGCACAACACAGCACGGCGTAAAACGATCGCTTCACGCTCTTCCCCCCTCGGTCAACATGAGAAAGCGTCTTCTTAGTCTAATTAGTCTACTTGGTCTACTTAGTCCGCCTGCACATTTCACCTGCTGCATTGCGGGCCTCGGCGACACCGAGTTTTTGGGAGGTCGCACGTAGACCAAGAAGACTAGGGAGACCAAGCAGACGCTGTTGCTTTTGGGTTTTACTGCCGTTCTTTCAGCGGGACAAAGGCGCGCGGGGGCGGCCCGGTGTAGTGAGCGCGCGGGCGGATCAGGCGGTCATGGTACTGCTCCATCGCATGCGCGCACCACCCGGAGATCCTGGCGCTGGCGAAGATGGATGTGCACAGGTCGATCGGGATCCCCAGGGCGTAATAGACGACGGCGGAGAAGAAATCCACGTTTACCGGGAGGTCGGTCTCGCGGTGCATCGTCTCGTAGACCTTTGTCGCGGTGTCAAAGAGTTTCATCGTCCCGGCTTCCTGACTCACCTGCCGGGCCATCTCCCGCAAGACCCCGGCGCGCGGATCGTCGACCTTGTACACGGGATGTCCGAAGCCCGGGATGCGGTTTTCCGGCTTCGCCCGCTCCTCGTGGGACATCTGGGCGCGGGCCAGGAGTCTCCGCTGGATGTACTGCTCCGCGTTCCCCGGATCGCCGATCTCCAGCAGCATCGCCAGCACGTCCTCGTTGGCACCCCCGTGACGCGGCCCCTTCAAGGTGCCGATCGCGGCGACGATGGCGGAGTGCAGGTCGGTGAAGGTGGCGATGGCCACACGCGTGGCGAAGGTGCTGGCGTTGATCTCATGGTCGGCATGCAGGACGAAGATCATATCCATGGTGCGCGCCGCCACCGCCGACGGCGGCTTGCCGGCGAGCACATGCAGAAAATTCTCGGCGGTCGGCCCTTCGCCGCGGGGAGCCACGGGCGCTGCCCCCTGGCGGAGACGGTGCCAGGCCCCCACCATGACCGGGATCTGCGCCGTCAGGCGGACCGCCTTGCGCAGCGTCGCATCGGGCGCCGTAGAGTGCGCGTCTGGATCATATAGCCCGACGACGGACACCGCCGTCCGCAGCGCTTCCAGCGCATGCGCCGTCTTGGGATATGTACGCATTGACGCCAGCACCGGCTCAGGCAGCGGCCGGGCCTGGATCAATTGCGCCGTCAGCGTCTCCAGCTGTGTCCGGGTCGGAAGTTCCCCCTGCCAGAGTAGGTGGACGACTTCTTCGTAGGTGGCGTAACGGGCAAGGTCGGTGATGCTGTAGCCGCGGTAATAGAGCTTTCCGGCCTCTCCATCGACCGTGCAGATACTGGAGTTGACCGCGATGACGTCTTTCAGGCCGGCCTTGAACTCTACAGCCATCGTCTCCTCCACCCTGCACCGCTATACTTCCATTCTAGCAGCGGAACCTCACCGCAGGGAATACGTCTGCCACCTCAGACAGAAAATCGGCAGGCATCGTTCTTGGCTTCAGATTGCGCCATTTGCAACAAGAGGGGCGGCGGCGAGCGGGTTCCTCCGAGCGCAGCTGCGCAGTCGGCAACCTGGTCGCAGGCCGTGAACTCGTAGATCGTAACGGATCAGCAGGGAGGGAGCGGGAGGCCTGCGGGTCAATCGGGAGCCGACGGAGCCGCGA
>VBAI01000212.1 GCA_005882295.1 Candidatus Segetimicrobium genomatis | reverse complement strand
ACTGGTGTATCTGGACTCTGCGCCGCTCGCCGATGGGGTCGCTCAGATCGACACGAATGCGCCAGAGGTGAGGGCCTTCATCGAGAGGGCGGTGGCGGAGCGGGGTGACGGGTGGCGGTGGCCCCTGCCATCCTGGGATGAACTAGAGCACGCCATCGGGGCCAGCCTGGAGGGCCTTGGTGATCCGGAACGCGCCTTGATGAAGTCCCGGGCGGTGGCCCAGCCGGTAGGCGTGATCCGGGAGCCGCTCCGGCTGACGAACCCCGACCGGGAACGGCTGCCCAAGGTCGCCGTACTCTGTACCCTATCATTGGCGGACGTGCAAGAGATGATCGCGAGTGGACTGGACTGGGTTCAGCAACTCGCCGGCCCGCAGTGGCGGTTCTTCGAGCTCCCCACCGGGCACTGGCCGATGTTCTCCAGGCCCGATGACGTCGCCCGGTTGCTCGATAAACTAACGGCGAGCTAGCTCGCCATGCGCCTACTAATCATCGTCCATCCAGCATCACCGGTAGCCGATCTTTAGGATGAAAGCACCCCGCCCAGAAGTCTGGAAGGCCCCCGGCGTCGTGGGAAAGTCAGACGAAGAAGTCGTCCCTACTACGTACGCGTTGCCACCCATGTCCACGGCGATGCCGCTACTAGAGTCGGAATAGGTGCCACCGAGGTAGGTGGAGTAGAGCAGTCCGAGGACCCCGGGGTAAGAGGGGTTGATCTTTGCCACGAAAGCGCTGCCGCAACATCCAGGAAGCATGTGCTGGAAGGCATCTACTGTCGTGGGAAAGTTGAGAGAGGCGGTGCCCCCCGTCACGTGGACGTTTCCTTCCGCATCGATAGCGATACTGCTGCCCCCATCCGAGTCCTTGCCGCCGAGGTAGGTCGAGTACACGAGGGCGGAGCCAGCGGGATTTAACTTTGTGATGAAAGCATCGGCGGGCAGGCAAGTATTAGGGTTGGGGCAGAGGTTAGGGTCGGGGTGAAGAGTGAGCCAGAGAAACCAGTAGTACGAGCCGTGGACCGGTTGGAAAGCCCCGGGGGTCGTTGGGAAGTTCACTGAGCCGGTGGAGCCGGTGACATAGGCATTCCCCCCGGCATCGACAGCGATGGCATAGCCAGCGTCCCCCCCACTGCCGCCGAGGTAGGTGGAGTAGGCCAACCCCGAACCATCCAGATTCAACTTCGTCACAAAAGCGTCGGCCACAACGCCAGGAGTCGGATGAAACGCCCCGGGGGTCGTTGGGAAGTCCATTGAGTAAGTATAACCGGTGACATACGCACTCCCTGCGGCGTCGACGGCGATAGCGTTGCCCATTTCCAACTCACTGCCGCCGAGGTACGTGGAGTAGACAAGGGCTGACCCGATTGGATTCAGCTTTGTCACGAAGGCATCGAAACAGATCGAAAGCTGCTCGCAACGCGGATTGAAAGGACTGTGGGCCGTCTGAAATGCCCCCAAAGTCGTCGGGAAGTCCGTCGAGCCAGAGGTGCCGGTCACATACGCGTTCCCGGCGGCGTCAACGGTAATGCCGGAGCCTGCATCATCACCCGAGCCCCCAAGATAGGTGGAGTAAATCAGCCCCGAGCCATTCGGATTCAGCTTCGTCACGAAGGCATTGTAGTAGTGGCCGCTAGAAAAGACCGTTTGAAAAGCCCCCAGGGTCGTTGGAAAATCTGGCGAGCCAGTGGCGCCGGTCACATACGCGTGCCCAGCGGCGTCGACGGCGATAGCGTGGCCCGCCTCCCCCCCACTGCCGCCGAGGTAGGTGGAGTAGACCAACCCCGAGCCGGTCGGATTGAGCTTCGTCACAAAGGCACTGTAGTAGGGACCGCTAAGAAGGGCCGTCTGAAAAGCCCCCGGGGTCGTCGGGAAGTCCGTCGAGCCAGCAAAGCCGGTAACATAGGCATTCCCACCGGCATCGACGACGATGTCGTAGCCAGCGTCCCACCCACTGCCGCCAAGGAGGGTGGAGTAGGCCAGCACTGGATCAATAATCAGGGGCCGGCTTCCATCAAAAGCGGCTACCTGAAACCCGATGTCATTCCCACCCCTGAGCACATAGGCACCTGCAACTTCTGACCGGATCCCGTTTGTCTGTTGGTAAACTATAGGCCTGCGCTGATGAATCGTCCCAACGGCCGTGTGCAGCACGAGGTCGCCATTGGCATCGATCTCCAGACGATCGGCTCCCTCGAAGGTGAGTGCGATCTGCGAGGGGTCCGCCCCGGGGGCCACGACGAGGTCATACTCCAGCTGGCGGTTGTTGCCGTAGTAGACGAGGTCAATCCCCGGATACAGCCCTTCGTAGCGCACCGCGGCGTAGATGGGCACATTGGTCCGCCACTTCGCCGGGTCGTTGCCCAGGAAGTAGTTGACGTTCCCGGCCAGTTCTTTTTGTCCAGCGATGCGCGGTTGGGGAGAGGCGCCTACGAATGCCATTCGGACGACTGCCTGTGCTCCCGCGCGGCGCGCTGCCACCGGACTGATCAGCGTTCTCTGCGGACCCTGCGCCGGCGGATTGGCCTTCGTCAAGACCAGGACTGCTTCCGTTGGCGTCAGGAAGAGCGTCTGACCACCCCCGCGGGCGAGAAACTTGACTTGGGGGTCGGTCTGGCCCTGGTTGGCCTCAAAGTACAGGGGGAGGCGGCCATAGGTGGCGTTTACGCGTGCCCGGGTCGCTGTATCGAACGACAATGGGGCGGCGGTTGCTACTGTGACGCTGGTCAATCCAGGCGAGACAGCCGCATTGAAGGTGAGTAGGGACAAGATCAGAGCCACGCACACAAGGATCCTGAAGGAGCGGGTCCGCGGTGTGGTTACCATGACCGCCTCCTTGCTTGGCAGGAAGTAATTTAGTCCGGCAGGATTTTGCCCTAGCGCGCCAGGCTTAACCGTAGGTTGAATCCTGGAAAAGACCGGATAGGGGCGAAGGGAAATACCTGAGGGTAAGCGGCGCCGCTCTTTCGAGCGATTCTAGCGCGGGCGCAGGGCGCGGCGGACGACCGGCCTCGTCGCCTTTCGCCGGGCGACCTCCTTGAAGCCGGCCCGGTCGTACAGGCTCTTGGCTCCGAACCACATGGAGTCGGGTTGACTCCGCACCTTCTTGTCGAGCGGATACGCCTCGAGCAACGTGGCGCCTTTCGAGCGGGCGTAGTCGATCGCGCCCTGCAGCAATGCCTTTGTGATACCTTGGCCTCTTTCTTTGGGATCCACGAAGAAGCAGACGATCGACCACACGGGCTTCTGGTCAACGCGCTTCATCACCGGGGAACGCTCCAGGCGCAGGTAATCTTTGCGGGGGCCTAACGAGATCCAACCGACCGGTCGTTTGTCTATATAGGCAATTAGCCCCGGCACTGTTCCGCCATCCACAAGCGCCTTCATCGCCCGCTTGTTTGCCTCGCCCCATTGGTCGAGATCGCTGCCCCCCGATCTCCGATAGTACATGCACCAGCAACCCCGGACGATTGACCCGCCCCGTCGGTTGAAGAGGTCGACCAAATCATCCCACCGGGCCTTCGTCAAGGGCCGTACAGCCAGTCGCATCTGCGCCTCCACCAATTCTCTAGGGCGTGATCACTCGCTGCCGCCCATCTGCGGCCCTCAGCGTAATGCTGGTCGTCGCGGGCCTGTCGGGAGTGCCCGTCTGCCTGGCAATGATTTGTACATAACCGCGGGAGGCGTCCGTTCCTCCCTCGGACAGGACCAGCCCTGACCCATCCTCGCCCGCGCCCAGCTTCACGCGGATGATCCCATTCTTATCGAAGAGATTGAGCTCCGACTCTTTCACATTAAGCCGCACTCGGACCACATTGTGTTCGTCCACCAACTCCAGCGCGCGCGCTCGCAGGATCGGAGTGACGGTCCGCGCTGTGGTAGATCTGGCCTGTACCAGGTTAAGCAGCAGAAGCACGAGGTTGATGGCCGTGAGCGCGATGGCAAGTCGCTCTGTCTTCATTGACAATCCTCCTTCCGTGCTGCTCTGTCCAGTCTTTAGCACGACTTCCTACCGGAAGAGACGAGGTAACAATCGAGCTGGGAGTGCATAAAAGACAGCCAGGAACAGGTTCAATCCCAGACTGGCCGGCGCGTTGACAAGAGCGAGCAAGAACGTCGCCAGATATGCGGCAGGCCCTATGGCATAGGATCTCGAGATCGCTCTTACACCGGCCTCATCAACCGATTCATCCAGCAACCGACGCCCCCGGGCCGCGTGCCACCATAGGCCATTGAAAATGAGTGCCAGAAAGACATACGTGCCCCCGAGGACCATCGCGGCGGTTCTTACTCGGCGATGAGCGCGGTGGGAAACGGCACAAAGGTAATGCCCAGCATCAGGAGACCATTCCAAATGAGGAGCCCATGATCAGCCCGCGCAATACATCCGAACAGGCGGTGATGGTTCACCCACATGATCCCAATGGTCGCGAAACTGGTCAGAAATGCGAAGTAGCTCGGCCAGTTGGCCAGCAAGGCGTCGATCAATCTGGTCGTCTCAGGCAGACCTCGAGGTACCCGCACATCCAAGATCAGCAGTGTGACCGCAATCGCAAACACGCCGTCGCTAAATGCTTCAACCCGCTGCGGGCTGTACGGCTCGTGTCGAGGCTCCTCTTGGTGAAAATTCATGTATGCCTATGACTTCTTGCGCCACCCGGATCCAATCCAGGGGATACCCTCGTTGGCGTCGAGTCTCAACCGCAGACTTAACATCGCAGCATGGTGCTGGATGTGCCGGATGTTGTAGACGTGTAATTCGGCTCGAGAAAACTCCCGCCAGGCGAATCCGGAAGGCCCGCCCAGCGCCTCTGCAGATTCTGTC
>VBAI01000031.1 GCA_005882295.1 Candidatus Segetimicrobium genomatis | reverse complement strand
CTGATGGCCGTCGGACCACTTGATAGAAAGGGTCTTGTCGGTGACGCTGCCGAGCTCTACGGGAGTCGGCATTTTGGGACTCAACGATTAAACCTCCAATTACGGGATTAGGGATGGGGACTAGGGAGTAGTAACCGACCCCTCACCCTCACCCTCTCCCCTGGGGAGAGGGAGGAATCGTAGTCGGGCCCCCGCCTCCACCTCCGCGGCCGCGTCTTCTCCGCCGGCGACGCCTGCGGCGCCGGACTGGGCCGCCGCTGTCCGCCGACGGTGCGCCTGCTTGCTGTTGCTGTGGGGGCGGTGAAACCGGTCGAGGGGCTTCGGGAGGTGGTTCACCTGCAGGCGGCTCGGGCCCGGTGGGTTCGACCGGTGCGGTCTCGGCTCTCGCCGCCGCTTCTTGCGGGCGGCGCTGGACCCGAGGAAGATCGCGTTCTGCCGTCAGCTTAAACTTCTCCAGGCTCCGCTCGACGAACGCGTGCAGGATCAACCGGGCCGACGCCTCTGAGATGAGCGGGATTCCGACCTCCGCCTCCACGGTCATCGCCAGCTCAGTCTCTCCATCGATCGGCTTGAGCACGTACTCGCCGCGAAACGCCTTGAGGGCGCCGCGGGTCTGGCGGAACTCCACGCGCTGAGGTGGGTACAGCGTCGCGCGCTGGATCGATTCGATGGGCATGCCGCCGAAATAGCCTCGGTATTGGATGGTCACGGTATTGGACTTGCGCTCCAGCACATCCGCCGCCAGCCACAATCCTGTGACCCGGGGCTGCGCTTCCAGGTGGCTGATGAGTTGGAATACCTTGTGAACGGGGGCGCGGACGAGACGGTGGCCTTCGACTCTAACCATCGACTACATCAATCTCCCCTGTTGCGAGGGGCGAAGCCCCGTGGCAATCTCCTGTTGAGAGGAGATCGCTTCGCTCCGCTCGCGATGACAGCGCAGGAGAGGAGATCGCCACGGCCCTGCGGGCCTCGCGATGACAGACTAAGAACGGTTTGGCTGAGGAAATCATCGTACCCGCGTTGCCGCGTTCCCGTGTTCCCGTGTTCCCGTCAGTTCGTTCCTGACGAGTTTCGTCGCCTCCACCATATTCCGAAGTTTGCCCACGGTCTCTTCGGTCATCCGCGTCTTCAGGCCGCAGTCCGGGGAGATGAAGATCTGTTTGGCCGGAATCACCTGGAGGGTGCGGCGGATGCCGTCCGCGATCTCCTCCACAGACTCCACGCGGTGCGAGTGCGCGTCCACCACGCCCAGGCCGATGTCCTTGGTGAACGGGGCCTTCTTAAACGTCTCCAGGAGCGCGAACTCCTCATTCTTTAGAGCCAGGTCGAGTTGGTTGACGGCAAGTTTGAGCATCGCGGGATAGATCTTGGGCACGTCGCCGTAGCAGATGTGGCTCACCGTGTAGGCGCTGACCCCGTCGGTGACGATGTCCATCGCCTCCACTGCCAGGGCAAAATCTTCCTCCGGCCGGGTGTGGATCGCCGGCTCATCTATCTGGATGTACTTCGCGCCGGCGTGCTGCAGATCCATGACCTCCTGATGAATCGCGCGGGCGAGCTCCAGGACGAGTTCCCGGCGGGTCGGATAGTGCTCGTTGAACGACCACTCCGCAATCGTGTATGGCCCGGTCAGCATGCCTTTGACCGGCCTGCTGGTGAGCGACTGCGCGTACTTGAACCACTCCACGGTAACCGGGTGGCGGCGCCCTACCGGCCCAACCACCACCGGTTTGGGATAATACCGGTTCCCGTAGGAGCGGACGAGACCGGCGATGGCGAACCCTTCCATCTCATCGGCGAAATAGGCGACCATGTCCCCGCGGTACTGCTCGCCGTCCACCAGCAGGTCCATGCCGGCGTCTTCCTGGATCTGAATCCACTCCCGCGTCGCGCGCCGTTCCAGCTCTGTGAGTTCATCCTTGGAGAGGTGTTTCCGGGCAAACTTGCGCCGCGCCTCGATGAGTGAGGCGGGCTTCGGGTAGCTGCCGACCGCGGTCGTGGGAAGCAGAGGAAGGCTCATGCGCGCACCCCTTTCAGCGTCTGACTGGCGGCGCGGGTGCCTTCCACCAGCCGCTCGAGCTTCTTCTTCGCAACCCCGTGCGGCAAGAACTCGAGCCCCGCGCTGGGAGCGATCATCAACCGGTCGGGCGGCACGATACTGGTGATTCGGCGGACGGCCCCCTTGATTTCATCGACCGTCTCCAACCGGGTGTTGCGGGCATCGAGGAAACCGGCCATCAACGTCTTGGTAAACGGTGCCCGCGCGATGACGTCCCAGTTGCGATAGCCGGCCACGAAGTCGAGCCCGATCACGTCGAACGGCAGCTGCAGCAGTTGGGGATACACTCCGCCGACATCGCCGAAGTAGGTGCACAAGACTTTCTTGGCCCTCACGCCATCAACGAGCGCGGCCATCGCCTCGGCAAACACCGGATATTCTTGCTTATGCTGGCATAAAGCGGGCTCGTCGACCTGGATGATCTCCGCGCCCGCAGCCTGCAGCGCGCGCAGCTCCGCGTTAAGGGCGCGGGCGAGCGCCAGCACAAACTCTCGTCCTGAGGGATAGTGCGTGTTGCGGCCCAGTTTGGCCAGGGTGAACGGCCCCGTGACGACCGGCTTCACCGGCCGTGGGCTATGCTGCCGGGCGAACTCGAAGTCTCGCACCGAAATCGGTTCAACCCAGGCAATCTCGCCCTCCGCCACGGGTTCGCGGAAGTAGATGTTGGTGTCGAAGTAGCGCTGCAGCCCGTTGATCGACAGCCCGCGCAGGCGCCTGGCGAAGTACGTCTGGCCATCATCCCAGCGGATGTGACCGTCGGTGATCAGATCCACTCCGGCGTCCACCTGGTCCTGGATCGCTTCGAGTGTGACCTCGTCTTCTACCTGATGGAGCTCGGCCTCGGTCAGCTGGCCCTTCTGGAATTTCTCGACTGCGCTGCGCCACTTGCCCGGCGCAGGCATGTCCGGAATTTTCGGGTAATTTCCGATGACGGTAGTGATCAATCCAATCTCCTTTAAGCGCCCTTCTCTCTGTCATCGCGAGGCCCGCAGGGCCGTGGCGATCTCTGTTCACGGAGATTGCTTCGGGGCTACGCCCCTCGCAATGACGACATTGAGCGCCGTCTACGTCAGTTTAGGTTTTTGCGGGTTGGCGTGCAAGGCGCACGAGTTCTAGCACGCCGTCATAGCGTCCAAACGACGGAACCAGGTACACACCGCCCACGCGAAGGCGCACGGCCTCCATCAACTGGACTGCGACCCTGATCCCTTCCTGCCTGGCGTCGGTAGCCTGATGCATGCGCTCGCGCACCCACGCCGGGATGGCAAAGCCGGGCAATTCGTTGTGCAGGAATTCCGCATGCCGGTGGCTGACCAGCGGAAGCACCCCGAGCAACGCCGGCACAGGCAGTCCGCCCATGATCCGCTCAAAGCGATCAAGGGCTTCCGGCTCATAAATCGGCATCGTGCAGATGAAATCCGCGCCGGCGGCAACCTTGCGCTCCAGGATCCTGGCCTCTTTGTCGAGATCGGGAGCGGCCAGGTTGAGCGCCACGCCGACGGTGAACCCGGTCGGCGTCCCGATGGCGTTGCCGGCGACGTCATGGCCCTGGTTGAACTTCTTGATCAGCCGGACCAGGCCGGACGGTTTGACATCTGAGACCGCGGTGGCGTTGGGATAGTCGCCCATTTGCGGCGGATCGCCCCGCAGCACCAGCACGTTGCGTATGCCCAGCGCGTGCACCGCCAGCAGGTCGGACTGCAGCCGCACCAGGTTCCGGTCGCGTGTGGTAAAGTGCAACACCGTCTCCACACCGACCTCGGCCTGGATGCGCGCGCACATCGCCCACGGGCTCATGCGCAGGCGGGCCATCGGATTGTCGGCGACGTCGATCACGTCCACGCCCGCATCGTTGAGACGCCGGCAGCCATCCAGTTCGCGGCGGTCGTGCACGCCGCGCGGTGGATCGATCTCCACGGTAATGACGAACGACCTGCCGAGTTTCTGGGCGAAGGGCGTCGGGTCTTGCGGTCGTGCGACGGGCTCAGACTCGGCCGGGCGGGAGGACCGCAGGTCGGCGGGGATTGTCAGATCCACAGCGCGCTCCACCGGTTCAGCCAGGGCGCGTCGCATCGCCGCGATGTGCTCCGGAGTGGTGCCGCAGCAGCCCCCAATGACGCGCACCCCCACCGCGGCGAGCTGGGCCGCGTACCCCGCCATGTACGCGGGATTGGAAAAGTAGATGTACCGGCCCCCGACGTAGGCGGGGAACCCTGCGTTGGGCATGGCCGACAAGCGGGCGCGGGTGACGCCGGCGGCCATCTGCTGCAGCACCTCAAGAATGCCCTGCGATCCCACGCTGCAGTTGGCGCCGATGACATCCACGTCCATCTGTTCCAGCGCACGGACAATCTCACGCGGCTCGTGCCCCAGCATCGTCTTGCCATCCTGGGTGAACGTCATCTGCGCGATCAGCGGAACCGCCGTCGCGCTCTGCACCCCGCGCACAGCCTCCAGCAACTCGTTCAAGTCCGTAAATGTCTCCAGGATCAGGACATCTGCGCCGCCCTCGACCAGGGCGGTCGCCTGCTCGGCGTAGGCGCTGCGGACGTCCTCGGGAGTAATCGCACCCAGCGGCGCCATGGGCCGGCCAATCGGGCCCATCGACCCCGCGACGAAGACGTGCCGGTTCGCCGTGCCCGCCGCCTCGCGGGCCAGGGCCGCGCCGGCGTGGCTGATCTCCGCGACACGGTGGGCGAGATTGTGCTGGCCGAGCTTAAAGCGGTTGGCGCCAAAGGTGTTCGTCTCGATGAGTTCGGCGCCACTGGCGATGTAGTCCAGATGAATCTGGCGGACGACTTCCGGGCGGCTGAGATTCAGCTCGTCAAAACACTGGTCAAATGCCACACCCCGGGCGTAGAGGAGTGTGCCCATGGCGCCGTCCGCCAGCAGGACGCCCTGCTCGAGGCGGGCCAGGAATGGATGCGACTTCATCATACAGTCTCCCCAGTCTGCCCAGTCCTAATCTCGATTCTTCCCTTCTAGCAGCGATTTGGCAATGATGATTCGTTGGATTTCAGAGGTTCCCTCGCCGATCTCCGTGAGCTTCACGTCACGGTAATGGCGTTCGACGGGATAGTCTTTGATGAAGCCATAGCCGCCGTGGATCTGCACCGCTTTGCTGGTCGCGCGGGCCGCGGCCTCGGACGCGTACAGTTTCGCCATGGACGCCTCGCGGCGAAAGGGTTGTCCCAGATCCGCCAGTTGGGCCGCCCGCAGCACCAACAGCCAGGCCGCATCCAGCTCCATCGTCATGTCGGCGAGCATGAACTGGATGGCCTGGTGCTCGGCCAGCCTCTTGGCAAACGCCCTGCGCTGCGTGGCGTAGGCGATGCTGTCGTCGAGCGCTGCGCGGCCGATGCCTACCGCCATGGCCCCGATGCCGATGCGCCCGCGTTCCAGCACGCGCATCGCCTGACGAAACCCCTCCCCTTCCGCGCCGATGAGGGTCTCCGCCGGCACCTGGCAATCGTCAAAGACGACTTCCGCGGTATCGCTCGCGCGCAGGCCGAGCTTATCCTCTTTCTTACCGATCCGCAGGCCGGCCGCGGTCCGCTCGACGATGAACGCCGAAATACCGTGACGGCCGGACAGCGGATCGGTCACGGCCAGCACAACATAGACGCCTGCCACGCTGCCCTGCGTCACGAATGTCTTGGCGCCGTTGAGGACCCACCCACTCCCGCGACGGACCGCGCGCGTCTCGATCGCGGCGGCGTCGCTGCCGGCGGCCGGCTCGGTCAGGCACCACCCGCCCAACGCCTGCCCCTGCGCCAGCGAGGGAAGGTAGCGGCCCTTTTGCTCGGGATTCCCGAAGAGGAGAATGTGGCCGGTGCACAGGGAGTTGTGCGACGCGACCGTGAGGCCAATGGATGCATCACCCCACGCCACGGCCTCGATTGCCAGCATGGCGCTGACCATGTCCAGCTCCGCTCCGCCGTACTCCTGCGGAACGGTGAGTCCCAACAACCCCAGCGACGACAGTTTGGGGACGAGCGCGAGGGGAAACTTACCTTCCCGGTCCCGCGCCGCGGCGTGTGGCTTCAATTCGGCCGCCGCAAACGCTCGTACGGTCCGATGGAGGATTCGCTGGTCTTCAGTGAGTTCGATGCGCAATGAGATCCCTTTCAAACGGACTGGCGGTGATTAGTGATTCGTGATTTGTGATTCGCAGCGAAAACGAATGGACGAGAGGTTGGGGCAGTTCCGAATCACTAATCACGAATCACAAATCACTTCACAGTCAGAGGTTCCTGATCTGTGATCACGGTGCGCTCATTCGCTATGAGTGTCCGCAGCGGCAAGGGCAGACTCATGACTCGTATGTGGGTTTCGCCATCGTAGAAACGCAGCCGGATCTTGCGGGCCTGCAGGCGCTGGTTGATCTCAGCTGGAGACAGGCCGCTCCAAACGTCGCGGCTGGATCCGGCGACGAATGCCCACGGGTAATCAAACGACATGACGAAGTCGCAGTAAGAGCGGGTGTGGGGGAACACCTCCCGAACCGTCCGGTGGATCGCCGCGTGCAGACGGTCACCGGCGTCGTAATGGACGCCGATGGCCTGGGTGACGAATATTCCGTCCTGGTTGAGCACCCGCGCTACTGAGGCGTAGAACTCGCGGGTGAAGAGCAGTTTGCTCGGACCGCCCTCGATTGGATCAGTGATGTCATTGATGACGACGTCGAACCGCTCGCCGGCCTGTTCCACATAGGCGCGCGCGTCGCCATGGCGTACCTGCACACGGGGATCGTCGAACGCGCCGCGGTGCCAGGACGGTAGATGCTCGCGGCACAGCGCCACCAGCTCTCGATCGATATCCACCATCACCACCGATTCGACCGTGGGATGCCGCAGGATCTCGCGCAGTGGGGCGCCTTCCCCACCGCCGCAGACCAGCACGCGCCTGGGGTTGGGATGGGCGATCATCGCCGGATGTACCAGCAGTTCGTGATAGATGTACTCGTCGACTTCGGCCGACTGAATCTTCCCGTCGACCACCAGGCAGCGGCCCAGGTGGTCGAACTGCTGAATCACCACGTCCTGATAGGCAGTCTGCGCGCGGGCGATGACCTGTCCACAGCGGTGGGCGTGGACCTCGGCCTCGGTGTAGCGATCGTAGAACCACACACCTTTGAGCGGAAACTCGACGAGGGCAGCGACTTTCTTGTCGGACACGACGGCCTCCCTTTTCGAACGACGGGACTAGGGACTGGGGACTAGGGACTGGCAACTAGTGGGTCCCCAAATAGCTCATTTGGGTCATAGACACACTCCTCACTCCTGCGCGAAGATTTGCGTAGCACAGTTTTGGGGAACGAGGTGGCTGACCCAGTCGAGCAATTGAAGGTTTGGAATCTGGCAATGAAACTCGTTGTGCAAGTCTACAAAGTGACCGGTCACTTTCCTGCCGAGGAAAGATTTGGGCTCAGCCAGCAACTGCGTCGGGCGGCGGTAGCGATACCGGCGAATATCGCTGAAGGCAACGCACGGAATTATCCGCGCGAATATGTACAATATTGCCACATTGCGAGAGGTTCAATTGCTGAAGTGAAATGCCTTCTTCGCATCAGCCTAAACCTCGGATTCCTGACCGAAGATGAATTCCGCGTCTTGTTCGCCGCCTACGATCAGCTCGGCAGGATGCTTCAAGCATTGATCAACCAGCTTGCGAAAAGACTGACGCGTCATAGCGTAAATCGGAAGCCTGACCAGTCCCCAGTCCCTAGTCCCCAGTCCCGCAGTTAGCCTTTCACAACGCCAAGGGGCCTCGTGCGTGCGACGCGCCGGCTGAGTCCTGCCGCTTGGCAGATCCCGACGACGTCGGCGACATCCTTGTAGGCGACCGGCGCTTCCTCGGCCAGAAGGCCGCGGTCCTGCGCGCGGACCAGAATGCCCTGCTGGCGCAGTTGCTGGGCAACGTCCACGCCCGCCAGCGTGCGCACGGCCTGCTTGCGGCCCATCAACCGGCCGGCGCCGTGACAGGTCGAGCCGAATGAGATGCGCATCGTCTGCTCGGTGCCGACCGCGACAAAGGAGTAGCGGCCCATGTCACCCGGCACGAGCACCGGCTGGCCTACCGCCCGGTACTTGTCAGGAACTTCAGGGTGACCAGGCGGGAACGCCCGCGTGGCGCCTTTGCGGTGGACGACGAGACGCTGTGTCTGTCCGTCGACCTCATACTCCTCGATCTTCCCAATGTTGTGGGCGACGTCGTAGATGAGCTCCATGCCGAGGCTTTCAGGGCTTTGCGCGAACACCCGGCTGAACGCCTCGCGCACCCAGTGAGTGATCATCTGGCGGTTGGCCCAGGCGAAGTTCGCCGATGCGCACATAGCGCCAAAGTACCGCTGCCCTTCGGGCGACTGGAATGGCATGCAAGCCAGCTGGCGGTCGACCAGTTCAATTCCGTGTTCCCTCGCGGATCGCTCAGCCACCCGGAGGTAATCCGTGCACACCTGATGGCCCAAGCCGCGCGAGCCACAGTGCACAAAGACCACAACCTGACCGACCTGATCGACACCCAGCGCCGCCGCTGCCCGCGCATCGAAGACCTCGTCGACGACCTGTACTTCAAGGAAGTGATTGCCGGATCCCAGCGTACCAATCTGGCCGCGCCCGCGCTGCTTGGCTGCCTGACTGACAGCGTCAGGATCGGCCTGCGGGAGGCTACCGTGCGCTTCGATCACATCCAGGTCGCCTGGCCAACCATAGCCTTTCTGCACCGCCCACCGCGCGCCGCCCTTGAGCACATCATCGATCTCGCCCATGCTGACCTTGATGCGACCGGTCGACCCGACGCCGGAGGGAACGTTGACGAACAGCGCATCGACGAGCGGTTGAATCTTCGCCCGTACATCGGACTCCATGAGATTTGTGCGAATGAGACGCACGCCGCAGTTGACGTCGTAGCCGATTCCGCCAGGGCTGATGATGCCGTCATCGATGCGGAACGCTGCAACGCCGCCGACCGGGAATCCATACCCCCAATGAATATCCGGCATGGCAAGAGAATAGCCAACAATTCCCGGCAGCGTGGCAACGTTGGCCACTTGCTCCAGCGCCTGCTCCTCGGCAATCTGGCGCAGCATGCGTTCGTCGGCGAAGACGAGCCCGGGCACGCGCATGCCGGGCTTGTAGGACGTCGGAATCTCCCAACGATAGTCGTCGACCTTTTTCAAAATGTGAGTCCAGGGAATGCCCATGGTCTACCCGGTCTACCCAGTCTTCACGGTCTAGATAAATGACGCGGAGCGGTTTCGTACTTCAGTCTACAACACGACGGGCTCCCCGGACCTTGTCCAAGGAGCCCGATCTTTGACGTCGCGGTCCCGCGTTTCCGCGTTCCCGTCTCTTGGGTTTTAGAAGGGCATCGCCTCGACGGCCTTGATCTCGGGGACCGCTTCCTTCAGCATCCGCTCCACGCCGAGCTGCAGGGTCATCATGGAGTGCATGCACCCGACACACGCGCCGGCCAGGCGGATCTGGACGACGCCATCGGTCACATCGAGGAGCTCGATGTCACCGCCGTCGCCTTGGATGTACGGCCGGATGGTATCCAGAACCTGCTCCACCCGTTCCCGGAGACCGCCCTCTTGCGTCTGTACCTGCTCCGCCATCTCCGCGCTCCTAAGCTTGTGTCGTCTGCGTATGCGCCGCGGCGTCATCACACGGCTGAGCCTGGCCCGCGTCATGACGCGTCCGGAATGAATGCCCGCACCCGCAGGTCGAAACGGCGTTGGGGTTGCGGACCGTGAAGCCTTCGCCAAACGTCGATTTCGTATAGTCGATCTGTGCCCCGCTCAGGTACTGGAGGCTGCTGGCGTCCACGAGCACCTGCACGCCGCCGCGCTCGAAGATCTGGTCGTCGGTGCGGCGCTCGGCATCGAATCCCATACCGTACGAGAACCCTTCGCACCCACCGGGTTGAATGAACAACCGCAGGTACAAGCCCGGCTGCTCCTGGGTCTGGAGCAACTCCTTCAGCTTCGTCGCCGCTTGATCGGTGATGGTAATCATTCAGGGAAACCCTCCACTTGCCATTCTAGGGGCTACGCAACCCTAAGTCAAACGACGGGATCAGGGATCCGGGAGCCGGGATACGAGAGGACCCAGTGCTGGAAAGGGATCGTGAGGCACGCAAGGCACGCGGCGGCTCTTGTTCAAGGAGATTGCTTCGGGGCTGCGCCCCTCGCAATGACAACATGGGTCTCGGATCCCGGATCCCGTATCCCGGATCCCATATCTTCCGCTATGCGCACGACCTCTCGAACCTTCGGATAACCCAGCAGATCGTGGATCTCCTCTGTCGTGAGGGGTTGCGGCGGATCGCGGTCGGCGTCGACCGGGCACAGGAAGCCGAACGTTTCGGCGCCGGCGTTCACGAACTGATGCGGGATATTCGGGGGAACGTACACAAAATCAAACGGCGCCACGTCGAACACCTCGCGGCCGACCACCACCCGGCCGGCGCCGCGGAGGACGACGATGGTATGAACGTGACGGTGCTTCTCCAAACTCGAATATCCGCCCGGTTCGATCTCAAAGTACCGGAGCTGAAACGCCATCGGCTCGCCCGCACCCCCAGCCAGGGTATGGCGTGCCACGTCCTGCCATGCGGCACCCGGTGCCGAGGACCCGCCGAGTTTGTAAACCCGCGGGCTCACCCCATCCCACGCCTCGCCGTCGAACTGGCGATGCCGCCGGTCGTCCGCCGGAGGTCCGCCCGGTATCTCGCAGCTGCTGTCTTCAGGATGCTCGCTCACGGACGCACCACGACCTTCAGCGCTTCGGTGGCTTCGCGCACCAGCCGGTATCCTTCAGCGGCCCCGTCCAGGGAGTAGCGGTGGGTGACTAGCGCCTCGACCGGCAAGCCCGCAGCCAGCAACTGCAGCGCCTCTTTGGTCTCCGGCGGGCCGGCGGAATAGCTGGGGACGACGGTGACCTCACGGAAGTAGACATCATGCACAGGAAAGGGCCAGGCAACGCCAGGCGGCGTGGGCGTGAACAGCGACAGCGTGCCTCCGGACGCCACGCAGGCGAAACCCAGCTCGATCGCTTCTACCGTGCCCGGTCCGACCACCACCACATCGGCGCCGGCTCCGTCGGTGCGCGCGCGCACCACATCGGGGAGCGAATCGCGCGTGACGTCCACCCCGACATCGGCTCCCAGTTGAGTGGCGCGGGACACTCTCGAGGACACCCGATCCGCTCCAATCACGAGCTCCGCCCCGAGCCGGCTGGCCAGCAGCACGTGCAGCATGCCCATCACACCGAGCCCGATCACGAGCACTCGATCGCCCGGGCCGATGCCGGCGCGATGCGCAGCCTTGACCACGCACGCCAGCGGCTCAACAAACGTGGCGGCCTCGTCGGAGAGCGCGTCGGGGATACGCAGCACGTCGGCGCGTACGACCTCTGCAGGAACGACGGCGAACTCGGAGAGTCCACCGGGGTTGAGCTTGGTCCGGCGAAACGTCGCGCAATGCACGTAATCGCCGCGCCGGCAGAATCGGCAGACCAGGCAGGGAGCGTGATGGTGCACGAAGATGCGATCCTTCGGCGCGAAACCCGCCACACCCTCACCCGTGCGTACGACCTCGGCCACCGGCTCATGTCCGGGCACCAGCGGCGCCTTGCGCGCCATGTACCAACCCATCGCCTCACCCGGGCACAGGCCGCAGGCGCGGATGCGCACCAAGAGCTCACCCGGCTTCAGCGCGGGCAAGGGCACTTCTTCCAAACGCAGGTCTTCGCTGGTGTGATAGACGATGGCGCGGGTAGTTGCTACTCCCACGCCCGCGCCTCGGGGAGGATGGCGTATTTCACGCCGTTGCCGCGGTCGAGGGAGGCGAAGACATCGACAATGCTGGTTAGTTCTTTCACCCCGGTGACCAGAGGCCGGACGTCAATGGTACCGCTCGCCAGCAACTGATAGGCCTCTTCGACGTCGCGGGGGCGATAATGGAAGGAGTTGATGATGTCGACTTCCTCGTAGTGCAATCGCGTGGCATCGAACGCGACCCGTGTGCCCGCGGCGAGGCCTGCAAACAGCACCACTCGTCCACCTGGCGCAGCCCATCCCGGCGCCTCCACCCAGACCGCGGGACTCCCGGTGCACTCGATGACGACATCGCATCCCACGCCGCCCGTGAGGTCGTGGATCCGGCTGGGGACGTCATCGTGCTCCGTGTCCACCACCGCGTCGGCACCCAGGCGGGCGGCCAGCTCCAGGCGCTCCCGCCGCCGGCCCATCGCGATGACGCGCGCCCCCATCGCTTTCGACATCTTCACGTGCAGCAGACCAATTGCGCCCAACCCGACGACCGCCACCTGTTCCGCCGGATGAGGCCGCAACCGGTCCCAGGCGTGGATGACGCAGGACAGGGGTTCCAGGAACGCGGCTTCGATGTAGGAGATCTCGTCGGGTTTATGCAGGAGATGCCTGGCGGCAACTTTCTCAGACACCAGCAGGTAGTCGGCATATGCGCCCAGCACAATGCCTTCAAACTGGCGCTCGCATAGGTTCTCGCGCCCTTGCCGGCAGGGCGCACACCCGCCGCACGGCGCCGTGGGCGTCGGCACGACCGCGTCGCCTTCGCGCACATGCCTGACCCCGCCGCCGACGGCGGCGACGTCGCCCGCACACTCATGTCCGAATGGCCCAAATGGAACCTTGGGGTGTCCCCGGCGGTACGTCTTCAGGTCGGTTCCACAGGTGAGCGCGGCGCGGACGCGCAGCAACACCTCGCCGGGTCCGGGGGCGGGGACGGGACGGGTGATCAGCTCGATGCGTCTGGGTTCGAGGAGGACGGCCTGGCGCATGACGGACGGTGATTCGTGAGTCGTGATTCGTGATTCGACAGACACCGACACCGTTGACGCGGCTTCCCCGTCAGCATTCACGGTCGCGCTCACGAATTATTGCTTCTCCGGCGCTCCGGCGTCGACCGGAAGCTGCTCATTCATCCAGGCCACGATGCCGCCGGCCAGGTTGAACACACGCTCGTAGCCGGCCCGGCGCAGGGCATCGGTCACCGTTGCGCTGCGTTGCCCGGTCGCGCAGTGGATGATCACGGGGTGGTCCTTCGGGATCTCGCTCATGCGTTGCGGAATCTCGCCCATGGGAATCAGGGTCGCCCCGGGAATGCGGGCGGTGACCCATTCCCAGACCTCCCGCACGTCGATCAGCCGGGCCTGGCCGCGATCCAGCATCTCCTTGGCCTCGGCCACCGACACCACCGGCGTGGCTGCGGGGGTAACCACGGCGGGTGGATGCGACGGCTCGCGACCCGGGACGCCGCAGAACGCCTCGTAGTCGATGAGCGCGGTGATGGTCGGATGGTCGCCGCACATCAGGCAGTCGGGGTTGCGCTTCCAGCGCAGCGTGCGCACTTCCCCGATCAGCGCGTCGTAAATGAGCAGCCGGTTGGCGAGCGTCTCGCCCGTGTCCAGCAGGATCTTGATCGCCTCGATGGCCTGCAACGTGCCCATGTGGCCGGCCAGCGCGCCGACGATGCCGCCCTCGGCGCAGCTGGGCACCGTGCCGGGAGGCGGCGGGGTGGGGAACAGGCACCGGTAGCAGCCACGGCCGGGCAGGAACGCCGTGGCCTGTCCTTCCCACTTTAAGATGCTTGCGTCGACGAGGGGTTTGCGGAGCATCACACACGCATCGTTCACCAGGTAGCGGGTGGGAAAGTTGTCGCTGCCGTTGACGACCACGTCATAGTCGGCGAGAATCTCCAGCGCGTTCTCGCTGGTGAGCACGGTCTGATGCGGTACCACGGTGATGTCAGGGTTGATGTCTTCCAGCGTGCGGCGGGCGGATTGAGTCTTCGGGCGGCCGATGTCGTGGGTGAAGTGCATCACCTGCCGGTGCAGGTTGGACAGATCGACACGGTCGCCGTCGACGATGCCGAGCGTGCCGATGCCGGCCGCGGCGAGGTAGATCGCCGCCGGACTGCCCAGGCCGCCTGCGCCGATGATCAGGACTTTGCTGTCGAGTAACTTGCGCTGTCCCTGAATCCCGACCTCCTCCAGGATGGTCTGGCGGGAGTACCGCTCCATCTGCTCTTTGGTGAGGAGGGGACCGGGACGGGTCCGCAGTGTCATGCAAGCCTCCGTGCTCAGGAATTCTTGACCAATTTGATGCAAATTCGATTGTACCACGCCGCTGCAGGTGGGGGTATCTTCGGGCGTCCACGCTGCAGGCCCTGCTGGGCGTCGGACGATTCGGGAATGCTATAATGGCGAAGTTGTTGAGTCTGGAGGGCAGCAATGGCATCAAATGACATCCATGACCTGACGATCATCGGCGCCGGCCCGGCCGGGTTGTTTGCCGCGTACTACGCCGGATTTCGCGGGCTACGGACGAAACTCATCGATAGTCAGCCCGACCTGGGGGGCCAGGTCACCGCATTATATCCGGACAAACTCATCTATGATGTCGCCGGCTTTCCGAAGATCCTGGGCAAGGACCTCGTCACCAACCTGGTCGCGCAGGCAATGCAGTACCAGCCCACCGTCCACCTTAACGAAAGCGTGCACACGCTGGACCGCCTGCCGGACAGCACGATCCGCATGGGCACCGACCTGGGCGAGCACCTGACGAAGGTTGTCGTGATCACGGCCGGCATCGGGGCATTCACCCCCAAGACCTTCAAGCGGCCGGAACTCGATCAGTGGATCGGCAAGGGACTATACTTTGCCGTCCGCCAGAAGGAAGATTTCCGCGGCAAGCACCTGCTGGTCATCGGGGGCGGCGACTCGGCGCTGGACTGGGCGCTGGGCCTGGTGGGTTATGCCACGGAGATTACGCTGATCCACCGGCGCGACGCCTTCCGGGCGCACGAGGACAGCGTGAAGAAACTGTACGCCTCTCCTATCAAGGTCAAGACCTTCTACGAACTGCGCGCCATCCGCGGCGACAATCAGGTGCGGGAGGCCGTCGTCTTCCAGAACAAGACCCAGGCCGAGGAGGTCCTGAAGGCGGACGCCGTGCTGGCCTTCCTGGGCCTGGTGAGCAATCTGGGGCCCATCCGCGAGTGGGGTCTGCAGATCCAGGATGACTCCATCGTCGTCAACACGAAAATGGAAACCACGATGCCTGGGGTGTACGCGGCGGGCGACGTCACGATCTATCCGGGCAAGCTGAAGCTCATCGCCACCGGATTCGGCGAGGCCGCGACCGCGATCAACAACGCGGTGACCTACGTGAACCCGAACGCCTCCGCATTCCCAGGGCACTCCTCCACCATTATGGAGAAGAAAGAAAAGACGGCTGCGAAAGCAGGAGCCAGTTAGTCATTGCGAGCCCCGAAGGGGCGAAGCCGCGCAAGCGACTTCATTTCTGTCATTGCGAGGCACGAAGTGCCGAAGCAATCTCCGGTCCGGCGCTAGATTGCTTCGCTGCGCCCTGCACCTACGGTTGCAGGGCTGCGCTCGCAATGACAAGGTGAGTGTCTGCAGGCTTCGGGCCTGCGGCCCTCGCAATGACAAATGGAGCCCGTCACCAGCCCAGCAGTTTCCGAAGTTCGCCCGCGCGGTGTTTACTGAGGGGCACCTCCTTTCCACCTTCAAGCGTCAGACTGAAGGCGTTTCGCGTCCAGGGGATCACGCTGCAGACGTGGCCCAGATTGACCAGGTAGGCGCGATGGCAGCGAAAGAAACGGAACGGCTCCAAACGCTCGGCGAGTCGAGAGAGGCTGAGGTGGCTCCGCAACTCCCCGCCCCGGGTGACCAGCATCGTCCGGTCGCCGTTCGCATAGCAGTACAGGACCTCCGCTACCGGAAGCAGACGGATCTCCCCGTCCAGGCGCACTGGGAGACGATCCAGGGCAGGCTCCGCCCCCGCGACCGGCTCGGCGACCCCCTCGGCCAGGAGGCCAGAAACATCCCTTGATGCCGCGTGAGGCATCATACTCACCCGCCTCCTAAAGATAGCGATTCACTGGCTCTTGCCTAGACTCAGGTGGGCTGATGAGGGATGGCCGAAATGAGCCAACTGACGGGAATGCGGGAGCGCGGGAACGCGTCAGGACTCTCAGGGCGACGGCACACAGTTCCGCGTTCCCCTGTTCCCCCGTTCCCCCGTTCCCGTCTTTAGGGTTTAATCAGGCCTCTTCGCACCGCGTAGGCGGCGGCCTCGACGCGGCCACGCACGCCCAGCTTCCGGTACACGCCCTTGAGGTGGTTGCGGATGGTGTGTGGACTCAGCATGAGTTGCCGGCCGATCGCGGCGATATCGGCACCGCCCACGACGAGCTGCAAAACCTCCAGTTCGCGGCGGGATAGGGCCCCGGGATCCTGCACCCGGCTGCGTGGGGGCACCGCCCGCTGCAGAGCGGCGGTCGCAGTGCGTGGGTACACCAGCCCATCTCCCTCACACACCGCGTGAATCGCATGAAACAACTCTGCGGGGGTGGCTGTTTTCAGCAGGTAGCCCGCCGCGCCCGCGCGCAGGGCGTCGATCGCGAACGCGTCCTGCTCGAACATCGTCAGCATCAGGACCGGGACGTCCGGACACTGCCTCCGGATGGTCCAGGTGGCCTCAACGCCGTCCATGCCGGGAAGTCCGATATCCATCACAACGAGGGACGGACGCAAGAGACGGGCCAGGGAGATGGCCTCCGGACCGGTCGCCGCGATACCTACAACTTGAATCGCGGGGTCATCCTGCAGGAGCCTGGCGAGGGAGTCGGCGATGACACGGTGATCGTCGACAAGCAAAATGCGGAGGGCAGCCATCGCCTAGCCTCCTACCCTCCGCACCTAACACTATACTACGGGACTGGGGACTAGGGACTGGGGACTGGGGACCGGGGACTGGTAACTACCTTGGGAGGATTACGGTCCTGTTCCTAGTCCCTAGTCCCCAATCCCGCTCTCTTTTACAGAGCACTACTCCTCGAGAAGTCGAAATAGCTTTCTCTTCAGCTCCGTCGGGATGGGGCCTTCCCGGCACTTCATTTCCACGAGCGCCAGCAGCCGGCGCTGGAACTGGTACCGTGGTCCGCAGTCTGCACAGGCGGCGACATGCGCCTCGATTTCGAGATACCTCGTCTCGTCTATCTCGCCATCCAGAAACTGCCACACCAATTGCAGGATCTGCTCGCAGTCCAGTTCCGTCATCTGCCGCCACTCTC
>VBAI01000030.1 GCA_005882295.1 Candidatus Segetimicrobium genomatis | reverse complement strand
GCCACGAGAATTTCCATCGTTCACTAGCATACTATGGGATGGACAGGATTGCATCTTTTCGCCGGCGTATAGCCTGGTGGCATGTCGCGCGCGATTGCCATCATCAATCCGTCCTCCGCGAAGGGGCGGGCGCGTCGCGCCTGGCCGGAGATCAGCGCAACCCTTCACGACGCCGGGCTGTCCTTCGACGAGGTGACGACGCATTCGCCGCAGGAGGGGATGGAGCGTGCCGCTCTAGCCGGTGGCGACGGCTACGGCACCGTGATCTCCGTCGGTGGAGACGGCACCACGCATTGGACCGTGAACGGGCTGATGCGCAGCCGGACGTCCCCGCCCCCGACCCTGGCGATCATCCCCGAGGGCACTGCCAATGATTTCCCGCGCTGTCTGAGTATTCCGCTGAACTCTCGTGCCGCCGCACGAACGATCCTGGACGGGTCGCGGCGACGCGTCGACGTCGGCCAGGTGAACGACCGCTACTTTGCTACCATCTCGGGCGTCGGTTTCGACGCCGAAGTGGCGCACCTGGTCAACCGCTGGCCGCGGTGGATCAGAGGTACCACCGTGTACGTACTCGGCATCCTGCAGACGCTCATCACCTACCGTCCCGTCGACGCGCACATCACCGTTGACGGCAAGGAACAGCGCCTGAAGCTATTTCTGCTGGCGGCGGCCAACACCAACTGGTATGGGGGCGGGATGTACATGGCCCCGCATGCCAGCATCGAAGACGGCCTGCTGGCCGTCGTGTACGCGACCGACCTCACCAAACTCGAGACCCTGGCCGTCCTGCCCAAGGTGTTCTCGGGAAGACACCTGCAGCACCCGAAAGTGGCGCACACCACGGCCCGTGATGTGCGTGTGGACAGCGCCGCCCCGCTGGCTATCCACGCGGATGGGGAGATCGTGGGAACGGTCCCGGCAGTATTCCGGGTTGTGCCGCGGGCGATTGAAGTGATCGTGCCAAAGGCGTGATTAGTGATTCGTGACTCGTGATTCGCTCGAGACGACCACGCAGCCAGAAACGACGAATCACGAATCACGAATCACGATTCACTGTTTGACGCGCTGCTGATCACGCGGAAGCAACTTCTCAATTTCCGCGATAATCCTGTTTCCCCACTCCTCTAGCGTCTCGTGATCGAGGCGGCCCTCGATCTTGGGCACCGCGAGGGGCGGGCCCATCCGGACGGTCACCTGCTGCATCTTCGGCCAGTGCGCTCCCTTGGGCAGGATCCGGTGGCTGTTGATGACTGCGGCCGGCAGGACCGGCGCACCCGTCCGCAGCGCGATCATCGCGGCGCCGGGCTCCGGCGCCCGCAGCCGGCCGTCGTGACTGCGCGTTCCCTCCGGAAACATCACCAGCACCCTGCCTGCGTCCAAGACCTCCAGGGACCGGCGGATGGCCTTGCGGTCCGGCTCCCCGCGGCGCACCGGGAACACGCCGATCGAGCGCAGCAGCGGACCCAGCACCGGCGCCTGCAGGAGTTCGTGCTTGGCCATGTAGGCTGCCTGATGTCTGAGCGCGATACCCACGATCGGCGGATCAATCGCGCTGGCGTGATTGGCCGCGACGATGAAGGGGCCCCTGGCCGGCTCGTGCTCGCGGCCCTCCAGACGGAGGCGAAAGAGCACTTTGCAGAGGGCCCACAGCGCCGTCTTCACGAACAGGTACCAGGCGCCCGCGACATACCCTGCCAGCCTGCGGCTCACCGCGCCGCCGTGCGGCATCGCCAAATCCTTATGCACGAAGCCTCCTCTGGACGAGCTGCACAATGCCCGCCGCCACCTCGTCTGCGGGAATTCCTGTGGAATCGATGACGACCGCGTCAGAGGCGGCGCGGAGCGGCGAATGGCTGCGGGTGCGATCCCGCCGATCGCGCTCTTCTTCTGCCCTCCGCACCGACTCCAGGTCCGCACCGGCGCCCCTGGCCCGTAGCTCCTCGAATCGCCGGCGGGCGCGCTCATCCAGCGACGCATCCAGGAACACCTTGATCTCCGCGTCGGGAAACACCACCGTCCCGATGTCCCGCCCCTCCATCACGACCCCGCCGTCGGCGCCCAGGCGGCGCTGGACCGCCACCATCGCCTCGCGCACCCCAGGGTAGACGCTGACGACCGACGCGCCGTCGCTCACCTGCGGCGTCCGGATGAGATCGGTCACGTCCACGCCGTCTACCAGGATGCGCTGGCCTTCTGGATCGGTCACGAAGTCGATCTGCAGCGATTGGGCGAGCGCCGTCACGGCCCGTTCATCACTGAGACTGATGCCGCGCTGCAACGCGGCCCAGGCCACCGATCGATACATCGCTCCGGTGTCCACGTAGCGGAAGCGGAGGCGCTGCGCGACCGCGCGCGCCACAGTGCTCTTCCCCGCACCGACCGGCCCGTCGATCGCCACGATCGGGTTGCCGCGTGCGCGTGGAGTCATGAAAACGTGATTGGTGATTCGTGATTAGTGATTCGCCAAGACCGTTTGGCACCCATGGTTCTCGGACCGTAACGAATCACGAATCACCAATCACGAATCACGGTTTTCTGCGGGGTCTCATCACCAGCACGATCAACCCGCCCATGATCAGCAGCGCGCCGATCCAGGGTTGGTGGACTAACACCTCAAAGAGCCGGGTCTGCTGGATGAGCAGGTACGCCCCGCCCAGCACGAGGATGGAGCCTAGCACCCGGGCCCGGCGTTGGGGCTCCCCTTCTTCGGGAGGCGGCGGCAGCCCCGGTTCGGTCACTACCTCGGTCAGCGGTTCGTCGGGGATCAGGACGACGAGGAGCAGGTACAGCACCAGCCCGAACCCATTCCAGAGGGTGAGCAACGCGAACCCGACCCGCAGCGCCATGACGTCAACATTGAAATAATCGGAGAGCCCGCCGCAGACGCCGGCGATCCAGCGCTCGGTGCGCGACCTGTGCAACCGCTTCGGCATGGAGCGCTCCGCACAACCGCCTAAACCGCCTCCGATCCCTCCGCCGGGGACGCGTGTGGGGTCGGCGTCATGCCACCGAGCGCGCCGCGAGGATCGGTCCCTTCCAATACGGGCAGATCACCGAGATCTTTCAGCCCAAAATAGCGGAGGAACCCTTCGGTCGTGGCGTAGAGAATCGGCCGGCCCAGAGCCTGCTTGCGGCCGACATCCCGGATCAGGTGACGTTCCAGGAGCCGCTCGATGATGTGGTCGCTGCGCACGCCCCGCACCGCCTCGATCTCCGCGCGGGTGATCGGCTGCCGGTAGGCGACGATCGCCAATGTCTCCAGCGCCGCCTGGGAGAGGGGCTCCCGGTGATCCAGGCGCAGGAACCGCTGTACGTACGATGCAAGCTCAGGCCGGGTGCAGAGGTGGAACCCGCCGGCGACAACCTGAATCTGGATGCCCCGGCCGGCATAATCCTGCTGCAACTCCCACAGCAGCGCATGCACCGTCTGGGGCGCCACCCCCAATGCCTCCACCAGCTGATCGACCGTCACCGGTCCTCCGCTGACCAGCAGAATGCTCTCGGCGGCGCGCTTCAACTCATCGAGGTTGAGGTCGTCGCCGTGAGGAACCAGGCCATTGGGGATGGTCATGGGGCGGCGAGCGCAACCCGGATGGGGGCGAACGTTTGCGGCTGCTGCGCGCGCACGCGTCGATTCTTGATCAGCTCCAAGAGGGCCAGGAACGTCACGATCACCTGCAGCTTGGTTGCTGCGGCGGCGAACAGGTCGGCAAAGACGACTCCCTGAGGATGCTGCGCCAGGAGCGTCAGGATAGCCTCCATGCGCTCGGCCACCTTCACTTCCTCGGCGGTAATCTCGCCCACCTCTTCCCGCGCCCGCTCGAGGACCTGCTGGAACGCGCGGAACAGATCATCCAGCGTGACGCCCTCGAGAAAGACCGCGTTGGGATCGTCGCCGGGGGGACGGGCAAAGATCCGGTGCTGGTAGTCCTCGAGGGCCCGCAGGGCTGACGCCACTTCCTTGAACGCGCGGTACTCCTGGAGTTTCTCTTCCAAACGCGCCTCCAGATCCGACGGGTCCTCCTCCAGCGGCAGCGGCTCCGCGGGGATGTCAGGTTTCGGCACCAGCAGGCGCGATTTCATTTCGATCATGGCCGCCAGCATCCACAAGACTTCGGTGGCTTCCTCCAGGTCGACGTGGTGCTCTGTCCCCGCGAGGTATGCCTCGGCAATGCGCGCCAGCGGGATCTCGCGAAGGTCGACAGATCCCTGTTGCGCCAGCGTCAGGAGCTCGTCGAGCGGGCCTTCGAACTGGGGAATCTTTACGATATAGGGCATCATCCCCGCCTCATCTCACATCAGTCCGCCGCCGGTCGCCTGTTCGATGAGCCACTGCATCGGTCCGACCAGCACGATGGACACGGCACTGGTAAACACCAGCAGGAGCAGGATCCACGTGCCATACGGCTGCAGGCGCGCATACGTCACCGCCTGCGCGGGCGGGAGCAACCCCATCAGGATCTTCGACCCATCCAGCGGGGGGATTGGAATCAGGTTGAACACCGCCAGCATGGCGTTGATCTGCAGCATCACCTGCAGGAGATGGTCCAGGGGCATCGCGGCGGCGGTCGCGCCGATGTCCAGCAGCCCCAGCTTATAGGGGATGCCCACGATGAAGAGCAGCGTAATGTTCGCCAGCGGGCCGGCTGCGGCCACGAGCATGGTGTCACGCCGCCAGTTGGTAAAGTTGGCTGGATTGATGGGCACCGGTTTCGCCCATCCAAATCGGAAGATCAGGATGAGCAGCGCGCCCACGGGGTCGAGGTGCGCCAGCGGATTGAGCGTCAACCGGCCCTGCGCGCGCGGCGTGGGATCGCCCAACCGGTCGGCCACGTACGCGTGCGCATACTCGTGGACCGTCGCCGCCACGATCAGCGCGACCACCACGTAGGGCAGCAGGCTCACATCGCCGAACATCGTCGTGGTTGCTTCGCGGGTTACAGCGAAACGTCCTTGCGGAGGAGATCATCGTACGTTTCGCGTTCCACCACGCAGCGGCCGCGCCCGTGGCCGGCCAGCACGACCGCCGGCCGGGGGAACCGGTTGTAGTTGCTCGCCATGGAATACGTGTAGGCACCGGTCCCAAACACCGCCAGCAGGTCACCGCTGCGCACCGGAGGCAATCGCGCCTCCCAGATCAGGACATCGCCGGACTCACAGCACCGGCCCGCCACGGCCACCGTGTCCGTGGCTGCATCGGCGGCGCGCGCGGCAGCGACCGCTTCGTACTGCGCGCCGTAGAGCGCCGGCCGGGGGTTCTCGAACATGCCGCCGTCGACGGAGACGTAGGTCCGCACGCCCGGGATCGATTTGACCGCACCCACAGTGTACAACGTCACCCCCGCGCTCCCCACGATGGACCGTCCGGGCTCGAGAAATAGTCTGGGATGACTGAGGCGGTGCGCACCCAGCCTGGCCGTCACGACGCCGGCCAGCGCCCGCACGAAATCTGCGATCCGCGGTGGCTCATCGGCCGGCACGTAGCGGATCCCCAATCCGCCCCCGAGGTTGAGCTCCTCGACCGTGACGTCGAGCTCGTCGCGAATCCGCGCCGCGAAATCTACCAGCGCCGCCGCCGACATGCGGAACGGCTCCAGATCACATACCTGGGAGCCGATATGGGCATGCAGCCCACGCAGCCGCACCCGCGGCATCCGGCTGGCGCGGACCACCGCGCGGTAGGCGGCGCCGTCGAGCATTCCAAATCCGAACTTCGAATCCACCCCGCCGGTGCGGATGGCCTGGTGGGTGTGCGGCTCGATCCCCGGCGTGAGGCGCAGGAGGATGTCGGCGGTCGTATCCAGCCGGGCTGTCACTGTCTCCAGCAGATCGAATTCGTGCTCATTGTCGACCACGCACCGGCCCACGCCGGTGCGCAGGCCGTACTCCACCTCGTCGAGGGTTTTGTTGTTCCCGTGGAAGTAGAGGTCCCGGGCGGGGACGCCTGCGCGGAGCGCCGTATGCAGCTCGCCGCCGGAGGCGACATCGACCCCCAGGCCCTCTTGGTGTGCAATCTGGCAGGTGGCGATGGTGCAGCAGGCCTTCGAGGCGAAGATGGCCCGGGCGTTGGGCCCATAGGCCTCCGCGAGCGTGTCGCGATACTCTCGGCAGTTGGCCCTCAGGCGTTCTTCGTCGAGCACATGGAGGGGCGTGCCGAAGTCGCGCGCCAGCGCAAGCGCGTCGACCCCGCCGATCTCCAAATGGCCCGCGTTGTTCACGCGAAACCCATGCGCGCCGGCGATGGCGGGGCTCATCGAGGCGCGGTCAAAAGACATACGGGGCTGTCGGATCGTGCGTCCGGAGCCGCTCCCATGCCGCGTCGTCGACAGGCCCGGGCGAATCCCGCTGGGCGTCGACGGGGCAGAGGAAGCCGAATGGCTCGTCGCTGTCGTTGATCCAGCGGTGCGGCGTGCGGGGAGGCACGTACAGGACATCGAGCGGTTCCAGGGCGATGATCTCCTCGGCCACCAGGGCTTTACCTCGACCGCGCAGGACCACGATGCAGTGCACATGCCCGTGCTGCTCGAGGCTGGAGTAGCCGCCGGCCGCCAGCTCAAAGTATCGGAGTTCGAAGCGCGATGGCACGACTGGCGGACAGGCAAGGGTGAACCGGCTGACATCGCGCCACCCCATGCCGCGCTGGTCGCCGAGGGCGAATTTGTACGCCTGCGCCTCCACCCCACGCCAGCGGAAGTGCTGGGGGTCGAAGGAAACCTTCAACCCAGCCAGCGCGGTGGCGAGCGAGCCCGGAGCCTGATGAGGCATGGCCATGCGAACCGCCTCTACCGTTGCATCGCGTATTGGACATCATTGTGAGCAGATGCGCGCGAGAGTGTCAAGGCAGCGCCGGCGCAGCGTTGCGCCCCTGTACGGGCGGCAGTAGACTGAGCGTACGATGCGCACCGCCGTCATCCTGGGCGCTGCCCGCACGCCGATCGGCCGCTTCCTCGGCGGTCTGGCGTCGATCCCTGCCCCGCGCCTGGGGAGCATCGCCATCGCCGAGGCGCTGCGCCGCGCAGAGGTCCCCAAAGACCAGGTGGACGAGGTCATCGTTGGAAATGTGCTGAGCGCGGGACTGGGGCAGGCGCCGGGGCGTCAGGCCACGTTGTATGCCGGACTGCCGGCATCCGTCCCGGCGACCACCATCAACAAGATGTGCGGCTCCGGCCTGAAGGCGGTGATGCTGGCGGCCCAGGCCATCGCCACAGGCGACGCTGACGTCGTCGTGGCAGGCGGGATGGAGAACATGAGCGCCTCCCCCTACCTGCTGCCGCGGGCCCGCACCGGGTACAGGCTGGGTGACGACAAGATTGTCGATATCATCCTGAAAGATGGGTTGCTGGACGCCTATCAGAATCTGCACATGGGGAACTGCGCGGAACTCCTCGCCCGGGAGTACCGGATCTCTCGCCAGGAACAGGACGATTTCGCCCGCCGCAGTTACTCGAAAGCATTGAGCGCCATGGACGGCGGCAAGTTTACCAAGGAGATCATCCCCGTCGAGATTCCTCACCCCAAAGGCGAGCCGCAGGTGGTCGCGGAAGACGAAGAGCCGCGCCGAGTCGATTTCGACAAACTCTCCACGCTGCGACCTGCCTTTGAGGAAGGCGGCACCGTGACCGCAGGCAATGCGAGCAGCCTCAGCGACGGCGCGGCCGCTGTGGTGGTGGCCGCGGAGGAGGTGGCGCAGCGGCGCGGGTGGAAGCCCCTGGCCCGCATCGTGGGCCAGGCCGGAGCGGCGATGGCACCAGAGTGGTTCACCATCGCCCCGGCGCAAGCCACCACACGCCTGCTCGAAAAAGTGGGTTGGCAGAAGGAAGACGTGGATCTGTTTGAGATCAACGAGGCGTTCGCCGCGGTGGTCCTCGGCGTCTGCCGTGACCTTGGCATCGCACTCGACCGGGTCAATGTCCACGGCGGGGCGGTCGCGCTCGGTCACCCCGTGGGGTGCAGCGGCGCCCGCATCCTGACCACCTTGCTCTACGCCATGCCCCGCTACGAAGCGCGGCGTGGCGTGGCCGCAATCTGCCTCGCCGGCGGGGAGGCGGTCGCCCTGGCGGTTGAACGACTCTGACCCGCCAGCGCGTGTCCGCCGACGCCGGCGTGTCTTCCGTGTTCCCCTCAGCACCATGAATATGCCGGCCACACTTGCCGTGTCCATCCTCGCCGGGCTCATCGGCGCGATGAGCGGAATGGGCGGGGGGATCGTGCTGGTCCCTGGTCTCACCCTGTTGGGCATGGACATCAAACATGCCATCGCCATCAGCACCGTCTCCGTCATCGCCACCAGCAGCGGCGCCGCGTCTGCCTACGTGCGCGACCGCATCACGAATCTGAAGGTGGGCATGTTCCTGGAGGTGTTCACGATCGTCGGCGCGCTGGCCGGAGCGGGAATTACCATCGCCGCCCCGCGCCGCCCGCTGTTCATCCTGTTCGGCTCCGTGCTGCTGGCGTCGTGGGTGACACTCTTCGCCCAGCGGCACGAGCATTGGCGACCCGTCGCGCGCCAGGACAAATTCTCCCAATGGCTGGAGTTGGCCGGCAGCTACCACGATCAGGCCACACAGGAGACGATCAGCTATCGCGCGGCCCGAGCGTACCTGGGCGGCCCGCTGATGCTGGGCGCAGGCCTCATCGCCGGACTGCTCGGCATCGGGGCCGGGGCGCTGAAAGTCCTGATCCAAGACCTCGTCATGGGGCTGCCGCCAAAAGTGTCGGCGACGACCAGCAACCTGATCATCGGCGTCACGGCGCTGGCCGGGACCAGCGTGTACCTGGCGGCCGGTTTCATCGACCCGGGACCTACTGCCCCGGTGATGCTGAGCGTGCTCCTGGGCGCCTTCGTGGGCACTCGCTTGCTCGTACGCCTCAGCAATCAGGCCGTGCGCCGGTTCTTCCTGGTGATGCTCGCGGTGCTGGGCATTGAAATGATCCTGCGCGGCATCCGCGGAGTGTAAAGGCGATGTGTGCCGGTCCGGCCTGGCGCGAACCACGGGGCATGGATCACCTGATCGGCTACATCCTCCTGAGCGGGGTCCTGCTCAGCGCGGCACTCATGCTGGCCGGATTGGGCTGGCACTGGGCGGCCAGTGGGGACCCTCGGATGGAGGCTCCTTTGGCGGGCGTGAATCTGTTCCAGCTCGTGGCGGCAGACCTGCGGGAGGTGGCGTCGGGACGGCTGCGGCCCCGCCTGCTGATTAACCTCGGCCTGGCCGTGCTCCTGCTGACCCCCTATGTGCGGGTGACCGCGTCCATGCTCTACTTCGCTGCGGCCGAGCGCAACTGGAAGTACACGCTGTTCACAAGCTTCGTCTTCATCCTCCTGACCTACAGCCTCTCCCTGCGTTAACGCAGCCGATCGGGCCAACCCTAGTTTACTGTTCGCTGTTCCCCTGTTCGCTGTTCAACGCGGCGGGCTGTCGTGATGAACGCCGTATGCGCGACCATCCGGTGCGCCGGCCGGACGCTGGCCCCTTCGATGTTCCAGGGCCGGACCAGCGTCTCAAACGTCTCGATCATCGCAAACGCTCCGGACTGCCGCAACAATTCTACCGTCCGCACCGCCTGCGGGACCGTCGGCACGTACGAAAGCAGAATGCCCCCCAGCCGCAGCGCTTGGACCGCGTGCGGCACGACCCGCCAGGGCTCGGGGACATCGAGGACAATACGATCCAGATCATGATCAGGAATACTCTCATAGATGTCCTGCGCGCGCATCACCAACTGGTCGCTCGAGCCCAGGTAGCGGCTGATGTTCTGGGCGGCCAGCCTGCCAAAGGCTTCGCGAACTTCATACGAGAAGACCCTGCCCTGGGGCCCCACCGCCCGCAGCAGCGTCATCGTCAGCGCCCCTGACCCGGTTCCGGCCTCGAGTACAGCGGCACCCGGATAGATGTCCGCGCCAAGCAGGATCGCGCTGAGGTCCTTCGGGTAGATGATTTGCGCCCCGCGGGGCATCTCCAGCACAAACTCAGCCAGGGTCGCGCGAACCATCAGAAACGTCTCGCCGCGGGTCGTGCGGACAGGCCGCCCCTCCGAGGTGCTGATGAGGTCATCGTGCAGCAGCTTCCCCCCACGCAGATCCGCCACCGCACCGGCACGCAGCACGAGCAGATACCGGCGATCCTTCCGGTCGATCAGGAGGACCGGTTCGCCCTCTTGGAGCGGGCCGCTTCGCATGAGCTCCTTAGGCTTTGACGCCGTGGGGTTTGACGTGCTCGCGCACCCAGCGCACGATGGCATCCAGCGATGCTCCGGGGAGAAAGATCTCGCTCACGCCGGCGGCCCGCAGCGGGGGGATGTCTTCTTCGGGGATGATCCCACCGGCGAAGACCACGATCTCGCCGCCACCTTTCTGCCGCAGCAGGTCCAGCAGGCGGGGCAGCAGCGTCATGTGCGCGCCTGAGAGGATGGAGAGTCCGACGGCGTCGGCATCTTCCTGAATCGCGGCATTCGCGATCATCTCCGGGGTCTGGTGCAGCCCCGTGTAGATGACCTCGAACCCCGCGTCGCGCAGCGCGCGCGCGACGACCTTCGCGCCCCGGTCGTGCCCATCCAGGCCGGGCTTGGCCACAATGATACGGATCTTCCCATCCGTCATCGATATCATCTTACTACGATACCAAGGTCCCCTGTTCGCGCGGTTTAGATGATCGCCGGTTCCTTATACTCGCCGTAGATCGAGCGGAAGACATCGCAGATTTCGCCGACCGTTGCGGAGGCCCGGACACAGTCGACCACGCGGTCCATAGTGTTGTCCGCCCGCTCCCCGGCGCGGCGCAGGGTATCCAGCGCACGCTGGACCTGCCGGGCGTCTCGCGCGGCCCGGACACGCCGCAGGCGGTCAATCTGGCGGCGCTCCACTTCGGGATCGATGCGCAGCACGGCGATGGGTTGCACGTCCGGCGCCGCAAACTCGTTGATCCCGACGATGATCTTCTCCTTCCGTTCCAGTTGCTGCTGGTAACGATAACTGGCCTCGGCGATCTCTCGCTGCGGGTACCCAAGTTCGACCGCCCGCACCATGCCGCCCAGGTCATCGATCTTGCGGATGTAGGCTTCCGCCTCGGCCTCCACGCGGTTGGTCAATGCCTCGAGCACATATGACCCGCCGAGCGGATCGACGGTGTGGGTCACTCCACTCTCGTAGGCGATGATCTGCTGTGTGCGCAGCGCGACCATCACCGCCTCTTCGGTCGGCAGCGCGTACGTCTCGTCCATGGAGTTGGTGTGCAGCGACTGCGTCCCGCCCAGGACGGCGGCCAGGGCCTGCAGTGTCACGCGAACGACATTATTTTGCGCCTGCTGCGCCGTCAGCGACACGCCGGCAGTCTGGGTGTGGAACCGTAGCCACCAGGCGCGCGGGGATTTCGCTCGGAACCGCTCTCGCATGATCCGCGCCCACAGCCGCCGCGCGGCACGGAACTTGGCGATCTCCTCGAAGAAATTGTTGTGGCAGTCAAAGAAGAAAGACAGCCGCGGCGCGAACTGATCGATGTCCAGACCGGCGTCCAGGCCGGCCTGCACGTAGGCAATGCCGTCGGCGAGCGTGAACGCCAGTTCCTGCACCGCGGTGGCCCCAGCCTCCCGGATGTGGTAGCCGCTGATGCTGATGATGTTCCACCGCGGGAGTTCCCGCGTGCCGAAGGCCAGCATGTCCTGGATCAGGCGCATGCTGGGCCGCGGCGGGACGATCCATTCCTTTTGGGCGATGAACTCCTTCAACATGTCGGTCTGCGTCGTCCCGCCCAGTTGATCGCGCCGGTACCCGGCCCGCTCGGCGGCCGCCACGTACATCGCCAGCAAGACGTTGGCCGGCGCGTTGATCGTCATCGAGGTGGTGATGCGGTCCAGCGGCAGGCCCCGGAACAAGATTTCCATATCCTCCAGCGTGTCGACCGCCACGCCCTCGCGGCCAACCTCCCCCTGCGCCCGAGCGTGATCGGAGTCGTAGCCCATCAACGTGGGCATGTCAAAGGCCACCGACAGTCCGGTCTGCCCTTGCTCCAGCAGGTAGTGAAAACGACGGTTACTATCTTCTGGAGACCCGAAGCCGGCGAACTGCCGCATGGTCCACAGGCGCCGCCGATACATGGTGGGATGGATGCCGCGCGTGAACGGATACTCGCCGGGCAGACCCAGGTCGCGGGCGGGATCGAACGCGGGCAGGTCGTCGGGAGCATACACGCGCGAGATCTCCAGGTCCGACAGCGTAGAGAATCGTGGGGTGCGTTCTGGCTGCTGCTCTAGACTTTCGCCCAGGGTCGTCGCCTCCCACTGCCGGCGGGCCTGGCGCAATTCCTCGATCTTCTTGGGATCAACCATGTGAGCCGCCCTTCGCTTTCTTCACGGCCTCCGTCAACTTCGGGATGATCTCAAACAGGTCTCCCACAACTCCGAGGTCGGCAATCTGGAAGATTGGCGCATTGGGATCTTTGTTGATGGCGACGATGAGTTTCGAGCCGGACATGCCGGCCAGATGCTGTGGGGCTCCGGAGATTCCGCAGGCGATGTAGACCTGGGGACTGACGGTCTTCCCGGTCTGGCCGATCTCATAGTCGTGCGGCACCCATCCCGAGTCGACGGGGGGACGCGACGATCCGACCGCCGCCCGCAGGGCCCGCGCGAGATCGTCCAGGATCACGAAATGCTCGGGTCCCTTCATGCCCCGGCCGCCGGACACGATGACATCGGCCTCAATCAACGGGATCGTCTCCCGGTGCACGGTCTTGACCTCACGGACCGAAGTCCGGATCGCTTTGCCATCGATCTGCACCGGCCGCCGGCGAACCTCCCACCGCCGGGAGGGATCCGCGTCCGCCACCGGATACATCGCAGGGAGCACGACGGCGATGCATGGGGCGCCTGTCACTCGCACCGTTCCGATCGCCTTGCGCGTATACAGGGGCCGGGTGGCCATCAGCGCGGCCTCGCGCCAGTCCAGGGTCGCGCAGTCGGTGACGATCCCCGCCCCCAGACGCGCCGCCACCCTGGGCGCAAGATCGCGTCCCTGCGCCGTTGATCCGACCAGGACCACCGCAGGGGATTCTGCCCGCACCGCATCGGCCAGGATCGCGGCGTAGCCGTCGGTGGTGTAGGTTTCCAGCAGCGCGTGCTCAGCGGTATTGACGACATCTGCGCCCCGCTGGCCAACGGCCGCAGCGACCTGGTCGACCTTGGAGCCAGGCACAAACGCTACCACGCTCCCGGCCAGCGCCGTGGCGAGCCTCCGCGCGCACCCGAGCATCTCCAGACTGATCTTCTTCGGCGTGCCCTGCGCATGCTCGATGAACACCCACACATCCTTACTCATGAAAGGACCTTCGCCTCATCTTTCAGGAATGAGATTATCGCCGACACGGCCTGGGCGGCATCGCCTTCTACGATCCGGCCGGCTTTTCGCGCCGGCGGCGGTGACAGCCGTACGAGCGTGGCCCGGGCGGCAGCCATCCCAACGTCCGCCGCGTCGAGCCCGAGATGTTCCAGGGTCACGGTTTTGATTTCCTTGCGCCTGGCCTTCATGATGCCGGGCAGCGATGGATAGCGCGGTTCGTTGAGGCTGCGTTCCACGGTCAGCACCGCGGGAAACGGCACCGCCAGGACCTCCACGCCTCCTTCGACCTCGCGGTGCACCACCGCGCCTGCCCCCCCTCCGTCCACATCCAGGTGCGCGATGGCCGTTGCCTGCGGCAGGCTCAGGTACTCGGCAAGTGCCGCGCCCACGGTGGCCGCGTTGTCGTCGGTGCTGAGCTTCCCACAGATCACGACATCATGCGGCAGGGTCCGGATGACGGCCGCGAGCACGCGGGCAATCCCGAGGTGGTCCGCCCCCGCCAGTGCCGGGTCGCTGACCAGAAGCGCGTCATCGGCCCCCATCGCCAGCCCGGTGCGCAACGCTTCTTTCACTCGCTCCGCACCGACACTGACCAGAGTGACCGTACCGCCGAACTGCTCCCGCAGGCGCAGCCCAGCCTCGGTCGCGTGCTCATCGTAGTAGTTCATGACCAGGGTCAGGCCGGTGTCGTCGATGCCGCTCCCGTCCGCCTTGATCCGGATCGGCGCCTCGGTGTCTGGCACCTGCTTGATGCAGACAATGATATTCACGCGTGTCCCTCAAGGAGGTTTCTCGCGATCACGATCCGCTGGATCTCCGACGTGCCCTCATAGATCTCGGTGATCTTCGCGTCACGGAAGTAGCGCTCCACCGGGTAGTCCTGAATATACCCGTACCCGCCGAAGATCTGCACCGCCTTGTGGGTGACCCACATCGCCGTCTCCGACGCGAACAGCTTCGCCATCGACGCTTCCCTGGTGTATCGTGTCCCCTGCTGGCGCAGGTACGCGGCTCGCAGCATCAGCAGGCGTGCGGCATCGGTCCGCGTAGCCATGTCCGCGAGCATCCACTGGATCGCCTGAAACTCGCCGATGCTCCGGCCGAATTGCCGCCGGCCGGCGGCGTAGGCCGTCGCTTCCTCCAACGCCGCGCGCGCAATGCCGACGGCCTGCGCGGCGATGCCCAGCCTCCCGCCGTCCAGCGTCGTCAACGCGATCTTCCCCCCGCTCCCAGGTTCGCCGAGCAGGTTGGACGCCGGCACGCGGCAGCCGTCCAGCACGATCTCGGCTGTCGAGGAACACTTGATCCCCAGTTTCTTCTCTACCTTGCCCACCGAGATGCCGGGGAATCCCTTTTCTACAATGAAGGCGGAGATCCCGCGGGCGCCGGGTTCGGGTCCCGTGCGCGCGTAGACGATGCAAACATCCGCCTCGACGGCGTTGGTGACAAACGCTTTCGTCCCCCGCAGGATCCACTGGTCCGCCTCGCGCCGCGCATCCGTGCGCAGAGACATCGCATCCGACCCATATGCGGGTTCCGTCAGACAGTAGCACCCCAGCGACGCGCCAGAGGACAGCCGGGGCAGGTACCGCCGCTTCTGATCCTCCGTGCCGAAATGGAAGATGGGGTCGCAGACCAGAGAGTTGTTGACCGTGATGATGGTCTGCAGTCCCGCAGACGCCCGGGCCAGTTCTTCCTGCGCCACGACGTAACTGACAGGATCCATCCCCGCGCCGCCGTATGCCTCTGGAATCACCATCCCCATCAGGCCGAGTGCGGCCGCCTTCTGGATGATCTCGGAGGGGAACACCGGCGTGTGGTCCAGCGCCGCGGCACGCGGGAGGATCTCTTGCCTCGCAAACTCCCGCACAGTCGCCTGAACCATCCGGTGTTCGTCGGCCAGCTGAAAGTCCATGCTTACCTCAATCTACCCAATCTACCCAATCTACACAATCTACCTCCGAAGACTGGGTAGGTTGTGTAGGTTGTGTAGGTTGTGTAGATTGTGTAGTATGAGCGATCGCGTTGCCGTGGTGGGCGCCGGCGAAGTTCCGCTACGCCCGCTCTCTCCTCGGCAGTCTTACCGCGAAATGGGATTCGAGGCCGCCACCCGGGCCTACGACGACGCTGGGGTAACCCACCAGGACATCGACAGCTTTGTCAGCGTGTGTGAAGACTTTCATGAGGGCACGAGCATTACCGACGAGTACACGCCGGACCAGCTGGGCGCCGTGCTGCGGCCGGTCCACACCGTCGCGGGAGATGGCCTGCAGGGGGTGGCCGCCGCGGTGATGCTCATCCGGACCGGAATTGCCGATCTGGTCGCCGTCGAGGCGCATTGCAAGACTTCCAACATCCTCGCCCACGAGCAGGTCCTGACCATGGCCCTGGATCCCTCCTACGAGCGGCTGCCGGGCATCACGCCGCACTTCGTGGCCGGCATGGAGATGCGGCGATACCTGCACGAGACCGGCGCGCCGGAAGACGCCGTGGCGATGGTGGTGGTCAAGAACCGGCGCCACGCCCTCAGCAATCCGGTCGCCGCGTACGGCGAAGTCCTCTCGCCCGACGACGTCCTCGCCTCGGCTGCCGTCTGCGCGCCGCTGCGCGAGCGTGAAATCAGCCCGCCCGCCGATGGCGCAGTCGTGCTGGTCCTGGCATCAGAAGAGGCCGCGCGCCGCACGCCCAAACCGGTCTGGATCCGTGGTGTGGGCTGGGCATCGGATAGTCCCTGGCTGGCCGCACGATCTTGGGGCCAGGCGTCCTACGCCAGTCTGGCGACGCAGATGGCCTATCAGATGGCGGGGATCGCCAAACCCGACCAGGAAATCCGGTTCGCCGAGGTGGATGATACGTACGCGTATAAGGAGCTGCAGCACCTCGAGGCGGCGCAGTTGATTCCGCGCGCCGATGCGGCCCGGATCGTCCTGGAAGGAGGCACCAGACGCGGCGGCCGGCTGCCGGTGAATTCTTCCGGCGGAAGCCTCGGCATGGGGTACTGTTTTGATGCCACGGCGCTCTACCGGACGGCGGCAGCGGTACGCCAGATCCGCGGCGAGGCCGGCCGGGCTCAGGTGGAGCGTGCCGCCACCACTGGTACTCAGCGCGGACTGAATCAAATTGAAGATTGTGAATTGTAAATTGAAAATTGAAGAACTGGGGTTCAATTCACAATCCATAATTCGCACTTTTGTGAGGGTTCATGTCACTGATAAGGCGTAAACCGCAGCGGCGGGTGGCGATCATCGGGGCCGGCTTGAGCCTGTTCATGCGCCGGGCGCTGGACACCGGGAAGGAACTCTCGTACTACGCGGCGTCACAGGCTCTGGACGCCGCGGGTGTACGTCGTAAAGACATCCAGGCCGTCGTCATGGCCACGGCGCCGGACGCCTTTGACGGCGTGCACATGAAAGGCGAGTGGCTGCTGGATGGGGCCGGCGGTGTCGGCAAGCCGTATCTGCGCGCCTACGTCGGCGGCGGATCGGGCGTGTTCAGCATCATCAGTGGCTGGATGATGGTAGCCTCGGGCCTGTTCGATCTGGTGCTGGTCGTCGCCGAGGAGAAAATGAGCAGTTGCCAGCCGCATCCGCAGGGAGCCTTCCTCACCATCTTCGACCACATCATCGAACGGCCGCTCGGCCCCAACCTGCTGTGGATCTTTTCGCTGGAACAGCAACGGTACATGGCGGCGTATGGCATCCAGAATGAGGACATCGCGCTGGTATCGGTGAAAAACAAGCATAACGCGCTTGCCCATCCCGCCGCCCAGGTGGCCGCGCAGCTCACCGTCAAAGACGTCCTCGACAGCGAAGTGGTGGCGTGGCCGGTGCACCGGCTGATGGTCAGTCCCATCTCCGACGGCGCAGCCGCGGTCGTGCTGGCCTCCGAACACGTCGCCCAGCGCCTTACTGATCACCCGATCTGGATCCAGGGGGTGGGGTGGTGCCTGGATACCTCGTACTGGGGAAACCGCGACCTGGCCTACCCCCGCTATGTGGAGCAGGCAGCGCGGATGGCCTACGAGATGGCCGGGATCACTGAGCCGCGAAGACAGATCCATGTGGCGGAGCCATATGACCCCTTCGCCTACAAAGAACTGCACCACCTGGAGGGCCTCCAACTTGCCGATCGAGGCAAGGCTCCAGACGATCTGGCAGGCGGCCGCTTTGACCGTGGCGGGGAACTCCCCACCTGCCCGTCTGGAGGATTGATGGGCGTGGGCAATCCAATCGCCGCCGCCGGGTTGATGAAGATCTGCGAGTTGTTCTGGCAGTTGCGCGGGGAGGCTGGAGCCCGGCAGGTGCCGGGGAATCCGGAACGGGGCCTCGCACAGGCCTGGGGCGATCTGATGCAAGTTGGGACTGTCGCCGTGCTCGGAGTCCGCTGATGGACCCCAGACAGGCGCCTCCCTACGTCCCGCTTCGGGGGCATCCGCTCACAGACGATGAGTTTCGCGAGCGGGAAGCATCCACCGCGTGGGCGCCGCGATTGGAGTATGCGTGGGACGCAGGGATTGCGATCAGCCGGTTCCTTGAGGGGCTGGGGCAGGGCGCGATCTACGGCGTGCGCTGCCGCCGGTGCGGTCGCACCGTGACGCCGCCGCGGGCGTTTTGCGAGCTGGACTTCAAACCCATGGACGAATGGGTGAAATTACCAGAGACCGGCACGATCAACACCTTCTCGATCTGCTATGTGACCTGGGACATGAAGCCCCTGCGTGTCCCGCAAATCCCGGCGGTGATTGAGATCGATGGCACCAGCCCGCGGGTCGGATTCCTGCATCTCGTGGGCGGCGTGCGCGGCCGCACGGTCGACCAGATCCGCCGGCAGGTGCGAGTGGGGATGCCGGTGCGCGCGGTGTGGAAGCCCCCAGCGAAGCGGGAGGGGGCGATCACGGACATTCTCTACTTTGCGCCGGTGAGGAAACGCGCATGAACCTGACTCACGCTCGTGTCTGGCGTGGGACAATGCCCGTCCAGTACCTGTATACGGCCGGCGTCGCTGGGGAACGCTTCTTCCAGACCCTGCGCCGCCGGGGCGTCCTTGCCGTGACCCGGTGCGCGGAGTGCCAGGTAACCTACCTGCCCCCGCGGCTGTACTGCGAGCGTTGCTTTGCGGACCTCTCTCAGGCGTGGGCTGAGGTCGCACCGGGCGGACGCGTGCACACGTACACGGTCGTCTGCGAAGACCAGGACGGCCACCCGCTCGATCCACCGCAGGTCGTCGCCTTCGTCCGCATCGATGGAACCGACGGCGGGCTGATCGGACGGCTGCTGCGCGTCCGCCTGCAGGATGTGCGGGTGGAGATGCCGGTCGACGCCGTGCTGGCACCGCCGCGCCGGCGCCGGGGCCGCATGGACGACATCGTCGGGTTCGCCCCCCGGCGGGCCCTCCCGCGGCGGCGCACACCATAGCCTCGATGCTGCCGTGGACCGCCGCGCTGTTGCTGGCCTTCCTGGTGGCGGCGACCGCGGTCCAGCAGGGCTTCGTGCGCTTCCGCCGGCGGGCGCGAGCGTACCTGATCCAGACGGCCGACATCCAGTGGGTGCACCCCACCGCCTCGGGGATGGTCTGCGCCGTCCTCGGCTACAACCTGGAGGTCGACCTCCTGAACACATACGCGGTCCGGTGGCGGCGACGCCTGAACGAGACCGTGCTGTTTGAGGAGCTGGCGGCCGCCTTACGGCGGCAGGTGCCTGCGGTGACGCCGCCGCCGTTTCCCCTCGTCCGGGACCGGATCTTTCCCCTGTTGAAACGTACGGCCGCGCTGCCTCCAGAAGCAGGGTACGTGCGCGGGAACCGCATTGTCCGGCGCCCCCTCGACGACCAGATCAGTGTGGCGTACGTCATCGAAGGACAGCACCGGATGACGCTCGTCACCGATGCGATGCCCGAGTCGTGGCGGGTGACCACAGACCATTTGCACCGGCTGGCGGTGGACAACTTGCAGACCCGCACCCGGCACATTCTGGATGAGATCGGGGGACCGCGTACCGAATATGTGTCGCTCGATGGATTTGACGCGGCGAGGCTGCTGGTCGCGGGCCTGATCATCCCGCCCGGCATGGCCGACCCCCTGCTGGCCATTCCTCACGAACATGCCTGCCTGATCGCGCCTGCGACTGAGATCGACCGTCTCGCGGCCCAAGCAGACGAGCTGTTTACATCAGCGCAATCTCCGCTGACACCGCGGCTCTACCGGGTCGGTCCCGACGGTCCGGTCCCAACGGAGTGATCCCTCTTCCCCTCTGAGTACTCATAGAACCCACGTCCGGTTTTGCGCCCGTGCAGCCCCGCCAGCACCATCTGTTTCATCAGGGGCGGCGCCGCGTACCGCGCGTCCTTGAATTCCTGGAACATCGCCTCCGCGATGTAGTAGGTGGTATCGATGCCGACGTAGTCGAGGAGCGTGAGCGGCCCCATCGGGTGGACCAGGCCCAGCTGCACGGCGGAATCGATGTCTTCTTTGGTGGCGATGCCCTTCTCTAGCGCCCGCACGGCGTCCAGCAGGTAGGGCACCAGCAGCAGGTTGACGATGAAGCCGGGGCTGTCCTTGCAGATCACCACGGTTTTGCCCAGCGACTCCGCGAAGCGCCGGCCGGTGGCCATCGCGGCATCTGACGTCTGCAGGCCGCGCACAAGCTCAACGAGTTTCATCACCGGGACTGGATTGAAGAAGTGCATCCCCAGGAATCGGTCGCGCCGCGAGGTCACCGACGCCATCTCCGTGATGGACAGGCACGAGGTGTTGCTGGCAAACAGGGTGGACGGCGGACAGTGGCGATCGAGTTCCCGGAACACCTCCTGCTTGAGGAGCATGTTCTCGATCACGGCTTCGAGAATGAGATCGACCTCGGCTAGATCCTCCAGGCGCGTGGTTCCTGTAATGCGGGCGCGGGCGGCTTTGGCCTCATCGCCGGCCAATTTGCCGCGCTGCACCCCACGCTGCATCGACTGCTCGATCCGGGCCAATCCCTTTGCCAGCAGCTCGTCGCTGACTTCCCGCACGATGACGGTGTATCCGCCCCGCGCGCAGGCCTCGGAGATCCCCGACCCCATCAGTCCACAGCCCACCACACCAACACGCGTAATCTTCATTCTGGAGTGTCCTCCATGGAAGTGAAATAGTTGAGACTGGGGTGAATAGTGAATGGTGAATAGTGAATAGAAAATGCTTCCGTTTGATCCTTAAGGCTATTTACTATTCACTATTCACTATCTGAACCCGCGTAGTGGCAAGTTCATTCTCGCTCACAATCACCACCTGATCAAACCCCTCGTCCCGTATTGTGCGCAGGGCCTGCTGGAAGCGGTCCCACTGCTGGTGAATCACCGACTGTCCAACCTGGCGGTCGCGCCGGTGATCCCACGCCAGGCATGTCGCCTCCGGCACGTCAAACAGGACAGCGATCACTGGTACCCGTCCCCGCCTGGCGATCTGGCGCAGCGTCGCTCTGGCCTCCGGCTGCAGCGCGGTGCTGTCCGCCACGGTCAGCCGGTGGCGGCGCACCCGCATCTCGATGATCGTATGGAATAGCTCGAACGCGTCCGGCGAGACCCGGAGATCGGCTTCGTCGTCGGCGATCATCGCCCGGCAGCGATCGGAAGAGACAATCGCAGTGTCCTGGAAGTGCCGCCGGGCAAACGTGGACTTCCCACTCCCGGCCGGCCCGCACAGCACCACCAGGGAAGGGTCGGAAACCTGCAGGACCATCTCAGGAGATCACCTCGTGCACGAGAGGACGTGGCGCGGAAGCCCGCGCGCCGATTCGGTACGCCGCCTGGATCTGCCGCCCCGCCCGCTCCGCGCTCATTCGGTCGGAGGCGTGGACGTCCGCCAGCGGCTCACCCGGGCGCACGGCGTCGCCCACTTTTCGCGCCAGCACGATCCCGACCGCAGGGTCGATCCTGTCGTCCCGTCTGGCGCGACCGGCACCCAACTCCATCGCCGCCACCCCGACCGCCTGCGCGTCGATCGCCGCTACGGCGCCCGACGACAGCGCCTCCACGCTCACCCGCACGGGCGCGGTGGGCAGCCGGCGGAGGTCGTCGACGACCCGGCGGTCGCCACCCTGAGCTTCAATCATCTGCCCGAATTTCGCCAGGGCACTGCCGTCGCGTAGCAGCTTCGCCACCGCCGTTTTCCCGTCGGCCGCGGAACGGGTCACGCCGGCGAGGGTCACCATCTGCGCGCCGAGTTCCAGACACAGGTCCCGCAGGTCCGCCGGGCCTTCTCCCCGCAGCGTCTCGATCGCCTCGGCGACCTCCAGCGCGTTGCCCACCGCCCGGCCCAGCGGCTGGTCCATGTCCGTAATCACCGCGATGGTACGCCG
>VBAI01000029.1:19816-20763 GCA_005882295.1 Candidatus Segetimicrobium genomatis | reverse complement strand
TTAAAGTAGATCAGGAAGTCGATGTTGATCGGCGCGTTGTCTTTGGTGATGCACGTCTGAGACGGGATTTCCAGGAAGAACTCTCGCAGGTCCACCCAGACCGCCCGGTCGATCACGGGCAACAGAAAGACCACGCCGGGGCCCTGTTTGCCTATCGATCGGCCCAGCCGGAACACCACCAACCGTTGATATTCACGAACGATCTTGATCGCCGAGCTGAGGATCGAAATGGCAACGATCATCCCGGCGACAAGATACCCGAAGCCCAACAGGGCGGGCATGCCCACACCTCCCCGAGCCCACTGACATGAACCCGGCTCCTACTTGTTCATGTTGGGTGCGGTAGATTCCTATCGACTCGGGGTGAGTTAGGTCTGGACCAACCCGCGGCGGATGGCATAGCGGACCAGGCCGGCCGTCTGGTGGATATCGAGCTTTTTCATGATGCGGGTGCGGTGCGATTCCGCGGTCTTCACCCGGATGCCCAGCAACCCCGCGATCTCTTTCGTGGTCTTGCCCTCGGCAACGAGCTGCAGGATCTGCCGCTCGCGCGGGGTCAGCGGATCGGGCATCACGTCGCTCTTGTTCAGGAACGCGTCCACCACCGTGCGGGAGACGCCGGGGCTGAGATAGATCGCGCCGCGGGCCACCTCTCCGAGGGCCTGCGCCAGGTCGGGGGCAGCCTGCGTCTTCAGCACGTACCCCGAGACTCCACCCTGCAGGGCTTCCAGGACGTAGTGGTCTTCCGCGTACATAGTAAGCAGGATGACCTTGGTCTGCGTTGAGTTCTTGCGGATTTCCCGCGCGGCATCCAGGCCGTTCATCAGTGGCATCGCCAGGTCCAGCACGACGATGTCGGGCCGGGTATCCCTGGCCAGCTGGATGGCCTCCGGCCCGTTGCTGGCTTCGGCGACGATCTCGTAGCCTTCCCGCTCCAACAGCGTCCG
>VBAI01000029.1:0-19661 GCA_005882295.1 Candidatus Segetimicrobium genomatis | reverse complement strand
CCGGTGACCGTCTTGAGGTTGAACCCCACGCCGTCGTCCGTCACCATGGTGCGGATTGTGCGGGCGCCCCGCCGGACATCCACCTTCACCTTGCTGGCCTTCGCGTGCCGCGTCACGTTGCTCAAGGCTTCCTGCACGCAGCGGTAGATCGCCGCCTCGACGGGTGGCGCCAGCCGTCCCCCTGTCGACCCGCCCACCTTGACCCGCAACCCGGTCCGCTGATGGACTCCCTCAGCCAGAAACTCCAGCGCCTGCATCAGGCCGTGGGTGTCCAGCATCGGGGGACGGAGTTCGTGGCTCAGGCGCCGCAGCTGGGCTTCCACTTCCTTGAGCAGGTGCTGAACTTTGTCCAGATAGACCCCGGCCGGCGCCGGCAGGTCATGCGCGGCCTCGGCGACAGCCAGATGGACGGCGGCCAGGAGCTGTCCGGCCTCATCGTGGAGGGCAAGGGCGATGCGCTTTGCCTCCTCCTCCAGCGCGTCGTTGATGCGGCGCAGCACCTCTTCGGTCTCGCGCTGCTGACGGATGATCCGCTCGCGCTCCTCCACAAAACTCACGGCAACGGTCGTGGCGATGCGGTTGGCCGCCGGTTCGTAGGCGTTCAGCACGCGGGTCAGTCGCGCCTGGTCGGCCTGGTACTTGGCGAACAGCGAGCGCGCCAGCACGTCGCGCAGCAGCAGCACGATGCCGACGACCTCATGGGTCTGGACCCCCCGGGGGATGATGCGCTCGGAGAGGTCGCGGGCGTACGCCTGCAGCGCCTCGAACGTCCCGGTTTCCAGGGCTTCCACGTAGTTGTCGTAGATGGAGGCCACCTCCGCGGCGACCTCTTTGCGATTCATCGCCGTGAGCAGGCGAGCCTCGATGATGCGCTGGGCCCACTCGATGCGCAGGCGGGTGCGGTGCTGGCGCAGGTGTTCGACCACCTCGCGAAAGAGGGAACCGCCCCGGCGGCGAGAGGCGGCCGGGGCTTCCCCGGCGTGCTGCGGAGCTTTCCTGGTACGCTGGCGTTCGTCCACCTGGATCAACGGCATAAGGCCCTCGATCAGTTTTTCCCCCCTTTGGGTGAGTATAGTGGGGGAAATGAGCCGAGACTGGCCGGTTTAGCTCTGGGCGGGTCGGGGGGTGAGGGTGGACAGGTCGATGCGCCGCTGCACGAAGTTCGTGTATACCTCTCCACGGCGGAAGAACGCGTTATCCAGGACCATCAGGTGAAACGGGATGGTGGTGGGCACCCCGGCAATCTCGAACTCCATCAGGGCCCGCCGCATGCGCGTGATGGCCTCATCGCGGTTGGCGCCCCAGGTGATCACCTTGGCCAGCAAGGAATCGTAGTACGGGGGGATCGCATAGCCCGCGTAGGCATGGGTATCGACCCGCACGCCTGGACCTCCGGGAGGCACGAAGGCGGCCACCGTGCCGGGGGAGGGCCGGAAGTCATGCCGGGGATCCTCGGCGTTGATGCGGCATTCGATGGCGTGGCCGCGAATCTCCACGTCGCCCTGGTTGATGCCCAGCTTCTCCCCGGCGGCCACTTTTATCTGCAGCTTCACGATGTCAGTGCCGGTGACCATCTCCGTCACCGGGTGCTCCACCTGGATGCGGGTGTTCATCTCCATGAAATAAAAGTGACCGTCGCGATCCACCAGGAACTCCACGGTGCCCGCACTCGTGTAATTGATAGCATGCGCAGCCCGGACCGCCGCCTTGCCCAGGGCGCTGATGAAGCGTTCCCGCACCCCCGGCGGCGGAGACTCCTCCAGCAGCTTTTGATGGCGGCGTTGAATCGAACAATCGCGCGCGCCGAGGTGGATGACATTGTGATGCCTGTCGGCCAGGATCTGCACCTCGATGTGGCGAGGTTCGGGAACGTACTTCTCCAGGTAGAGCTCCCCGCTGCCGAACGCGGCTTCGGCTTCCGCCTGGGCCGTCTGCAGGGCGCGGCGAATGTCCTCCCGGGTATGCACCACGCGCATCCCGCGCCCGCCGCCGCCGGCCGACGCTTTCACGATGATGGGGAACCCGACTGAGTTGGAAATGTGCAGGGCCTCACTCTCATTGCGCACCGGCCCCTCGCTGCCCGGGACCACCGGCACCCCGGCCGCCTTCATGCGCTGCCTGGCCGCCGCCTTGTTCCCCATGATGGCAATCGCCTCCGGCGGGGGGCCGACGAACGTGATATTGACATCCTGGCAGATTTCGGAGAAGTGCGGGTTCTCCGCCAGGAAGCCGTAGCCGGGGTGAATGGCGTCCACGCCGAGCAGTTCGGCGGTGCTCATGATATTCGGGATGTTCAGATACGACTCTGCCGCCGCGGGCGGGCCGATGCAGAACGCCTCGTCCGCCAGGCGGACGTGCAGCGCGTGCCGGTCGGCGTCCGAGTAGACCGCCACCGTGCGGATGCCCAGTTCACGGCACGCCCGGATGACCCGAACGGCGATCTCGCCCCGATTTGCGATGAGGAGTTTGCGAAACATGGTCTGTCAGTTCACAGAAACTACGTCTACTTGGTCTACTTAGTCTACTCAGTCTCCTTGGTCCTCCTGCCCACACCAACCAAATGCTGGTAGACCAAGAAGACCAAGTAGACTATGTAGACGCTTTTGGACGAGCAGGCCAGGTAGACCGACTTAGGAGGCCGTCGTATCCACGAGCATCAAGGATTGTCCGTATTCGACGGGTGACGCATTGTCGACTAGAATGCGGACGACACGGCCGCGGACCTCGCTCTGAATCTCGTTGAACAATTTCATCGCCTCGATGATGCACACCGTCTGGCCGGGCTCGACGATGTCGCCCTCGCTGACGAACGGCGGCGCGTCGGGTTTGGCCGCGCGATAGAACGTGCCCACCATCGGGGCGGTGACCGGGACGAGGTGGTCCCCAGAGACTGCGGCGGGTCCTGCCGGCGCCGGATGACCTGGCGCGCCGTGGACTGCGACCGGGTTCCCGGCGGGCTGAGACGCGACGGCCCGCACCCCGCCGGAGACCTTTTTCACGGAAATCTTCAACGTCGGCGACTCGACTTCCAGCTCGGCGACATCGGGCGACTCGCTGGCGATGCGGATCACCGCGCGGATCTGGTCGAGGTCGAACTTCTGCTCGGTCACCACGATCTCCCGAATCTGCCCAATCTACTCAATCGACTGCGTAGATTCTTCAAGAATGCGGCCCATGCGCCGGTATTTCTCGTAGCGACGGTCAAGGAGGACTTCGATGGGCACCGTGCGCAATGCCTGCAGGTGCCGTTGCAGTGCCTCGCGCACCGTGGCAAATGTCGCATCGGGATCGCGGTGGGCGCCTCCGAACGGCTCTGGCAGCACCTCATCGACCACGCCCAATGCGTGCAGATCCTCGGCGGTCAGCTTGAGCGCCGCTGCCGCGTCACGCGCCCGCGACGCATCATGCCAGAGAATGGCGGCGCACCCTTCCGGCGAGATGACCGTATAGACCGCGTACTGCAGCATCAGCACGGCGTCACCCACGGCAATGGCCAGCGCGCCGCCGCTGCCGCCTTCCCCGGTGATGACCACCACCACGGGGGTGCGCAGACGGCTCATCTCCTGGATGTTCCGGGCGATCGCTTCGGCCTGGCCTCGTTCTTCCGCCTCGTCTCCGGGGTAGGCGCCGGGGGTGTCAACGAACGAGATCACAGGGTACCGGAACTTCTCGGCCAGCCGCATCGCCCGCAGGGCCTTGCGATACCCCTCCGGATACGGCATGCCGAAGTTCCGGGCGATGTTCTCCTTGGTGTCTTTTCCTTTATTGTGTCCGATCACCACCACCGGCTGGCCGTTAAATCGCGCCAGGGCTGCCAGCAGGGCGGGATCATCGCGATAGAGCCGATCGCCGTGCAACTCCATCACATCGGAGCACAGCGTGCCCAGGAAATCCAGCAAGCGCGGCCGCTGGCTCTGCCGGGCCAGTTGGACGATATGCCACGGGGACGGGTGAGTGTAGATCTGGACCCGCAGTTGCTCTGCCCGCTCCACGAGCGGCGCGATCTCCGCATCCACGGGCACGGAGTGCTCTCGCGATCGCCGGCGGAGGCGGTCGATCTCTTGCTCCAGGTCGGCCAGCTGGCGATCGAGATCGGCGGCAGGGGAGGGGCGCCGCTCCGTCATGGTTGTGCGGCGGGCGCCGGTTCGATCTGCACCGGTACGAGCCGCGGGGCGCCCACAAACGCCAGCAGGCGGCTCAATGCGCTACGCATCTCCGTCCGCGGCACGACCATGTCGAGTAAGCCCTTCTGCAGGCAGAATTCCGCGGTCTGGAAGTCCTCGGGCAGCTTGCGGCGGATGGTTTGCTCGATCACGCGGCGGCCGGCAAATCCGATCAGCGCGCCCGGTTCCGCCAGGATCACGTCGCCAAGGAAGGCGAAGCTCGCGGTGACGCCGCCGGTGGTCGGATCGCACATCACGGACAGATAGGGGAGCCCGGCATCGTGGAGACGCCCGATCGCCGCGCTCGTTTTTGCCAGTTGCATCAGCGACAGGACGCCCTCCTGCATCCGAGCGCCGCCGGAGGCCGAGAAGATCAGCAGCGGCAGGCGCTGGGCGTGCGCCCGCTCCGCCGCTCGTGCCACCTTTTCCCCGACCGCCGAGCCCATCGAGCCGCCCATGAAATAGAAGTCGAGGGCGCCAGTGACCGTCCGCCAGCCCTCAATGGTCCCCTCCCCGGTGAGCACGGCTTCGGCCTGCTCGGTCTTGGCCTGGGCTTCCGAGAGTTTGTCAGGGTAGCTCTCGAACCCGAGTGGGTCGGTGGAGGCGAGCCCGGCGTCATATTCTTGAAAGCTATTCTCGTCCAGGGTGATCTCGAGCCGCTCCACGGCGGTGAGCCGGTGATGGTAGGAGCATTTCGGGCACACCTTGAGATTCCGCTCCAGTTCCTTGCGGTAGATGAGATTCCGGCACCGCGGGCACTTTGCCCAGATGCCCGCAGGCATCTCACGGCGCTCCAGTGATCCATATTTGGGGCGGCGCAACCAGTTCAGCACGTCGCACCCGCCAGGAGAAATGCGGAATGGATGCTACCCGAAGTGCTTAGATTATAGCCCACGGATGCCCTGCCCGGCAAACGGCGCCTCCGGCGCCGCGGGAACCCCCACGCGCGCTTCGCGCGCTCGGGGCGGAGCGCGGAATCGCGGGAACGCGGAAACGCGGCACCGTTGATCTTCATTATAGAAGCGAACCCACGTTGTCTTGCCCCCGTCGCTCCAGTTTGAGTCCGATGAATCTTTTTGCGCGTTTCCCTGTTTCCCCGTTCCCGGGTTTCCGTCCGTTGTTATAATGAGGACGTCTTCTTCAAGGAGGGATTCACTCATGCGTCTGAACTCAACACCCGGCGCGCTGCTGATCCTGGTGGTTGCAGCCGCTCTCGTTGGCGGCACGCTCGGGACCGCAGTCTTGCCAAAGTTCTTCGGCGGAGCGCCGCAGCTGGCGGAGACCGCTCCGGCCTCAGTTCAACCACCCACGCAGGCACAGGCACCGGGCGGTGCGCCGGCGCCGCGGCCGCCGCTCCTCGAAGAATCGGCGATCATCGACGTCGTGGAGCACGTGCGGCCCTCCGTGGTGAATATCAACACCGTGGCGCAGGTGCAGACGGTCTTCGGTGTCTTCCCACAGGAAGGCGCGGGTTCCGGGGTGATCGTCAGCCCGGACGGCTACATCCTTACCAACAACCACGTGGTGGAGGGCGCGCAGCAGATCAAGGTCACCCTGTTGTCCGGCAAGTCGTACCCAGCGCGTCTGGTCGGCGCCGATCGATTCTCCGACATCGCGGTGGTGAAGGTCGGGACCGCGGAGCGGCTGCCGGCTGCGCAGCTGGGGACGTCCGGCACCCTGCGGGTCGGCCAGCTGGCGGTCGCGATCGGCAACCCGTTCGGGCTGGGGCACACGGTGACGGTGGGTGTGGTCAGCGCGCTCAACCGGAGCATTCAAGTGCCAGGGTTGATTATCGAGAATCTGATCCAGACCGACGCCGCCATCAATCCCGGCAACAGCGGCGGGGCGCTGGCTGATAGCGGGGGATCGGTCATCGGCATCAACACCGCGATCGTGCCCAACGCCCAGGGCATCGGGTTTGCTATTCCGGTTGACAGCGCGCGGGCGATCATGGACCAACTCATCCGCGCCGGCCACGTGGTCCGCCCTTACGTGGGCGTAGTGTGGGGCGGCGATGTTGATCGCAGCATCGCCGGCCAGTACAACCTGCCGGTGGATCACGGAGTTCTTGTACGCGAGGTAGACGCCAACGGGCCGGCCGCCAACGCCGGCATACAGGCCGGGGATATCATCGTGGCCGTGGATGGCAAGCCTGTGGCCAACTGGAACGAGTTCATCCGCGAACTGTTCACCCGCCGCCCCGGCGATCGTGTGCGCCTGGAGATCGTCCGGGACGGTGGCCGTCGCACGCTCGTCGTGACACTCGCTCAGCGGACGCAGTGAGAGGCAGTCGGGCGGTCAGGCGGTCGCGGGGAGTAGTGACGCTTCTGGCATGAGTCCTGCGCGGTCGGCCGTGCGGGGACCGGTGAGTTCTGCCCAGTTCGCCCCGGTCCAGCGCCTCGTCGAGCAGGCGATGGCGGCGGGGACGTTCCCTGGTGCGGTTGTTTACGTCCGTCAGGACGCCCGCGTCGTGTGGCATCACGCCTTCGGGTGGGCGGCGGTCACTCCGCGCCGGCGGACCATGCGGTCCGATGCCGTGTTTGACCTGGCCTCGTTGACGAAACCCATCGCCACCGCGACTGCGGTGCTGCAACTGGTGGAACACGGAATCCTCCAGCTCGATCACCCGGTGGCGGACTACCTTCCGGCGTTCGGAGCCTCTGGGAAGCAGGCGGTGACCGTGCGGCATCTCCTCACGCACACCTCGGGGTTACCCGCGTGGATCCGGCTGTACCTGCGGGTGCGCACCCCGGCCGAGGCGCTGCGATACATCTGCGCGCTCTCGCCTGGTGCTGCGCCGGGAAGCCGCGTGGAGTACAGCGATCTGGGATTCATTGTGCTCGGAGAACTCGTCCGCGCGTGCGGAGAGCTCTCGCTCGATCGCTACCTCGATGCCCGCATCGCACCGCTGGTAGGATGGCGGCGCACGCGCTTTCGGCCGCCGGCGGGCTGGCGCCCGCGCTGTGTGGCCACGGAAGCGGGCAACGAGTTCGAGCGCGCGGCCGCGGGTGCGGAAGGCAAGGGGTTCCGCTGGCGCACAGGAGTCATTTGCGGCGAGGTCCACGACGGGAACAGCTACTACCTCTATCGTGGTGTCGCCGGGCATGCCGGGCTCTTCTCCACGGCCGAGGAGGTCGGGCGCTTCGGGCAGATCATGCTGGACTTCGGAGCCACTCCCCACGGTGCGGTGCTCGGCCGCAGGACCGTGGCCGAGGCGACCCGCGATCAGACCGGGCAGTTGGAGGAGGCCCGCGGGCTAGGCTGGCGCTGCCGGCGGGGCAGCCCGTTCATGGGCGTGCGGGCGTCCTCGGAGGCATTCGGACACACGGGATTCACCGGCACCTCACTGCTCGTCGACCCGCCGCGGGCATTGGTGGTGGTGCTGCTGACCAACCGGGTCCACCCCCGTGCCGCGACCACGGCGATTGAAACGTTCCGCGCGCAGTTTCACGACGCGGTGATCGAGGCGATAGAGTCATGAACGACAAGGTGGCGCTGCCGGTCACAGAGATGCGCAATCCCCGGTCTATGGACTTCGATCTCCTGTCCACAGAACAGATGCTGCAGGTAATCAACGCCGAAGACCGCACGGTGGCGGATGCCGTGGCTACGCAGATTCCGCGGATCGCCGAGGCGGTTGAGGCGGCGACGCGCGCGCTCGCGGGGGGAGGCCGGCTGATCTACGTGGGGGCCGGCAGCAGCGGCCGGATTGCGCAGCTGGATGCCGTGGAATGCCCGCCGACGTTTGGCGTCACCGCCGAGCAGGTCCAGGCGATCGTGGCCGGTGGAGAATACGCTCAGGCCGGTTCGGCCGCAGAGCTGGAGGACGATCCCGCGCTGGGGGCGGCCGCCATCGCACAGCGCGCCGTGGGCGCTCGCGATGTCGTCGTGGGACTGGCGGCCAGCGGCACGACCCCGTTTACGCTGGGGGCGCTGCGCGAGGCGCGCCGCCGTGGTGCGGCGACGGTGGCGATCACCTGCGTGCCGGGATCCGAGCTGGCGCAACTCGCCGGCATCGCCATCACGCCTGAGGTGGGGCCGGAGGTGCTGACCGGATCCACGCGGATGAAGGCGGGGACGGCGCAGAAGCTGATCTGCAACATGCTGACCACCGTGACGATGGCCCGGTTGGGCAAGGTGTATAGCAACCTGATGGTGGACGTGCAGCCGCGCAACGCGAAGCTGGCCGCGAGGGCGGTGCGGATCATCGCCCAGGCGGTGAACTGTTCTCCGGAGGACGCGCGGATCTGGCTGACCCGGGCCGGTGGAGAGGTGAAAACCGCTATCGTCATGGCCCGGGCCGGCGTGGGCCGCGAGCGTGCCCACGCGCTGCTCCAGGCAGCCGATGGGGCGGTCCGCGGCGCGCTGCAGCGCGCCGCGGCGGGCGGTCCGGAGACTCGGTCGTGACCGACTGGGCCGCCTTGAGGGCCGCGGATCCCAAGATTATTGTGGGGCTGATGTCCGGAACGTCGGCGGACGGGATCGACGCCGCGGTGGTCCGCGTGCGTGGATCCGGCGTGCGGACCCGCGCCGAGATCATCGCCTGTGTCGCCGTTCCCTATCCGGCGCAGGACCGCCAGGAGCTGTTCGCGCTGTTCTCCACGTCCACGGGAACCGTGGAGCGGATCTGTGCGTTCAACTTCCGCCTAGGCACGCTCTTCGCGCAGGCGGCGGCGGCGGCCATTGCCGCGGCGCACCTGCGGTCGGACCAGGTACACCTGATCGCGTCGCCCGGCCAGACTGTGTATCACATTCCTCCACACGCCGATGGCAGGGGGTCGACGCTGCAGATCGGAGAGGCGGCCGTGATCGCGGAGCGCCTCGGGATACCGGTGGTGAGTGACTTTCGCGTCCGGGACATGGCCGCAGGCGGGCAGGGAGCGCCTCTGGTGACGTACGCCGACTATTTGTTGTTCCGTGACGAGCAGCGGGCACGCGCCGTGCAGAACCTCGGAGGTATCGGCAACGTGACCTACCTCCCCCGCGGCGGCGGGATCGACACGGTCCTGGCCTTTGACACCGGTCCAGGCAATATGGTGATCAACGGCGTGGTGGAACTGATCAGTGGTGGAACACTGGAGTTTGATCATGACGGCGTGCTGGCCGCTGCCGGCAGGCCGGATGCGGCGCTCGTGGAGACGCTGCTGGCGGATCCATACTTCTCATCACCGCCGCCCAAGACCACCGGGCGCGAGAAGTTTGGTCAGGGGTATGCAACCGCACTGCTGGCCACCGCCCGGCAGCGCGGTTTGTCGGACGCCGATGTCGTGGCCACCGCCACACGGCTGACCGTTGAATCGATCGCACGCGCGTACCGCGCGTTCCTGGTGCCCCGCGGGGGCGTCGACGACGTCATGCTTGGCGGAGGAGGCAGTCACAACCCCGTCTTGCGAGAATGGCTGGCGCAGGCGCTCCGGCCGGCACAGGTGCGTACGACGGACGAATGGGGGATCGCGAGCCGGGCCAAAGAGGCGGTGGCGTTCGCCATCCTCGCCAACGAAACGGTGGCCGGCAACCCCTCCAACGTGCCGTCCGCGACCGGCGCGACCCATCCCGTGGTCCTGGGCAAACTCGTTCCTGCTTGAACTGCCTCAAACAGACGGGAACACGGGATCGCGGGAACACGGGAACGCGACCTAATCCTTTCGTGCGGGGTTGTTCTCGCGTTCCCGCGTTCCCCCGTTCCCGCGTTCCCGGCAGTTCGCGCCCCCGCGTATAATGCTGGCATGGTCTACACATACGAGGCCGCCAAGCGCGCGGCGCTGGAGGCGGTACGCCGGATCGCCGGCGCCGACGTCGGCCTCTCACTCGCGACTCCACCCGCCGGCGTCCCCGCCGATCTCGCCATTCCATGCTTCCCGCTGGCGGCGGCGCTGCATGCCTCTCCCCAGGAGATCGCCGCCAGGCTGGCGCGGACGGTGACGCTGGGTCCGCTGCTCGAGTCGGCACAGGCCAGCGGCGGTTACCTCAACCTCACCTTTGCGCGCGGAGCGTTTGCCGCCGGGGTGATGGGGGACGTGCACCGGATGGGCGATCGCTACGGCGCGCTCGATGCCGGCGGGGGCCGCACGGTGGTGATCGACTTCTCGGCGCCCAATGTGGCCCGGCAGATGTCGGTGGGACACCTGCGGTCCACGATCATCGGCGCGGCGCTGTACGAGCTGCACAAGTTTGCCGGCTACCAGCCGATCGGGGACAATCATCTGGGCGACTGGGGCACGCAGTTCGGCACGCTCTTGTACGCGTATCACGCCTGGCTGGATCGCGAGGCCTACGCACAGGACCCCATCGGGGAACTGCTCCGCCTCTATGTGAAGTTCGACGCGGAAGCCCGCCGCGATCCGTCGCTGCGCGACCAGGCCCGGCAGTGGCATTTGCGCCTGGAGCAGGGCGACCCGGACGCCAGAGCGCTGTGGCACGAGTTTGTCCGTCACAGCCTGGCTGCGTTTCAGAAGATCTACGACCTGCTCGAGGTGCGATTCGACCACACGCTGGGCGAGAGTTTTTACGAGGACAAGATGGGCGAGGTGATCGAGACCGCGGTGCGTCGGGGTATTGCCGTGGAGGATCAGGGCGCGCTGATTGTCCGGCTGGATGACGTGGGGATCAAGACGCCGCTGATCCTGCGCCGGAGTGACGGGGCCACCCTCTACCACACCCGCGATCTGGCCACGGCGATCTACCGGCTGCGGACGTTCCATCCCTCCAAGATCCTCTACGTGGTCGGCGCCGACCAGCGGCTACACTTCCAGCAGTTGTTTGCCACCCTGCGTAAGCTCGGGTTTGGCGACGTGGACTACGTGCACGTGGATTTCGGACTCATCCAGCTCCCGGAGGGCCGCATGAGCACCCGCCGCGGCCGGGTGGTCTTCCTGGAGGATGTCCTGGACGAAGCGATGGCGCGGGCCCGCCGGCTGGTGGAAGAGAAGAATCCTGAATTGTCCGAGCCTGAAAAAGATGAGGTGGCACGGATCGTCGGCATCGGCGCGATCAAGTACGCGGACCTCTCGCAGAACCGCGTGAAGAATATCGTCTTCGATTGGGATCGGATGCTTGCCCTGGACGGAGACAGTGCACCCTACCTGCAGTACACCTACGTGCGCGCCCGCGGTATTCTGCGCAAGGGCGGTGACCGCGCGGCGGAGGGCCCGTTCGACCCTGTGGCCACCGGGACTCCCGCGGAGTGGGCGCTTGTCCTGGCCCTGGGCAACTTCCCCGAGGTTGTCGCGGAGGCGCTGCAGGGGTACTACCCCCACGTGGTGGCCAACTATCTGTTTGCGCTGGCGCAGGCGTTTCACGGATTCTATCACGATGTGCCCGTCCTGCAGGCCGATTCTGCTGCGTTGCGCCGCAGCCGCGTCCAACTGGTAGCCGGGGTGGCCACCGTGATGCGGACCGGGCTAGGCCTGCTGGGCATCGGCGTCCCCGAGCGGATGTAGGCCCGGGGGAGCCTGAGCAGGATGAGGATGAGGTATAATGAAGATGGTAGGCAAGGGCACCGGCAGGGATTTCTCGCAGGATAGAGAAACCCCCCGAGAGCCTCGGAGCAGTGGGAATCCCCGACGGCGTGTAGGCTGGAAATTCCGACCCGCCCGGCTCGCTCGCACGGTTTGCGACGCCACGCACGTACCCTGGACCCATCAGCCGGCGGTTACCTGGTGCCGTACCAACTTGATAGCTAGGCCAATCCTCCGAAGATCCCAAAGGGACTGAGAACAGAAGGCGAGCCCAATCAAGTTGGTACGGCACTGGTCAGCCACCTGTTATTCCCAACAGCGGATGAGCTATAGGGGAGATCGATGACGACACGAACAAACCGCACCCTACGCTTGTGTGGATGGGGGACCCTCGCATTGGCGGCTATCGCCGTCATCCCAGCCTGGGGCGCTATCTTCACCGATATTGCGGGGGTGCCGGCGCAGCGGGCTATTGAACGCCTGGCGGCCAAGGGAATCTTCAAGCTCAGCACCGACAAGTTCAATCCCGCCGGCACGGTACCCCGCGGGGAATTTGCCGTCTTGCTGACCCGGGTGCTCGGCGTTGCGGGCCAGGGGGTGCCCCTCCCGGCGTTCAAGGATGTCGCCGATATCCCCAAGGAGATGCAACCGGCCGTGGCCGTGATCACGAATCTTGGTTCGGTGTCGCCGCTCCGGGCCGAGGTGCGCAAGGGCGCGGTGGTGTATGTGCTGACCACGGACAAACCGGTCTATGCACCGACGGATAACCTGGAACTCCATTTCACCATCAGCAACGCCGGAACCGCGGATGTCAAGTTTGAATTTGCCAACTCTCAGTTCTTCGACTTTGTGATCAGAAACGCGGACGGAGTCGACGTGGCGCAGTGGTCGCTGGGGCGGGCCTTCCTGCCCATGAAAGAGCCGCTCACCCTGGCGGCGGGAAAATCGTTCGACTATGTCACGCAGTGGAGGCAACTGGACCAGAACGACGAGCCTGTCCTGCCCGGTCGCTATGAGTTGATCGCCACGCAGACCACAAAGCAAGATCCCACCACGCTGACGCTGGCGCTGTACCGAGGCGTCCTGCCCGCCTATTCCGACAACACCTTCCGGCCAAAGGCAGATCTCACCCGCATAGACCTGGCGGCGGTGATGGTCAGGGCGATGGGACTGGGCGAGGTACCTTCGCGACCGCCGGCGGTATCCGACGCGGCGGAGATTCCGGCAGCGCTGCGCGGCACGGTGGGGGTGGCCATCGAGAAGGGGCTGCTCCCCGTCCTGCCTGACCGCAGCTTCCGGCCCGCGCAGGCGGCGACGCGGGCGGACGTCGCCTGGGCGCTGGACAAGGTGATGGACTCGCTGGGGCGTTACGACTTCTCCAAGGGGATGCTGAAGGACATTCGCGTGGGCACGCCGACCCTGATGGTGGTCGAAGAGTTGAACAAAGCTCAGCGCACATTCCGCGTGGCTCGAGCGAATGCGGTGTATCGCAATAACACCGTCGCGGACCTGAAGGATCTGCAGCCCGGCGATGCGCTCTTGTTCTTGAAAGTCGGCGACGTGGGCGACGTCGCTTACATTGAAGCCACGGGAAAGTGACCTCGAGGGGGAGACGGCAATGAAATTCTTCCTTGACACGGCGAACCTGGAGGAAATTCGCACGGTGCACCGCTGGGGGATCCTGGACGGCGTGACCACCAACCCCACCCTGGTGAGCCGCGAAGGCATGGACTACCGCACGGTGGTGCGCGAGATTGCATCCATCACCAGCGGTCCCATCTCCGTGGAGACCACCAGCGACAAGCCCGACGACATGATCCGGCAGGGCAAAGAGTACACCACCTGGGCGCCCAACGTGGTGGTGAAGGTGCCGGCCACCCAGGACGGCATCATGGCCGGAGCCGCGCTGGTGCGCGAAGGCATCCGCATCAACGTCACGCTGACGTTCTCAGTCAATCAAGCGTTGCTGGCCGCCAAGGTGGGCGCATACTTCGTCAGTCCCTTTCTGGGACGCTTGGACGACATTGGGCAGGATGGGATGCAGGTCGTCCGCGACGCCGTGCAGATCTTCAAGACATACGGGTTTGCCACACAGGTGCTGGCCAGCAGCCTCCGCCATCCGCTGCATGTGACCCAGGCCGCCCTGGCCGGCGCGCATATCGCGACGATCCCGTTCAAGGTGGTTGAGCAGCTCTTTAAGCATCCGCTCACTGATCTGGGGCAGGAGCGGTTCCTCGCCGACTGGCGGAAACTGCAGAGTGAGCTAGAACGGCGGAAGACCACAGTCTGAGATCACGCGGCTCCTGTCCAGATGATGGCTCCCGCCCACGGGGTCGACCGTCTACCCGTGAGCGGGCGGTGGTATACACGCACGCGGAGGTGCATGGGCAGTGACGGCAATCGCTGAGTTAGAGCCCAAGACGATCAATGAGCTCCAGGATATGGCCAAGGAGCTCAACATCCCGAATTACAGGCGGTACCGCAAACAGGAGTTGATCATGCGAATTTTGCAGGCGCAAACTGAACAATCCGGGCTGATGCTCCGCTCGGGCATTCTTGAGATCATGCCGGAGGGGTACGGCTTCCTGCGACATGAGGGCTACCTCCCGGGTTCTGAAGATATTTACGTCTCGCCCTCGCAGATCAAACGGTTCGGACTGCGGGTCGGCGATGAGGTGCTGGGCCAGGTCCGGCCCCCCAAGGACAACGAGAAGTACTACGCGTTGCTGCGGGTGGAGGCCGTCAACGGCCTGGATCCCGAGCAGGCGCGCTCCCGCCCGGATTTCGAGCGGCTGACGCCGGTCTTCCCGCACGAGCGCATCAAGTTGGAGAGCAACGGCGATATCACCACGCGGATGCTGGATTTGTTCGCCCCAATCGGCAAAGGCCAGCGGGCGATGATTGTCTCGCCGCCCAAGGCCGGTAAGACGACGCTGCTGAAGAAGATCGGCCAGGCGGTGGTCTCCAACGACCCGGAGATCTACCTGATGGTGTTGTTGCTGGACGAACGCCCTGAAGAAGTCACCGACATGCGCCGGTCGGTCGAGGCGGAGGTGGTGGCGTCCACCTTCGACCGCCCGCCGGAGGAGCATATCCAGGTGGCGGACCTTGTATTGGAGCGCGCCAAACGCCTGGTGGAGGGTGGCCGCGACGTGGTCATCCTCCTGGACAGCCTCACCCGCTTCTCCCGCGCCAACAACCTGGTCATCCCGCCGTCCGGGCGCACGCTGTCGGGTGGTCTCGACCCCGCGGCGCTGCACCGGCCGAAGCGCTTCTTCGGCGCGGCGCGCAAGATTGAGGAAGGCGGCAGTCTCACCATCGTGGCCACCGCGCTGATCGATACGGGTAGCCGCATGGACGATGTGATCTACGAGGAGTTCAAGGGAACCGGCAACATGGAGATGCATCTCAACCGCAAGCTCCAGGAGCGGCGCACCTTCCCGGCGATCGACATTAAGATGAGCGGGACCCGCCGCGAGGAGCTGCTCCTCACCGAAGACGAGCTGCGGAAAGTCTGGGTGCTGCGCAAGAGCTTGGAGCAGCTGGACACGGTTGCCATGACGGAACTCATCCTGGACCGCCTGCGCAAAACCGCGAACAACCAGGCCTTCCTGAAGTCCATCGTGAAGAGCGCCGAAGAAGACGCGCAGTAGGCGCCGTCGGCGTCGCGCCCTCTGCGGTCGAGCGGGTGTTCGCCACCGCCGCGCGCGGTCAGAGAGCGCGCACGGGCGAGCCTGAGCGAGCACGCGCGAGATCCTGCGCGTCCGGGTCCTCCCGCCGCTCCTGTCTGCCCCCACCTGTCTAAATGCCCGCGACCACGGGCAGGAATTCGATACCCCGAGGCGAATACGGAGGGCGAATTTTTCCGGCATACTCATGCGTCCGGCCCTCCCACGTTTCCTCGGCTCGTTACCGGAGACAGGTGGACGAATGCGACAGACGGCACGGCGATATTGGGGCGGACTGCTGGTTGTTGGCTTCCTGGTTATTCCGGCATTCGACTCTTCCGACACCCCGTTGGGGTGGTCTCCCTCCGACACGGTTCCATTTCTCACCGTGGCAGCGGCCCAGAGTCGCGCGGTGCGGACTCTGTGGTCATCTGCCACCATCCCGGCGATCTCCTTGACGCCGCCGCTGCCGGTGGCTGGGGATTCCCGGCCCCCCGCAGTCCGTGCCGCGCCGCGCCCGACGGTACGCGGCTCATCGGCATCGCTCACGACTCCGGCTGCCAGCGCCGTATCTGCTGAAGCCTCGATTGTCGTGCAGGAAGGCCAAACCCTCTGGCAGATTGCTCAGTCCTACGATCTGACGGTCGAAGGGCTGGTTGCAGCGAACGGCATCGGCAACGATGATCTGATCCAGGTAGGCCAGCGCCTGATGATCCCCGGCCGGCTCATTCCGCCGGCGCCAGCGGCGACCCGCGCGGCTCCTCCCTTACCACGGCAGACGTCCCGGCCATTCACGGTGGTCGTCGGCCAGGGCGAAACGCTGTGGGAAATCGCACAGACGCACGGACTCTCCGTGGACGCCATCGTCGAAGCCAACGAACTTCGCAGCGGAGACCTGGTTCAACCGGGGCAGCGGTTGGTCATCCCCGGGGGCGCCATCGATATTCCCCGCCGGATCACCTCGCCGACCAGAGGTTCGGTCGTTAGCATCGCCCAGAGTTTCGTCTGGCCGGCCCGGGGAGCGCTGTCATCCCGATTTGGGTGGCGATGGCAGCACCACCACAACGGGATTGATATCGCCGCCCCGTATGGCACGCAGATCTATGCCGCCAGGGCGGGGCGGGTCACCTTCTCGGGGTGGTACCAGGGGTACGGCCGGGCCGTGATCATCGATCACGGCGACGGCGTCAGCACCGTCTATGGGCATGCGTCCAAACTCCTGGTCCGTGCCGGGGAGATGGTCCGCGCCGGGCAACCGATCGCGCTGGTAGGCTCCACGGGCATCGCCACCGGTCCGCACCTGCATTTTGAGATCCGCGTCAACGGCCGGCCGCTGAATCCGCTGAAATACCTCTAACCGACGGGATCGCGGGAACGCGGGATCGCGGGAACAAAGGCCGAGCTATCCCCCAATTATTATTGATTCGCGCCCCGGGCTTCGAGTTTCTTCTCCGCGTGCGGTGTGGTACAATCGCGGATGGTTCCCTATCGGGAACCACACGGATACAGAGGGTCGATGCAGTTTCGCGTTCCCCTGTTCGCGCGTTCCCGTTGTCGAGAGAGAGGTCGCAACTACATGAAAAAGGGCATCCATCCCCAGTACTACCAGGCCACCGTCATCTGTGGCTCCTGCGGCACCACCTTTGTGACCGGGTCCACGAAGAAGGACATCCGCGTCGAGATCTGTTCCCGTTGCCATCCGTTCTTCACGGGGCAGCGGAAGTTCATCGATGCCGAAGGTCGCGTTCAGAAGTTCGCCAAGAAGTACGGGCTCAAAGTCTAGCCGAAAAGCGAAAAGGAAGAAGGAAAAGGGAAGAGGGGAAGTGCTGTTTCCCCCTCTTCCTTTTTCCTTAAAGGGGGTACACGGGTGGACAGTACCAGGGGCCGTGGCCGCATCGAGGTCATCTGCGGCAGCATGTTCAGCGGGAAGAGCGAGGAGCTCATCCGCCGGGTGCGGCGGGCGCAAATCGCCCGGCAGCGCGTGCAGGTGTTCAAGCCCGCCCTCGACGACCGGTACAGCCGCCATCTGGTGGCCTCCCACGATGGGTCGCGGCTGGACGCCATTCCACTGCACCGCAGCGCGGAGATCCTCGAGCAGCTGGGTGAAGGCGTGACCGTGGTGGCCGTAGATGAAGCGCAGTTTCTTGACGACCGGCTCCCAGAGATTGTCCAGGAGCTTGCGGATCGCGGCGTCCGGATGGTCGCCGCCGGCCTGGACATGGATTTCCGCGGCGAGCCATTCGGACCGATGCCTCGCCTGCTGGCGCTTGCCGAGTCCGTGGACAAGCTGCAGGCTATCTGCATGGTGTGCGGCGCGCCGGCGAGCCGCACCCAGCGGCTGGTCAACGGGGAGCCGGCGCATTACAGCGATCCAATCATCCTGGTCGGCGCGCGTGAAGTGTATGAAGCGCGGTGTCGGGAACACCACGTCGTGCCGGGGAAACCACAATCTACACAACCTACACAACCTACACAATCCAACGACAAGAGAGGGTAGGTTTAGATTGTGTGGATCGTGTAGATTGTGTAGATCGTGTAGGTTCAGCGCCAAACCGTCATGGCCAATGCGAACTCTCGACTGGTAATCGGCGGTCAAGCAGTGATCGAGGGCGTGATGATGCGTTCACCGCGATGGACATCGACCGCGGTGCGGGCCCCCGACGGGGCGATTGCGGTGTTCACCGAAGCACGCCCCTCACCGCTCGTTCGCCGCCGCTGGCTGCGGCTGCCGGTTCTTCGCGGGGTCATCGCCCTCTACGACACCTTGACCATCGGCGTCCGGTCGCTGTTGTGGTCGGCAGGCGTCGCCGCGGGTGCGGACCGGCCGCTGACGGCCGGTCAGGTCGGGGCAGCAGTCGCGGGGGGGCTGGTGGTGGCGGTCGGGCTATTTTTCGTTCTGCCCGCGGCCCTGATCCGGCTGGTGGACCGCTTCCTCGGAAACGTCTACGCCCTTAACCTCGCCGAGGGGGCCTTGCGGGTCGCGACGCTGGTGGGCTATCTGGCCGCGGTCGGCCGCTCTGCCGAGATGGCCCGTGTCTTCGCGTACCATGGCGCCGAACACAAGGCAGTCAATGCGTATGAACACGATGCCCCGCTGGAGCCCGGTGCCGTGCAGACGTTCAGCCGGTTTCACCTCCGCTGTGGGACCAGTTTCGTGCTGATAGTCATGATCGTTGCCGTGATCGTGTTCTCGTTTCTGGGACGCCCACCGCTGCTGTGGCGGATCGCGTTGCGCGTGGGGGCCATCCCCCTGGTCGCCGGGATCAGTTACGAGGTCATCCGCGCGGGGGGCCGGCACCGCTGGCTGCGTCCGGTGATGCTGCTAGGGCTGTGGTTGCAGCGGTTGACCACGCGCGAACCGGACGACCGGCAGGTCGAAGTGGCCACCCGTGCGCTGCGCGAGGTGGTCGAACGGGAGGGCGCCAGTCCCTCGTTTATAATGAGTGGGTGATGAGCGTTGACCGCAATGCCATGCTGGTCAAACTCCAGGCGCTGGCAGCCCGGTACGACGAGCTGCTGCACGCCATGGCCGACCCGCGCATACTCCAGGATCAGGAGCGGTTCCAGAAGGCCGCGCGCGAGCAGTCGGCGCTGGAAGAGACAGTCACGGCCTTCCGCGAGTTCCAGCGGGTCTCAAAGGAAGCCGACGAGGCGGCCAGCATGGCGCGAGACGAGCAGGATCCGGAACTGCGCGAGTTCGCCCGTGCCGAAGAGGCACGGCTGCGAGCCAGTCAGCACGCGCTGGAAGCAAAGCTGCGGGACCTCCTGACCCCGAAAGATCCGCTGGCCGACCGCAACATCATCATGGAAATCCGCGCCGGGGCCGGGGGGGAGGAGGCCGGTCTCTTCGCGGGCGATCTCTTCCGGATGTACTCGCGCTACGCGGAACGCAACCGCTGGAAGGTGGAGGTGCTGCAGAGCAACCCCTCGGCATTAGGCGGATTCAAAGAAATCATCTTCAGCATCCAGGGCCGGGGGGTGTATCGCCGCTTGAAGTATGAGAGCGGCGTTCACCGGGTGCAGCGTGTGCCCGCCACAGAGTCGTCAGGCAGGATTCATACCTCGACCGCGACGGTGGCGGTGTTGCCCGAAGCCGAAGAGGTGGACGTGCAGATCCGGCCAGACGAGATCGAGATCGAAACATACCGGGCCGGCGGCGCCGGGGGGCAAAACGTGAACAAGGTGGAAACCGCTGTGCGGATCCACCACCTCCCCACCGGCCTCGTGGTGGCCTGCCAGGATGAGCGGTCGCAGCATCAGAACCGTGAGAAAGCGATGCGCATCCTGCGGGCCAAACTCCTGGAGCAGGAGATCCATCGCCAGCAGCAGGCCATCGCGCAGCAGCGCCGCCTGCAGGTGGGGACCGGTGAGCG
>VBAI01000028.1 GCA_005882295.1 Candidatus Segetimicrobium genomatis | reverse complement strand
ACCCCGCCCAGGGTCACGGTGGCCACGAAACCAAGCCACGCCCAGAACCCGGCCGCAATGCCGGCGCCCAGCGTCTTCGCACCCATCCAGCCGACCAGCATGCTCAGCACGGCCGCGGTCACGAGCGAGCCGATAAAGGTTAAGGTCATGGTCTTCCCCATGCCCTCACGGCTCATGCTCTGCTGGCTCATGCCCATCATCGACATCCACGTCTTGCCGAAGAGCGGACCATACCAGACCCAGCCGATGATAAACTGCGCGATAGCCGCGATCACAATGGCAACCCAATTCACTGGATGTCACCCCCTCTGGTTTCTACTACAGTTGGAAAGTTGGAGCGTTGGAAAGTTGGATGGCCCCAACTCTTCAACTCTCCAACTCTTCAACTCTCCGACTCGGCTGTTAGCGTTCTTCCGCGAATGTGCGGGTCACCTGCACGTCCACCTCCGGCAGCGCCTGCAGCTCCTCAGCAACCTTGCGCGCCGCCGCCTCGTTGGCCATCAGCCCGAAGACCGTAGGACCGGTTCCGCTGAGGGCCGCGCCGTAAGCTTCCCCTCTGAGGATCCGCTTCTTGACGTCACCGACGAGGGGATGGGCGGCCGTGATCAGGTCCTCGAAGACGTTCCGCAACAACCGTCCGACATCACGCACATCCTCGCGCTTCACGGCGTCTGCCATCGCGGTCGTATCCGGCCGCGCCGCGATGGCCGCCGGATTCAGCTGCCGGTAGGCCCACTCCGTCGTCACTGCCACCTGAGGCCGAGCCAGGACGACCCAGGTGGTCGGCAGCGGGGGCAGGAATGCCAGGCGTTCGCCCCGCCCGCGCGCCACCGCCGCTCCACCTTCAAGGAAGAAGGGCACGTCCGACCCCAGTTTCATCGCCAGCGCCATCAACTCGCGGCCATCGAGCCGGAGTTTCCACAGTTGCGCCAATCCCAGCAGCGTCACCGCCGCGTCCGAGCTGCCGCCGCCCAAACCCGCGGCCGCCGGAATGCGTTTCACGAGCTCAATCTGCACATTGCGCTCCACGGCGAACGCGTCCCGCAGCAACTGGGCCGCCCGGACCACCAGGTTGCGGTGATCGTTGGGGACCTCGCTGTTCGTGACGAGTACCTCAACGCCTGTGCCCGCCTCCCGCAGCGTGATCGAATCATGCAGGGCAATGGTATGCATGACCGACTCGATCTCATGATACCCATCACTGCGCGCTCCCACCACGTTGAGGGTGAGGTTCACTTTGGCGTAGGCGTTGAGATGAAGCTCCTTCACGGGCTTCCCTCCCTCCACCGGCTTCCCAACCTCTACAGGCATATGGGACACACCTCCGTTGGGCGTCGAGCGGGTCTCAGTACGGCTCGCAAGCACATCGTCGCAGCAGGAGAAACGGGTTCAGGTCGGATGTTGTATCTCTGGTTAGGTGTGCCTCGCCGAAACTCCTTTGCGCGGCAGGTGTGGATGGCGTATCATAGGTAACGCCTTGCGGGCGGGAGTTTTCCCGCCCGCGTGATATCGGGACCATGAATCGTCGCCCCAGGAACACCAACGTGTGGCGCAAGCTTGCCTGGCGTCCTCCCGCACCACTCCAGCACCTGTGGGCACTGCGGGGTCGCTGGCGGGCTTCCTGGCGCTGGCTCCTCGCCGCGCTCCCGGTCATGGTGCTGGGGACCGGAGTGGGACTGTACCTGTACACGGTCACCCACGCCGGCACATTCACGGGCGGCGCCATCGTCAGCAGACCATCGGGCACGGCACGGCCATTCGCCTGGCCGTTCCGCCTTACCGGGCGGGCCAACATCCTCCTGATCGGCGTGGATATCACCATCAATGAACGGCATCAGGTCCTGCCGGTGTCTCGTTCGGATACGTTGATGCTGGTGAGCTTCGACCCACAACGTGCACGGGTCAATGTGCTGTCCATTCCGCGGGACACCTTCACGGTCATCCCCCGCCTCGGCCCCGACCGGATCAACGCCGCCTATGCCGCCGGCGGCCCGCGGCTCACCATCCGCACGGTGGAAGACCTGCTGGGCGTGCCGGTGCATTACTATGTGAAGCTCGGGCCGGCGTCGTTTGGGCAGATTATCGACGCGATCGGTGGCATCGAGGTCGACGTCGAGAAGGACATGAAGTACACCGATCGATGGGCGGACCTGCATATCGACTTAACCAAGGGCCGCCAGGTGTTGTCTGGCGACCAGGCCATGCAGTACATGCGCTTCCGCCACGATGATGAAGGCGACATTGGCCGGGTGCGACGTCAGCAGCAAGTCTTTCTGGCCTTGGTCGGCAAGCTCAAGTCGCCGGCGGCGGTGCTCTCGTCACCGAAGCTCCTGCAGGCGTTCGTGCATCACACGCAGACCAACCTCAGCGTCAGCGAACTGATCTCCCTCGGACTGTTCGCCAGGGGGCTGCATACGACAGATATCAAGACCGCCACGCTGCCTGGTGAAGCCGGGCCGATCTACGTCTATGTCGACGAGGCCCAGATGCGACAGGTGGTTGCGGAGATGTTCGTGGGAGTGAACCCACAGACGCTGGCGTCCATCGCCGTCGAGGTGCTGAACGCGAGCGGCGTGCCCGGACTGGCGCGCCAGACCGCGCAGCGGTTGGAGCGATTGGGATTCCGGATTGTGCGGGTGGAAGCAGCCCTGCGGCTGGCACAAACCACCACCGTGATCGACCGGACAGGCCGGCCCGAGGTGGCCCGCGCCCTGGCAGATTTGCTTGGCCGGAAGCCCGTGACATACGAGCCCGGCGCCGGCGCGGACATCACGGTGGTGGTGGCCCAGGATCTCATCGCCCTGACTCCGGCGCAAGTCGCGCAGAAAAGAAACTGACGGGAACGCGGGAACGGGGGAACGCGGGAACAACGACCGACCAGCAGCCCGGCAGTCTCGCGTTCCCGTGTTCCCGCTATCCCGCGTTCCCGCTATTTTGCACGAACTGCCGACGGAAGGTTTCTCTGTACGAGCCGCGCCAGGCGTCGAACGCCTTCCTCGATCTCCGGCTCCGAGGGAAATGAGAAGTTCAGCCGCATGGCGTTGCGTCCGCCGCCGTCGGCGTGAAACCCCGCCCCCACCACATAGGCGACGCCTTCTTCGACTGCCAGCGGCAACAATCGTTCCGTGTCCATGCCGTCCGGCAGCCGCACCCAGAGAAACAGGCCGCCCTGGGGATGGGTCCAGGTCACGCCGGGGGGCATCTCCCTCGCCAGCGCGGTCAGCATCGTGTCGCGCTTGCGACGATATCGTTCTACAATCGCGCCGACCCTGCTGGACAGATGGCCGGCGGCACAGAACTCCGCCGCAATGGCCTGCGTCAACGCCGGACAGCACAGGTCCATGCCCTGCTTGGCGGTGACAAACCGCCCGATGAACTCCACAGACGCCGCGATCCACGCGATGCGCAGCCCAGGACACAGGGTCTTGCTGAAGGTGGACAGGTAGATGACGCGGCCCTCCCGGTCCAGCGCCGCCAGCGGGGGCGGTGGTGCGCCCTCGAAAGACAACTCGCGATACGGATTGTCCTCGACCACCAGCGTCCGGTACTGCCGGGCCAGCTGGAGCAGCCGCAGGCGGCGGTCATTCGACATCGTCACGCCCGACGGGTTCTGGAAGTCCGGCACCACATAGATCAGTTTGGGGCGGCGTCCGTCGCGGGCCAGGCGCGCCAGCGTCTCTTCCAGCACGTCGGCCCGCATCCCGGCGTCGTCTTGGGGGACACCGCGCATCTCCGCCCGGTAACTGCGGAAGACCTGCAGCGCAGCCATGTACGAGGGAAGCTCGACGATGACCAGATCTCCAGGATCGAGGAACACGCGCCCGACCAGGTCCAGGCCCTGCTGGGATCCCAGCGTGACCAGCACCTGGTCCCGCGAGATGTGGATCCCATCCTTAGCCATCCATTTCACCAGCTCATCGCGCAGGCGCGCATCGCCCTCCGTGGGACCGTACTGCAAGACCAGGTTGGCCTCGCGCTCCAGCAGCCCTGCCGTGATGGCTTTGATCTCTTCGACGGGAAACGTGGCGGGATCGGGCAAGCCGCCGGCAAAAGAGATGATGTTCCCCCGCCGGGTGAGCTTGAGCAGCTCCCGGATGAGGGAGCGGGTCATCACCCGCGCGCTGGCCGAATAGAAATCTTGCCAGTTCTCTTCCAGCGTCGACCGCCTCCTCTGCGTTGATGATCCGGAGCCGGGGCCCCCACAAATTCGTCGTGTGAATTTGTGGGGTGGCAGTAGAAGTCTTGCCAGTTTTCTTCCACTTCTGCCATCGCCGGTCAGGACACTCCTTCCTGCGCCACACCGGCGTTCCTCTGCCCCACCATCTTCGTCACGGCATCGGCGAGTGCGGCAAATTCCACGAGGTGCAGCGTCTCCCCGCGCCGGCCCGGCGCGACGCCGGCCTGGAGGCAGGCGGCCTCGGCGTCGGATGCGGGCATCGGAAAGCCGCCGGCCAGCGCGTTCCGCACGGTCTTGCGCCGCTGGCTAAACGCCGCGCGCACGACCCGGAAGAACATGCCCTCGTCGAGCACGGGGCATACCGGCCGCTCGCGCGTCTCGAGACGAACGACCGCCGATTCCACCTCCGGCGGAGGCATGAAGGCGGAGGCCGGAAGGGTGTCCACCACAGCTACCTCCGCGCGGAATTGCGCCGCCACCGACAGGATGCCATAGTCTTTCGTGCCCGGACGCGCGGACAGCCGCCCGGCCACCTCACGCTGTACGGTCACGACCATCCGCTGCACGCCGAGCGGAGGCTCCAGCAACGCCACGATCAGCGCCGACGCCACGTTGTAGGGAAGATTGGCCACGAACTTCCGCGGCCCCGGACTGGCACCGAACGCCGCGGCCAGATCGATGGTCATCGCATCGTCGATGATGGTCTGTACATTGGGGCACGACCCGACGGCCGCCTGGAGGGCGGGGAGCAGCGCGCGGTCGATCTCGACGGCGATGACACGGCCGGCACGCTCGGCGAGGGCCGCGGTCAGGGTCCCCAGGCCTGCGCCGATCTCCAGCACCGTGTCCTGATCGGTCAGGTCAGCCGCGGCGAGAATCTGGTCCAGCGCGCGCCGGCTGACCAGGAAATGCTGCCCCCATCGTTTGCGGGGACGGATGCCGAAGGCGCGCAACACACGGGCGGCGCCGGCAGGCGTGGCCAGGTCGTCTGAGGACATCGAGACTATCCTACAGGAAAAGACGCGGTCAGCGTCTATCTCTCCACGAGTTCGACGAGCACCCCGCCGGCAGTCGATGGATGGAGAAAGGCGATCAGGGATCCTCGTGCTCCTCGCCGCGGGGCGGGCTCAACGGGAGTGGCTCCTCCCGCCACCGCAGCGGCCAGCGCGGCTTTGAGATCGGGCACGCGAAACGCGACGTGGTGCAGCCCCGGGCCGCGGGTGGCCAGAAATGTGGCGAGCGGGCCGCCATCGCCGACCGGCTCGAGGAACTCGAGATCGACTGCGCCGGACCGCACGAACGCGATCCGCACGCCCTCCGCCGGCAGCTCATACCGCTCCGTGATCGTCAGTCCGAGGAGGGTCTCGTAGACCCGGGCCGCGTCGCTCAGGTGGCGCACCGCGATACCAACATGATCGAGCGCTAACATAGAGGTCTCCCCAGTCTACACAGTCTTCCCAGTCTACCTACGCAACATTCACGACTGTCTGTTGGCGTCGGACGGTGGAGACTGAGCAGACTGGGGAGACTGGGCAGACTCGGTTAATAGTTCGTCCGCCGCGGTGGACGGATCCAGTTCGCCGCGGTAGACGCGCTCGGCCAGTTCGTCCAGGCGCCCGCCGCGGCGGATCAGGTCCAGCGCGCGGTCACGGGCTTTGGACTCCACCACGCGCAGGATCTCCGCCCGCCGCCGGTCCCGGCGCCGGCGTTCGAGCAGCCCGTTGGCGACAAGAAAGCGGCGGTGGGCCTCGATCGCCGCGAGCGCGTCGTCGGTGCCCCGCGCGGAGGTGGCCACCGTCTTCACCACCGGCGGGCGCCAGTCGCCCCGGTCCGGATTGAGCTGCAGCAACATCGTGATCTCTGCCACGGTGCGGTCGGCATCTCCGTGGTCGGCCTTGTTGACGACAAAGGCCTCGCCGATCTCCATGATGCCAGCCTTCATCGCCTGCACGGCGTCGCCCAGTCCCGGAACTAACACGATGACCACGGTGTCGCCGGCGCCAACCACATCCACCTCGGCCTGCCCGGTTCCCACGGTCTCAATAAATATCACGTCGTAGCCGGCGGCATCGAGGACCTTCGCCACATCGGCGGTGGCGGGCGCGAGCCCGCCCAGGTGGCCGCGCGTAGCCATGCTGCGGATGAACACGCCGGGATCAGTGGAATGGTCCTGCATCCGTATGCGGTCGCCCAGGAGCGCGCCTCCGGTGAACGGGCTGCTGGGATCCACGGCCACGATGCCGACGGTCTTGCCCCCCCGCCGCAGCGACGCCGTCCAGGCATCCACAAGCGTGCTCTTGCCGACCCCGGGCGGGCCGGTGACCCCGATCAGGTCCGCGCGGCCGGCGCGTGGATGCAGCGCGCGGAGCACCGCCTGGCCCTCCGGGTCACCGTCTTCGACCAACGAGATGAGCCGGGCCAATGCTTGCGGGGATCCGGCCAGGGCTTCTTCGACCAGCGAGTCCGTGGACATGAATGCGTCTACTTGGTCTACTTAGTCTCCTTAGTCTACTTGGTCTACGTGCCCTATGGGCCCTTCACGGCCTCGAGAGTGAATCGTCACCTGAGGGTGAGGTGGCTCCGGAATGGAGACCAAGAAGACCAAGCAGACCAAGTAGACTAAGAAGACGCCCTCGCGGTTAGATGACCGCGGTCGGCTTGTACACCCCAAACACTGCCCGCAAAGTGTCGCAGATCTCGCCGATGGTCGCATGCGCCTGCACCGCCGCCAGGATGTGGGGCATCAGGTTCTCGGTGCCTCCCGCGGCCCGGCGCAGTCGCATCAGCGCGCGCTGCGCCTCGTCGTGATTGCGTGCGCGCCGCGCCTGCGCCAGGCGTGCCTTCTGCCGCGACAGGACCTCCGGCGGGACGCGCAGGATCGACGGGCGCCCAGCCTCATCCGACTGGAACCGGTTCACGCCCACGACCACCTGCTCACCAGTCTCGACGCGTCTGGCCTCGCGGTACGCGGATTCCGCGATCAGCCGCTGCATCAGGCCGGCCTCCAGCGCCCGCAGCACACCCCCCGCATCCTCGACCTGCCGGATCAGCGTCTCGGCGCGCCGTTCGATCTCGGTGGTCAGCGCCTCAATGTAGTACGCGCCCGCCAGCGGATCGACTGTGTCTGCCACGCCGCTCTCGGATGCGATGATCTGCTGCGTGCGCAGCGCCAGCAGTGCGGCCTCGTCGGTCGGCAGCGCCAGGGCCTCGTCTCGCGCATTGGTGTGCAGCGATTGCGTCCCCCCCAGGACGGCCGCCAGGGCCTGCAGCGCGACCCGCACGACGTTGTTGGCCGGCTGCTGCGCGGTGAGCGCGGCGCCCGCCGTCTGGGTATGAAACCGCAGCATCCATGACCGCGGATCTGCGGCGCCGAAGCGCTCCCGCACGATCCGGGCCCACAGCCGCCTGGCCGCTCGGAACTTCGCCACCTCCTCCAGCAGGTTCATCTGCGCGGCGAAGAAAAACGACAGCCGGGGGGCGATGCGGTCGACGCTCAGACCTGCCTCGACGGCCGCCTGCAGGTATGCGATCCCGTCGGCCAGCGTGAATGCCACTTCTTGCACGGCGGTCGCCCCGGCCTCGCGGATGTGGTACCCGCTCACCGAGATGGGATTCCACTTCGGCAAGTAGTCGGCGCAGTAGGCACACATATCCGTGATCAGGCGCAGCGAGGGCCGCGGTGGGAAGATGTACGTCCCCCGAGCGACGTACTCTTTAAGAATGTCATTTTGGGTGGTGCCGTCGAGCACCGCCGCAGGCACACCGTGGCGGTCGGCGACGGCGATGTACATCGCCAGCAGGATCGCCGCCGTGGCGTTGATGGTCATGGACGTCGTCACCAGATCGAGGGGGATGCCGTCCAGCAGCACCTCCATGTCCAGGAGTGAGTCGATCGCCACCCCGACCTTCCCGACCTCCGGTTCCGCCATCGGGTGATCAGAGTCGTACCCCATCTGCGTCGGCAGGTCGAAGGCGATCGACAGCCCGGTCTGCCCCTGGCCAAGCAGGTATCGGAACCGGCGGTTCGACTCTTCGGCCGTACCGAAGCCCGCGTACTGCCGCATCGTCCACAGCCGGCCGCGGTACATCGTGGGATAGATGCCGCGGGTGAATGGATACTCGCCGGGAAATCCCAGGTCGCGCAGGTAGTCCACAGCACCATCGGCCGGACCGTACGTTGGGCGAATCTCAACACCGTCGGGCGTCTCGATCTTCTCCCGGGGCTCGGAGTCCATGGGGGTGGACTGCGGGGCTTACAGTTCCTCCTCTTCCTCTTCTTCCTCGTTCTTCATGCCGGGCCGGTACACGAGGACGTAGCGGGCGATCTGGAAGCTGCAGGTCTCCCAGAAGCGCAATCCCCGCACGTTGCCGGCCGGCACGGACGCGTGAATATCATTGCATCCCTTGGCCTGGAGGAACTCGATCACCGCGCTCGCCATGCGCGCTCCATAGCCCTCGCGGCGATATTCCGGATAGACGTAGAACTCGGCGATCATCCCCACCACGCGCTGGCGGTCGGCAGGCTGCGGGGTGAGCAGCCCCACGGCGAACCCGATCTTGCGGCCTTCACACACGCCCCACCAGATGTGCCGGTTCTTCCCTTGCTCCGAGAAGATGTGCTTCAGGTACCCATCCAGCCAGCCATCGGGGGGCGCTTCGCCGGCGATCTCTTCGCGATAGCGGCGCAGCCAGTCCCGGAATTTCTTGTCGTCCGCGGACACGTACTCCAGCGTCGCCGGCAACGTGGACGCATCGCGCTGCGGCCCCGCCGGCGCGGAGGGCACCTTGCTTCGAATATCAGCGGTCTCACTCACGGTGGGAAACCACCCTAGACATTCCTCGCCGCTGCGGCGCTTCCTCTCCCGCAAGAGAGGAGACAAACCCATCCTCCCCTCTTCCATCTTCCTTCTTCCATTTTCCAACTTTACAGCGGAATGTTCCCGTGTTTGCCACCCCACACATTGCAGACTGCGCAATGTGCGGGGACCCCGGGTCCTACAGCGGAATGTTTCCGTGTTTTTTCGGCGGGTTGTGATCACGCTTGGTGGAGAAGGCGGTGAGCGCCGCGATCAGGCGAGGGCGCGTGTGCCGCGGCTCGATCACATCGTCGACATATCCGCGCGAGGCAGCCACGTATGGATTCGCAAACTGCGCCCGGTAGTCGCGCACCAGCTGTGCGCGTAACGCGTCCGGATCGGGCGCGGCAGCCAGTTCCTTGCGGAACGCGACTTCGATGGCGCCCTCCGGTCCCATCACCGCGATCTCCGCCGTCGGCCAGGCCAGGTTGAGATCGCCGCGGACGTGCTTGCTGGACATGACATCGTAGGCCCCGCCGTACGCGCGGCGGGTGATCACCGCCAGTTTGGGGACGGTGGCCTCGCAGTAGGCATAGAGCAGCTTTGCCCCGTGGCGGATGATGCCGCCGTGCTCCTGCTGCACGCCCGGCAGAAATCCGGGCACGTCGACGAAGGTGACCAGCGGGATGTTGAACGCGTCGCAGCACCGGATGAACCGCGCGCCCTTGGCGGACGCGTTGAGGTCGAGCGCGCCGGCGAGCACCCTCGGTTGCTGCGCCACCACGCCCACACTGCGGCCGCCGAGCCGGGCCAGCCCCGTAATCAGGTTGCGGGCAAACTGCGCGTGCACTTCGAGAAATGTACCGCGGTCCACCACGCGCGTGATCACCTCGGCCATGTCATACGGCCGGGTGCGATCGTCGGGGACGACGCCGTCCAGGGCGTCGTCCATGCGGTTCGGATCGTCATCGCCGGCGAGCACCGGCGGCTGTTCCTGATTGTTTTGCGGCAGGTAGGACAGCAGGCGGCGCAGGAGCAGCAGACAGGCGGCATCGTCGTCCGCCACAAAATGGGCCACCCCGCTGCGGGTAGCATGCACCGCGGCGCCGCCCAGCTCCTCCGACTGCACGTCCTCCCGCGTGGCCGCCTTCACCACCTGCGGCCCGGTCACGAACATGTAGCTCGTGCCCCGCACCATGACGACGAAGTCGGTGATCGCCGGCGAATACACCGCCCCCCCCGCGCACGGTCCCATGATCGCCGAGAGCTGCGGGATCACCCCCGAGGCCAGCGTGTTGCGAAGAAAGATCTCCGCATAACCGCCGAGGCTGGCGACGCCTTCTTGAATGCGCGCGCCGCCGGAGTCGTTCAGTCCGATGATGGGGACGCCGGTGCGCAGCGCCATGTCCATAATCTTCACGATCTTGCGCGCGTGGGCCTCACCGAGCGAGCCCCCCAGCACGGTGAAGTCCTGAGAAAAGGTGCACACCGGACGGCCGTCGATCGTGCCATACCCGGTGACGACGCCGTCGGCCGGAGCGTCCACCTTGTCCATGCCAAACTCGCGGGCCTGATGGGCCACAAACATGTCGAGCTCCGAGAAGCTTCCCGGATCGAGCAGCCGCTCGAGCCGCTCCCGCGCCGTCAGCTTGCCCGCGTCGTGCTGCCGGCCCACCCGCTCCGGACCGCCCATGCCCGCGATGCGCTCTTTGCGCTGGCGGAGATCGTCGATGCGATCCGACACAACCTACACCTCCCAGAAACGAGAACGCGGGAACAGGGGAACGCGGGAACGCGATACAGCGCCCTCTGCCCGTCCCAGAAACTTAGGCGAGGATACTGCGTGTCGAGTTCTCGTGTTCCCGCGATCCCGCGTTCCCGCGATCCCGTTCGTTACGTTTTCAGCTGGTTCCCCGCCCGCAGCGGCCGGATCGAGAGAATCCCGTGCTTGAAGATCAACTCGCGGCCCGCATCGCTCTCCACCAGCAGCGAGTATGTGCCGAAATCCTTCACGGTCGCTTCGGGGATCTCATAGCCATCGCTGCAGCGGATATGCACCGGGATTCCCGTGGTGACGAGTTGGCGCAGGTATTCATCTTCCATCGAACTCCGCTGCCCCGGGCGGGCCTGCGCCTGCTCGGTGCGCGAGTCCGCCTCGGCCTTGGCCGGCGCGGGAGACACCGTCGCGCCGCCCGCACGTTCGGGCCGGACCTGGGACAGATCGGCCGCTCCGTCGGAGGGGTCGTCATCCCCGTTGGCCTCTGGCGTCAGCGCCGGCATCTGCCGCTGCGGCTCCCGGAGGCGCCGATAGTGCGCCCGCATCGACTCCAGTTCATCGCGACGATCCTTCATCGTCCACCCCCGTCGTTCCACCTTGGCTCCGCGTTTACCGACGGCGTCCAGCATCGCGGCAATCACGGCCTCAGCCTCATTCCCTTCTACGACTGCGGTCCCCACATAGAACCGCGTTTCGGCCGCCGATCCGATCGAGACCGCCACCACCACGGCCTCTCGCCCAATCAACTGGATGGAGGCCATCGATTCCAGCGCCGCCCGCCTTTCCTCTCTGTCCAGGACGGGCTTCAATGCATCCAGCGTCGCCGACCCAAGCCCGCGAAGCCTGCTGGTGCGGTCCGGCGATGAGCGCGCGTGTCCGGTGAGCGTCCCGCCCTCCCCCTGGGCCGGTTCCAACTCCACGGTGGCCTGGACCGAGGTCCCGGCCAGCACTTCTTCCACCCGGCTGGGCCGCCAGGTCGCAGGCGGCGGTCCGCCCGCGAGGCGGGCCACCCGGATCCGCCACCCATCCACCGCCAGGGAGTAGCTGGACATCAGCGCCGAGGTGATCGTCCGGCGCATCAGGGATTCATCGCGGTCGCTGTGGGCGGTAACGTAAATGGAGTCGATCTCGCCGGCGTCGTTGGCGACGACACGCGCCGACGTCACCCCGGCGAGCTGTTCCAGGAGTGTCTCGATGTCTTCTGCGAAGACTTCACCGGGCACGGCGAGGTGGTGACCAGCCTCCTTGTCGCTTGCTAGGAATGTTCCGTGCGGACCGGGCTTTCCCTGCGGCAGTCGCGGCGCGGGTCAGAAGACCGGTGGTGAGGCGGGTCTCGCCAGCGGGTGATCGATCACGACCCCTTCGCCTCCCAGGGCGGCGCGGGTCTGTCCCTCAATGAGGAACCGGACGCGGGGGGCGTGCGGGAACTGGGTGGCCGTGTACACAATCTGCCACAGCCGCCCCAACATGCTGGAACTGCCGCCCCCCGACTCGATCTCCTGGCTGAGGTCCACCATCACCACGCCGTCAGCGATGCGCAGACCTCGCAGGTGGGTACCGGCAGGGATCGCGCTCACCAGCCCCTCGCCGCGCTCCGCCGGCGTAGGGCCGGCAAGCAACTCGCGTACCGCGGCGGCCAGCAGCGCTTCCGGTCCGCGCCCCTGGACCGTGCGGGTCACGTCTTGCACCGTGCTGCTGGACGCCTGGGCGCGGATGAAATACACCGATACCCTGGCCTCCGGAGGATGCGCCCACCGCCACGCGGCGGCGACCGCGAGCAGCGCGATGCAGAACGCGACGACATACCGGCGTGTGCGGCTGGCCATCGTCTGCTACGTCTCCGCCCCGATCATCTTCGCGAATTCGCGTTCCGTGAGGACGCGCACTCCCAGTTTCTGGGCCCGGAGCAGCTTCGATCCCGGATCTCCCCCGGCGACCAGCAGATCGGTCTTTTTCGACACGATCGAGCTGATCATCGCGCCATGGTCCCTGGCCAGCGCCTCCGCGCGGCTGCGCGGAAACTTCGACAAGGTTCCGGTAAACACGATTTGCTTCCCTGCCAGCGGCCCGCTGGACCTGGCGGGCGCCGGCGCTGAGGGCCGCACGCCGGCCTCTAGCAAACGCTCGATCAACCGCCTGTTCTCTGGCTGCGCGGTGAACTGGGTGATGCTTTCGGCAATCGTCGGGCCGACACCCGGGACGTCGCGTACGTCCTCAAAACTCGCCTGCATCAGGCGGTCCAGGGTGCCGAAATGCCCGGCCAGAACCTCACCGACGTGGGCGCCGACATGACGGATTCCCAACGCGTAGAGGAACCGCGGCAGTGTCGTCCGCTTGCTCGCGGCGATCGACTCCAAGACGTTGTAGGCCGATGTGTCACCCATCCGGTCCAGGGCAGCCAGTTGCTCCAGCGCAAGCCTGTACACGTCGGCGGGATCAGCGATGAGTTTCCGCTGCAACAACTGCTCGAGCAGTTTTGGACCGACCCGGTCGATATTCATCGCGTCACGCGAGCAGAAATGAATCAGCCGGCCCAGCACCTGCGCTGGACAGGCCAGATTCGTGCAGCGCGCCACCGCCTCGCCTTCCGGACGGTACGTGGCCGATCCGCACGACGGGCAGGCTGTGGGCATGGAGAACGTCCGCTCCTGCCCCGTGCGCCGGTCCGTCAACACCCGCACGACCTCGGGAATCACCTCGCCGGCCCGCTGCACGACCACCCAGTCGCCGATGCGGACGTCTTTGCGGCGGATCTCATCCTCATTGTGCAGCGTCGCGCTGGTCACGGTGACGCCTGACACCCGCACGGGCTCGAGTTCCGCCACCGGCGTCAGGGCGCCGGTGCGGCCGACGTACACCAGGATATCCGTGACGCGCGTCACGGCCTGCTCGGCCGGGAATTTGGACGCGATGGCCCACCGCGGAGCCTGGCTGGTGGCGCCGAGCTCGGCCTGCTGGACGAGGCTGTTGATCTTGATCACCACTCCATCGGTCTCGTACGGCAGGTCGGTCCGCCGAACCGTCCACTCCCGCACGTACGTCATGACCTCGTCCACCGTACGGCATAGCGTGGTGTGAGGGTTGCTCGGAAAGCTCGTCGACTTCAGCCAGGCCAGTGTCTCGTCGTGCGTGCGGACGTCGATGCCGTCTGCGGCACCGACGCCGTAGATGAACAGATCCAACGGCCGCGCGGCGGTCACCTTCGGATCCAGCTGTCGCAGTGATCCGGCGGCGGCGTTGCGCGGGTTCGCAAACAGAGGCTCGCCGGATGCCGCCCGTTCCCTATTGATGGCCTCGAACGCGCTCGCCGGCAGGTACACCTCGCCGCGCACTTCCAGGAATGCCGGCGGCCGGGCCCCGCGCAGCCGGAGTGGCAGGCTCTTGATCGTCTTGAGGTTGGCGGTGACATCCTCGCCCTGGAAACCGTCCCCGCGCGTCGCGCCGCGCACGAAGGCGCCCCCTTCATACGTCAGCGACACGGCGGCGCCGTCGATTTTGAGCTCGCAGACATACTCCACGCGCTGGTCGCCCAGGGCCGATTGCACCCGCCGCACCCAGGCCAGGAGCTCGTCCTCATCGAACGCGTTGGCCAGGCTGAGCATCGGTTGACGGTGTCTGACCGGGGCGAACGTTTCTAACGGAGGAGCCCCGACCCGCTGCGTAGGCGAGTCGGGGGTGACGAGGTCCGGGAAGCGCGCTTCCAGCTCGCGCAGCTCGCGAACGAGCCGGTCGTATTCAGCGTCGGATAGCTCCGGACTGTCCAGCACGTAATACTGGTAGTTGTGGTGCTCGATGAGCCGGCGCAACTGTTCGATGCGCTTGCGCGCCGCTGATTTAGTGGGCGTGCCTCGGAGAGGAGACTTCTTGGTCGACTGAGCCTTGGACATGACAACTACGGGACTGGGGACTTGGGACTGGAGACTGGGTTCCCGATTGCTTCTTCGGTTATCCAGTCCCTAATCCCTAGTCCCTAGTCTCGCAGTTCGCGTTCGCGGCCTCCGGCCGTTCGACTCGCCCACTTGCGTGTGCTCGCTCACGGTCTTCGACCATTCGCGAGTCGAACGCCCTGAGCGAGCGGAGCGAGTCGAAGGGCATCTCAACCCCCCGCCATTGCGGGTATGATGGCCACCTCGGCTTCCTCCCCCAGCGGCGTGGCCAGCCCTTGCAGGAATCGCACATCCTGATCGTCGACAAAGATATTCACAAAACTGTGCACCCGGCCATCACCGTCCACGAGGCGGGCCCGCATCCCCGGGAACCGCCGCTCCAGATCCTCGACGAGGTCGACCAGCGTGGTCCCGCTGGCCTGCACCACCCGTTGGTCTCCCGTGAGTTTTCGCAATGGTGCCGGAATCCGAACTTTCGCCATCTTCACCCTCCCTCAGCGCGTTTTACGCGTGCACCTGATCTCGCGGTGCGGCCACCAGATCCAGCACGTGCCGCTCAAAGTCCCGCAGGGTTGGGCGGATGGCCACCGGCGCCGCCACGGTACTGGCCACGGCCTCAAGAGTCTTCAGCCCCTGCCCGGTGACGTAGGCGACCACCACCTCGTCGCGCCCAAACGTCCCACGCTCCGCCAGGGCGCGCAGCACGGCGATCGTGACGCCGCCGGCCGTCTCCGTGAAGATTCCCTCGGTCTCGGCCAGCAGGTGGATGCCCGCGACGATCTCTTCATCGGTGGCGGCCGCGATGACGCCCCCGGTCTCTCTGGTGACGCGCAGCACGTACCGCCCATCCGCCGGCGTCCCGATGGCCAGGGAGCGAGCAATGGTATTGGGTTTCACCGGCCGGATTTCCTCGGAGTGTTCCGCGAACGCCGCCGCGACCGGCGCGCATCCCGCCGCCTGTGCGCCGTGGACGCGCGTCGACACGCCGTCGAGGAGGCCAACCTTCACCAACTCGCTCAACCCCTTGTGAATCTTGACGAGCAGGCTGCCGGAGGCGATGGGCACCACGATGTGATCCGGCGCGCGCCAGCCCAGCTGCTCCGCCACCTCGAATCCGAGCGTCTTGCCGCCTTCCGAGTAGTACGGGCGCAGGTTGACATTCACGAATGCCCAGCGGTATTCTTCGGCGATTTCGGCGCACAAACGGTTCACGTCGTCGTACGTCCCCTCCACTTCCACCAAGGTAGGACGATACGCCGCTGTGGCGAGGATCTTTCCCTGTTCAAGGCCTTTCGGAATGAACACACAGGCCCGCAGCCCGGCGCGCGCGGCGTGGGCGGCCACGGCGTTCGCGAGGTTGCCTGTCGACGCGCAGGCCGCGACCTCATACTCGAACCGCAAGGCCGCGGCCATGGCGACCGCGACGACACGATCTTTGAACGACCAGGTGGGGTTCATGGTGTCGTTCTTGATGTACAGAGAAGACAGACCCAACGCCCGGCCCAGCCTAGCTGCGCGCATCAGCGGCGTGAAGCCCGGCGACAGATCAATCTCGGGGACGCGGTTGACGGGGAGGAGCGGCTCGTACCGCCAGATTGATGGAGGTCCGGACTCAATGACCCGGCGCAGCGGCTGTCTGGCCAGCGCCTCGTAGTCGTAGATGGCCTCCAGCGGACCGAAACATTTCTCGCACACGTAGATCGGCCCCGCCGCATACACCGCGCCGCATTCGCGGCACCGAAGCTGCTGTGGGTCAGCCACGAGAAACCTCCTCATTCTGAGTCGCTGTCACGGTCGCGCCTTGCTCGTCCACATTCACCCGTCGATACGTGGCCTGGTGGCCGGCTCCCCGGAAGGCGTCGACCAGGCCGCGGCCAACCTCATCGGCCCGCGCCGCGGGCGTCACCGCCAGAATCGACGGTCCGCTGCCGCACAGCGCCGCGGCATACGCACCCGCCCGATGCGCCGCGGTGAACGCCTCCTCCATACCCGGCACCAGACGGCGCCGGTATGGCTGGTGCAACCGATCCTCCATCGCCGTCCCGAGAAGGTCCACCCGCCCTGTCAGCATGGCCGCCACCAACCAGGCGGCGCGGCTGACGTTGGCCACCGCGTCCGCGAACGGCACACTTGCCGGCAGCGCTGCCCGCGCCCGCTCGGTCGCGACCGTAAACTCCGGCACCGCCACGACCAGGTCGACGTCCCAGGACGGCACGAGCCGGCTCCACCGGAGTCCACCCTCGGTCACCACGGTCAGCACCGCGCCGCCCAACAGTGCCGGCGCAACGTTGTCCGGATGTCCCTCCAGCCGCCAGACAAGGTCGAGCAGATCGTCGCGGCCCAACGGGCGATCCAGCGCTTCGTTGGCCGCGACGGCGCCGCCTACGATCGCCGCCGCACTGCTACCGAGACCGCGCCCGAGCGGAATGGCGTTGTGGCAGCGGACCGAGAAGCTCGTTCGCTGTCCGGCGCGCTGCGCGACCGCCGCGGCCGCCCGATACACCAGGTTGGTGACATCCTCCGGCAGGGTCCCCTCGCCGTGTCCTTTGACGACCACTGCAGGCGAGGCTGACACCTGCGCCTGCACGGTGTTGTACACCGTCACAGCAACGCCCAGCGCATCGAACGCCGGTCCCCAGTTCGCGATCGTCGCCGGGACACGGACGCTCACCATACAGTAA
>VBAI01000006.1 GCA_005882295.1 Candidatus Segetimicrobium genomatis | reverse complement strand
CCCCTCGGTGAGGGCAAGGACCTATCGAGGGGTGTGCGATGCCGGATGCTGTGCTTGTCGCCATTGGAGTGGTCGCAGGGCTCGCGGTAGGCTGGCTCCTCGCTTCTTCCCGTGCACGCCCCGGCGTGGTCAAGCAACTGGCCGAGACGAAAGTTCGCGGCGCGCGCGTGGTCGAGACCATGAAGCAGGAAGTCGCCGTGGAGCTGGCCCGCAAGGACAGTGAGCTCACGGACGTGCGCAGCAAGTTGGAGCACGAACTGCACAACGTCGCCAAGATGCAGGCGGAAGTGAAGCACACCCTCGATCAGAAGGTGCGCCTGGGCGCAGAGCTCGTGGCAGTGATTGACGAGAGCTTCCGCGAAATCGGCCAGCTCTACGACATCGGATCATCGCTGGAAGGAGCCGTCCAGGCCGTCGAGGCCAGATTGCTGGCCGCGACGAAGCGCCTCCGGGAGATGGGCATCGAGACGGGTGCGACCGCATCCGCCTCCCCCCGTGCCGACGCGGCGCCGGACACCACGGCGCAGCCCCAGCCCCTCGAATCCGCAAGAGCGATCTCCGAAGCGGTGCGGACTCCGGTCCCCCCGCCCCGCGTGCCGCCTAAAACTGGTAGCGCACTTCCCACCAGCCAAACCACTCCTGGCGGGTCTGGCCGGCCGCGTGCGACGCGTTAGTGACTCCGTACCAGCCGACGCCGATCCTAGGGAGGCAGAGTGAAGCCAAAGAGCACCTTGTCATCCGTAAGCCGCCAGGTCACCGTGGCCGCCCACTCGCCAGGCTTCGACCACGATAGATCATACTCTTCCATGCGTGTCGGGGAGGTCAGCAGGCTCAGGACGGCAGAGACAAATACCACATCCCCCGAGTTCAACATGAACCCCATACGCCCAGTCACGGTTCGGTCCGGTGTGGCCAGGTCGAAGACCAGCGGGCTGGTCCCGAATCCTTGCGTCTCGGAATAGATGAGGGCGAACTCGGTTACCGTGACAGGTCTAACGGCCACCGTCAATGAGCCGGTCCAGTAAGAGTACGACTCGCCGGTACCATACCAGTATTTCGCAACCTTACCGGATGCCGAGACGTTGGTGCGAGGGTCGGAGACAAAAGACCGCGTAGAGAGACTGAGGGCTGCCCCACTGCGTTCCGTCTCCGCCATCGGAGTGTCTACCCGAATGTATCCTGTGAAGAGGTCCACAGACGGGGAAACGAGGGCGTCGTCCAGCTGCGGAGTCCACTTCAGCCTCAGTTCGGGAAGTCGGTCAATCTCGTAGTCTCCTGGTCTCTCATGGAGACTTGCGGTAAGGTTCATCAGCCACGTCGGGGAGAGAGGCTGCTCGTAGCTCAGGATCCCCACCGGCCACGCGTATCCTCGTTGCGCGGTGTACCGCCACCCCAAAAGGAGAGTCAGTGGGGGCGTGATGGGGCAACGGACTCCTGCCTCGAGGTACCCTGCCATCACATCCCTTACCCCAACCCCGACCATGGTACGGGCGTCGGCGCATGGACCGGGGCGCGGCGTCTGGGCCTGCAGGTTCCCCTGAGCCATGAGCACAGTCATCATCACCAGGGCAAAGGCACCCAGCGATGGAACATGAGCTTGAAACTCCTTGGCCTTTCTCAAGTTGCCGGTCATCTCGCCCCGTTTTCGAGAGATCTTTCACGTATTTTCCCACCCATCACAGGGAATCTGGCCGCGGGGCTGATTGAGCTGTGGGTGTTTTCTGGCCAACTTATCCGCATAATTCGCAGCCTTTGCTCCAGCTTTTCCCCCACAAAATTCAGGTACTTGCCCGATTGGCGCTCTCCATATCCTCCCCTACGGTAGTTGCAGGGAAAGTGAATTGACGCTGGACTGGGTGGGATGGCCAGTGGGCGCTAACCGATCGCACGCCGCCACATCAACTCGAACCAGCGGTGCTACGGACACAAAACCGCTGCGTATCCTCCTGGCAGACGACCATGTAATTTTCCGGCAGGGGATCCGAACCCTCCTGGAGCGGTATGGGTTCGAAATCGTTGCGGAAGCCGATGACGGCCGCGAGGCCATCCGGCTGGCGCAGGAGGTCACCCCCGATGTGGCGATCCTCGATCTCGCCATGCCGCAGCTCAGCGGCTCCGAGGCGGCCCAGGAGATCACCCGGGTCTCACCCAACACCCGCGCCATCTTGTTGACCATGTATTCAGAAGAGCCCTACGTTGCGAAGGCGCTGCAGGTCGGGATTACTGGATACGTGCTGAAGACCCAAAGCTCCGCGGATCTCCTGCAGGCGATCAGTGATGTCATGGCCGGCGGGATCTACTTGAGTCCCGGCATCTCCCAGGCCATCGTCAACGCGTATCTGGCCCGGCACGAACTGAGCAGCCACCCCCTCACCGTTCGTGAGCGTGAGGTGCTCCGGCTCGTTGCGGAGGGGAAGACGACGCGAGAGGTCGCCCAGGACCTCGGCATCAGTACGAAAACGGCAGAATCGCACCGCATGCGGATCATGGCCAAGCTGGACATCCACGCCACAGCGGGGTTGGTCAGATACGCCATCCGGCAGGGTCTGATTCGTCCTTAGGTTGTTCCCCCGGTCGCGTTGAGGGAGTTTTCCGTCTGCATCTTGGGCATCTTCCGTAGTTTCCTCCGCCCCACGATTGAGGAAAATACTAGTCGAGGCTCAGGATGGCCGCCGATCAGATCATCAAGACCGCCTGGGGGTAGTCGTGCGAGAGTTGCGGGTGCTGATTGCTGAGGAGATGGAGTTCGTCGCGTCCCGCCTGTCTGCGCAACTGGACGCCCTGGGCCATCATGTGCTGGGCGTCGTCAGGGATCAAGCGGCGATGCTGGCGTCTGCCTCAAGCCTGGAACCGGATCTCCTCCTGCTCGATTTGCACCTGCCACCGCTGGGCGGCATCGAGGCGGCCCGCGCGATCCTCGCCAGGCGGGCCATGCCCCTCGTCCTGGTTGCTGACTACGGCGTCGATGATCACGTGCGGCGCGCCCAGGAGGCAGGCGTCCTGGCCCATCTGCTGTGGCCGTCAGATGTCATCGCGTTGGAGTCCGCTCTCACAGCGGCCCTCACCCGATTCGGAGAGTTTCGAATCCTGTGCGAGCAGGTCGGCGATCTGCAGCAGGCCCTGCGCACCAGAGTGGTGCTCGAGCACGCGAAGGCGCTGTTGATGCGGCGGCTGGACCTTGGGGAAGCAGAAGCGTTTCAGTACATGAACCGCCGCAGCCGAGACACGGGGAGACCGCTTGGCGAGACGGCGGCGCGGTTGTTGGCGGTTGAGCAGCAATGGTTTGGGCAGGCCGATCTGGCCGGATGCATCAACCTCATCCTCGGCGTGCTCGCCAAGCGCCGGCCCCCCTGGCCTTGGCCCCGGAAGTCCCCCCGTCTCTCGCGGATTCCTTCATCGACCTGAGCGCGCAATGGAATCGTTGGTCCTTTCATTTATCACCCTGTTGGCCGGAGACAAGTACTCCAATGGGGATCACGAACGGATCACCATCATCGTGCCCCGCACCCATGCTGACGTCGTGGACTTGCTCGCCAAGGCATTTGCCGGACGCGAAGGTGTCGAGATTATTGTGGACCGGCGCCACAGCGAGCGGCGGGCGCAGCAGCGCGCGGTCGCGGTCGAGCGGCGCCGTGCGGACAGGAGGAGGCCCAGAGACACCGTGATCGAGGTGGTCCTCGGCGCCGGCACGCGGCCTCATCCGCCAAGCGCCCCAGCATAGCCTTTCCGATCTCAGGGATTTCCTTATTGCGAGTGCAGGGATTTCCCCGCCGCTGATTCAGGTTGCTGTCTGCAAGCGTTGCCGGGGTCAGGAAATAATCACCACGACTGTGACTCACGCGGAGGGATGACGTGCGGAACCGATGGCGTGTGCTGGTGTGGACCCTCGCGGCGGTGGCCTGCCTCAACGGATTCGCCGCGGCGCAGATCCCATTGCCCCTGCCGATCTTGCCCCTGCCGATTGTCTCCACCGCCGCGCTTGATCCGATCCTGCAGCAGATTCTGCAGACAGCTCCGATCGGGCAGATCATCGAGGCGGTGCTGACCTTCGATCATGTGCCGGCGGCAAGTGATGTGCTCGCGGTCACCGCCACTGGTGTGGATGTCGTGTCCTTCCGCGTGCTGCCCATGCTGGCGGTGCGGGGCACGAGCACACAGATCAAGGCCCTGCTCAGCCTCCCCGGTGTCCGCTCCGCCTATGGCAACCGCCAGCTGACATACTTTCTCAACCAGAGTGTCCCCCTGATCGGGGCGGACCGCGTGTGGAACGATCTGGGCATCACCGGCAAAGGTGTCACGGTGGCGGTGATTGACACCGGGATCGACGCGACACATCCGGACCTGCCGTTTGGGAGCAAAGTGATTCAAAATGTCAAGATCACGCCCGATCTCTTCGGGATCGGCTCGGTCGTGCTGGAAGGCATCGCCAACACGGACACGACCAGCGGCCACGGCACTCACGTTTCCTCGATCGCGGCCGGCACCGGCGCTGCGCTGGCCGGGAAGTACCGGGGAGTGGCCATCGGCGCCAATCTGGTCGGGGTTGGGGCGGGGGAACTTCTCTTCGTCCTCAGTGCGCTGGAGGGCTTCGACTGGGTGCTGGCAAATCGCAGCCGGTACGGCATCCGCGTGATCTCCAACAGCTGGGGGACCACGGGATCCTTCTCGGCTGATGATCCCATCAACGTGGCCAGCAAGATGGCCCATGACGCCGGCCTGGTGGTGGTCTTCGCCGCCGGGAATGCCGGGCCCGCCACCAACACCCTCAATCCGTATTGTGTGGCACCGTGGGTAATCTGTGTTGCGGCCGGCGCAAAAGACGGCAAGACGCTGGCGGATTTCTCGTCGCGCGGTATCGCCGGCGATCCCCTCTACCATCCCACGATTACTGCGCCCGGCGTGAACATCGCCGCAGCGCGCGCCACGACGGGAATCGTTATCAACACGTTCTTCGCTGTCGATCTCCTCCGGCTCGGGACCGACGCCGTCTGGTACGCGGTGGCCAGCGGGACCAGCATGGCGACCCCGCATGTCTCGGGCACCGCGGCGTTGATGCTGGAGGCGAATCCGGCGCTGAGTCCCGACCAGGTGAAAACGATTCTGATCGCGAGTGCGACACCCATGCCGGGCTACGCGCTGCACGAGGTTGGGGCCGGGTATCTCAATGCCTACGGCGCTGTCACGCAGAGCCTCCCGGTTCGCGCCACGGTGACGCGTGTTGAAGAGAGCGGCGCGCTCCTGGCCCCCGCCGGTGCGTGGCAGGCGTTCGACGACGCATTCACCGGGGTCACATCGAGCAACGGGATCATCGTAGGATCACAAACCGCCGGTGCGACGGCGACGCTGTCGTTCACGGGCACGGGGGTCACCTGGATTGGATTCCCGTGCGAGTTCTGCGGCATCGCGCGCGTGTATCTTGACGGCGCTCTCGTCGGCGCGGTCGATACGTATGCGCCCACGCGGCCGGCCGCAACCGGTGCGATGTGGACCTCTGGTAGCTTGGCCTCTGGTAGCCACACGCTGATGATTGAGGTGACCGGCACCGCCACGGATCCCGTGGCGTCGCATGGCGAAGCCTACATCGTCGTGGATGCGTTCGACGTCAGGAACTGAGGGGGAACACCCTGAATCACACTCAGGCAATGACTGCAGGTCTCTCTTCGCAATGGAGTGGGATTTTCCGTCCGCCGTTTGATAGATAGTAATTCTTCCGCCCGTCGTTCCTGGATTTACCCGCGGCTGGTCTGCGCCCACCTGCTCTAAAAGTTGTAACGGAATACTCGGAGAGCACTGCCAGACGAGAGGAGGCTAGTGATGAGTACCACGAGGTATGTGCGGTTGGGCATTGTTGCGCTGGTCGTTGGGCTGACCGTATTCGCCGCGGGCCCCGGTCCGGCGAGCGCGCAGCTGCCCTTGCCATTGCCCCTCCCATTACCGCTGCCCGGGGGAGGCGGAACATCAATCTCGCCGGACGTCACGGGCGCCACGGGGGCGGTGGTGACTATCGCCGGGACTACAACAACGCTTCTGTCCACGGGCACACTGACGAGTGCCTCTGACGCACTCGCCGCGTCGCTGGACACTGCGAGCATCGCGGGCCTCGGCACCGCGGGCACCCTGGAGGCCACGACGATTGGCAACGGCGATTATGTCGCGTCTGCGTCGTCCCTCGGCGACCTGGTCCTGTCGGGCGGGGGCAGCACGATTTCGGCCGCGTTTGTCATGGCCAACGCTTTTGCGGGGTCGTCTACCTACGGCTACTCCCTGGTGGACGGCCTGGTCGTGAACGGCGTGTCGATCGTCCCTACCGGAGACCCGAACCAGACGGTCTACGTGGGGGGTCTCATGATCGTGCTGAACGAAGTGACGCAGTCGGCCAGCGGCATCGCCGTGACTGCGTTGCACATTACTACACTTGATGGGTCCGTCGACCTGGCGCTCGCGTCTGCGTCGGCGGCGATACCGTAACCCTCACAGGAGGAGACGACGATGCGAAACCTCGGAATGAAACTTGCGATCTCCCTCCTGATCGGAGGGCTGATAGCCGCCATCGCGACCCCCGCCGGCGCGTGGCCGGTGGGGCTCGACTTCATCACCGGCGGAGGATTTATCTTCACCCCGCCGCCCCCGTATTCAGTCACATCCGTGCCGGGTTCCCGGGCGAACTTCGGGTGGCACGGCGGCGTGAAGAACGGCGACTGGTGGGGGAACGGGAACTACGTCGACCACGGGGGAGCGTTTGGACAGAGTCCCTTCCACGTCCACGCCCGGGATGTCACCGGGTACATCGTGGTCGCCGACTACCCGCCTGACAAGAACGGGCATCCGCGCGGCACCCGTGATATCTGCGGCAACGCCGACACGAATGCGGGAGGCCCCGTGCAGTATCGCGTCCGGATGCGGGACCTGGGAGAGCCGGGCCGCAACAGTGACGCGTTCGGGATCGCGCTATTCTACGGTGGATCGCTCATCTATCTGAACCAGAACTTCCTGTCGGGCGGCAACATCCAGCTCCACAAGGGCAACCGGTCGAACACGGCGCCGAGCGCCCCGCCGTCTTGCGACAGCCTGCCCGATCCGTTCGCGTTCACGTAGAGGTATGCAACGGGTCACGTCCTGCTCCGGGGGAGCCCAGGCGAGGGGCTCCCCCGGTTGCTGTGCCCGCTCACACATTGGGAGGAGAGTACATCAGGATTTTACCCCTATCACATCCGGTCTTTTCCTCGGTGATGTCTGCTGGATCTCGTCGGTGCCGGATGCGCCTGTGGGAAATATCTTCTTGGGAAGTGAGCTTCCGGATGCGGAAATCCCGATCTAGAGTGCACTGTAGGAACCATCAATCGCCGAACCAGGTGGGGCGGACGGCGCGCGGGGCGGATTCCGGATGGCCGGCGCCCACCGTCGGCCGTAACCATGGACCTCGTCAGACCAAGTGGCGCCGTCCACCTTGCCTGGTCCGGCAGTGCCTAGAAGGCTATCACGAAAATAACTCTCACGGCACCTCTTGAGGTGATGCACATGGTGCGACGGGTGACGTTCGTATCTGTCATGTTGTTGCTTGTTACCTCATGGACCTATGCATCGGTGGCTCTCCCCGCCACCGTCAAGGTCTGGGATACGGCCGTTCCGTTGGGGCTGACCCCCGGTGTGTCGCTCGAAGACCCGACCGGTTTGACCGGACACGGCACCACTCTGCCCACCATCGTCACCGCCTACGCGCGCAGTACCTACCCGGGGGCGCCGTCCGGGGTCGTGTACTGGAACCCTGACAGCAACACGTTCGTGTTGTACGGGGTGACCAGCTCGGGTCCGTATCCCGGCTATCCCGATCCCACGGCGCCTGAACCCATGAAGCCCCCCTCTACGGGGATTCCAGGCGGGGTGGATATCAATCGCGGCGGCGGGCCCGTACTGGCGGGAGGGCCTTGCGGGACGTCCTTCGGCGCGGGTGATGTGTGGGTCGGTGGGCAGCAGAACCAACCCCTCTACGTGCACCTCGCCGGGACGGACTGCTTCCGCTCCTATGGCGCGGACAATCGGCTGACCGGGCCGTTCGGGGAGGCCTGGGGCGTGAAGGTGGATGCCTCGACGGGGGACGTGTACGTCGCGCAGCCTTGGGAGCGCCGCATCATCCGGGTTCACCCTTCGGACGGGTTCGTCACGGCGTGGAACTTTGGAGACTCCTGCAACAGCGCGACCTGCGGTAATCCGTCGTCTGTGACGGTGGATCGCGCTGGACTTCCTTACACCACCTCATACAGCTCGGTCCTCGGGGACGCCATCATTCGCGTGAATCCCGGCACCGATGGGATTCTTGGGGACGCGGATGACACGATCACCGTGTGGCCGATCCCCACCGTCAACGGCGTGTCCGCGTTCCGCCGGCCGCCCATGTTCCTCGAAGAATCGGCGCAGTTCGGAAATCCCGATGGTCTCGCCGCAGACGCCAACGGAAGCATGTGGTTTGCAATGACGAATGCGAATGCGATCGGGCGGCTGAGTCCCGGCCCCTCCGGCGTGCTGGGGACAGCCGGTGACCAGATCTGCGTGTATACGACTGCCGGACTCCTGAACCCGCAACAAATCGCGGTGACCGGTTCGGCCAGCCAGGTGCAGGCGCTCTTTACAGAGGGTGATGGCAACTCCGTCAGCGTGCTCGCGCAGGCCCAGGCCGATCTGGCCGGCTCCGTCTGCACTCCCGTGGCTCCCTCCACCTTCGCGACACCCGTCCTCTTCGCCACCGCGGCGATGCTCGATCAGACGGTGCCGCCGGTGCGATGGGTGATCACCCCGACAGTTTTTCAGGTGGCGGGAATCGACGCAGGGACTGGCATCGTGCGATTCTCGCCGATGCCCAACCCGTTGCTGTCGCTGGGCGGGGCCCCCAGCGGGGACGCAGGCAATGGTTTCCCCTCGGGCCTCACGGGCGTCTACGGGGGGAACCGGATCGCAGGGGCGTATCTGAAAGGGAACAAGCACTTCGAGGTCACCAGCGGAGCGATCATCGGGTCGCCTTGAGATCCGCGCCAGAGGGCTAGCGCCGCGCGCGGGTCCGGACGATGGATCTCGCCACGCGCCACGCCGTCGCATCGCATCCCGCCACAAATCGAAACAGGGGACCGAAAGCGCGCAACGAGGTCAGTCCGACAAAGTACAGTCCCGGCACGCTGCTTTCAAACCAGGGATTCAACAGCGGGCTGGCCTGGTCCGCGCGAATTTCGGCCCGCAGCGCCGGATGGAGCATCGTCAGCCTGCCGAGGTCCACGCGGTATCCCGTGGCCAGGATCAGCTGATGGGCGCTGACCCGCGTGCCGTCAGAAATGACCGCCTCGAATTCGCCGTCCCGCGGCTCTGTCTTCCCCACCACACAGCCTTCGTGCAATGTGACCTTGCCGAGCACGCGCTCTTTCAACCAATGGGAGGCGGCGGCGAGGTAATACGTGCGGATCCATAGATCTTTGCGCGGCTGGGGGAGACGGTAGAAGGCATAGGGCATGGCTTCCAGCAGCAGGTTTTTCCACCCCGGCGCGATGCTGGCGTCTGGGGCCAGGATGCGGTCCAGCAGCGTGCTGCGGTTCTGCCGATCTGGGACCAGCCAGGTAATGGGTCGACGCGTGACGAGATGGACGCTGGCTCCGGCCTCCCGGCACAGCGCCGCATACTCCACCGCGCTTTGCCCGCCGCCGATGATGATGACTCGCCGTCCCGCGAACCGGGTGAGGTCGCTGTGGGCGCTGGAATGCGAGACAAGCGCTGCGGGCAAATCACGATACTGGTTCGGCCCGTGCGCATAGTAGGCGAGACCCGTGGCCATGATCACCGTCGCGCTGTGCACCTGCCGTCCGTCGGCCAGTGTGACGAGAAAGTGGTCGCCGCGCCGTTCAACCGACGAGACATAGGTGTTGTCGACAGTGGGGACGGCGTGGCGCTGGAACCAGCACGCGTAGTCGAGAAACACCTCCCGCGGCACGGGATAACATTTCTCATATTGAGAGTCGCTGAAGAAGCGGTCGAATCCGAACCGCCGGCGTGGATCGGAAAGGCTGGTTGCCCACCAGTGGGATCGCAGGAACATCCCCTTGGGCATGTGGCGGTGCCACATCTCCGCCGTCTTCCCAAAGACGGCGACCGCGAGGCCCGACTCCAGGAGGTGGGCCGCGGTGGACAGACCGTACGGACCCGCGCCGACGACTACGGCATCATACCGCGCCGCCGGCGGAGAAGGATGCGACGCGTCCATCCTCAGGGTACGCATCACAGAACTTGCTTCCAGGAACGGGGCAGGGTTCGGCCGATGACCTTGACCGATTGACGCATGAAATTCGCGGCCGCCTTGACCGCGGGGAGCGGATCGGTCCAATCGGCACAGTCGTACCCCATCGGCTGGAAGAACGCCAGGCCGAAGTCCAGCATCGCCCGGGCCGGTGGCGGCACACCTGGCCGCCCCCGCTGCCTGGCTGCGGCGATGGTCGTCATGATGTCGCCGAGCAGATATCGCATCCAGGTGCCGGTCCGATAGCCCGTCACCGTCTCAATCGGCCCGCCGCTCGCCCACTGGTACAGCAGGTACGGGAAGTCAACTCCCGACCGCACCGCGATCTCCACGGATGCCGAGAGTCGCGGGTTGATCTCCATCAGGTAGGGCACGCCGGTCCCGTCACGCCGGAACTCGACCTCGCAATAGCCTTCAAGGTCGAGTTCCCGGACCAGCTGTTCGGCCTGACGGCCAATGTCAGCGGGGACGGCGATGCTCTGGCGCACAATCGATTCTCCCCCCAGCGGCGGTCGGGTTCGTTTTGCCCATTGCGCGAAGCGCGCGTAGATCCGCCCGCGGGCGTACAGGAGGCTGACGGCCTCGCGCCTTCCCGAGAGCAGGGGCTGGAGCAGCGTGACGCCCCCCGCGCGCGTCAATGCCTCGACGGCACGGTGGGCTTCGCCAGGGGTGGTGACGAGCTGGGACACGACTCGCGTCCCCACACCCTCGGCCCATGACTCGTTGGGCTTCACGACTGCCGGAAGACCAATCTCGTTCAGAGCGGCCGGCACCTCACTCGCCGTGCCGACGACAACGCTCGGCGGGACACCGATCCCCAGATGCCTCGCCATCGCCAGGGTGCGCTCTTTGTTCACCACAACGGCCAGCGATGGCTCGTCCGCCAGCGCAATCCGTACGCGCGCGTCCAGCCGCGCGCGGTGCCGGCGGAGCAGCGCGATCGTGCCATCGGCCGAGGGAATCAGCACGCCCACGCCCATACGTTCCAGCACCTGCTCAAGATAGGCCAGATAGCCAGGGCTGGCGTCGTCCGCCTGGCAGGCAAATCCTTGCCGGCACCACCGGGACCAGAACGCCGGCGGGGCGCTGGAATTCTCTAGTGCGGCGACCGCAAGGTGCCGCCGGCCAAGGGAGCGCACCGCGACGAGCGCCTGCCTCAACCGTGCGTCAAGCACCAGTGCATCGAATGCCTTGGGGACCACAACAGACTACCAACCCTCCACAGACGCCCCCGCCCTCACCAGTGGAGCTGGCGCCTCATGGCTGCCTATCTCCACTAGGGTCTTTTTCCCACAGAGCCTGCGGGGTGAGCCGGAGAAAACTGCCGAGGATCAGGCGGTTCAGCACCTGATGGGGACTCCCCCGACCATCACCGGGCGCTATCCAATGAGAGATCCCACATCAGGTGTTTCCCCATGTTCACATCAGGTCTTTTCCCGGCATCCATCTCGGCGCCGACCCGATTTTGAGGCGGTCCGCGGGGAAATATCGTGTAGGCAGTGAGCCTTTCGGCGTGCGCATCTGGAATCACAGCCTGCTCTCGAGTCCCTCACCTCGTTTGACCAGGGGCGCTCTCCCTGCCGCCGCGTGGAATCCAGCGGCGACTCGGTCATTGTCGAGAGCAGACTCTGTGGGAAAAATAAATTCGCTATGGTGACGACTCGGTTTGAGCCCGATACGGCGCGAACCGAAGGGGGCGAAGCCTTGCCAGTTGCGACTTCTATCACACCATCACATCCCGGACGCTATGATCTCGCCGAGGCCACGCCTGTCGCGGGCTCGCGATGGTATGCGTTATGGACTCGTAGTCACTGCGAGCGACTGGTCTACGACCAGCTCATCGCGCGGGGGTTTGAGTTGTTCCTGCCCACCGTGGAGGTGTGGTCGCGGCGCGGAGGAGCGCGGCGGCGCATCCGGGTGCCGATGTTTTCCGGATATTTGTTCCTGCGGTCTGCCATGGACAAGGCTCACTACATCGAGGTGCGAAAGGCCCGGGGGCTGGTCGCCATTCTGGGTGAGCGCTGGGACCGCCTGTCTGCCGTACCGGATCAGGAAATTGAGGCGGTGCAAACTGTGGTCGGAGCCCGTCTTCCCGTCCTCCCGCACGCCTATTTGCAAGAAGGACAGCGTGTCCGCATCATCCGCGGGCCGCTGGCTGATGTGCAGGGCATCCTGGTGCGGCAGGACCCGCGCCGGGGCCTGCTCGTGCTCTCCGTGGCGCTGCTGCAGCAAAGCGTTGCCGTAGAAGTGGACTGCACCGATGTGGTCCCCACCTGAATGCCATAGGGACCTTTTCATCCGGCGATGCCGGGATTCACCCGATTGGGGCACCCGGATGCCCTGGATAAATATCCAGATGCACGGGTCACGCATGCAAGGACGTTGGCTTCCTCTCTGGAGGATTCTCATGCGATCGATGAAGGCGCGGGCGGTTGTTTCCGTGCTGGTCCTGGTGATGGTGATGAGTGTCTCCGCCGGCACCAGGCTGGCATCGGCGGTGGATCCGCCAGCGGCCACGGTCAAAGTCTGGGATACGGCCACCCCCATCCCGCCGTCCATCAGCCTGGGGATGACACCCGGCGAATCGGTGGAGGATCCTGATGGGCTCACCGGGCACGGCACGAGTTTTCCGACCGTGGTGACCGTGTACGCACGCGGCACCAATCCCGGAGGACCTTCCGGGGTTTCGTACTGGAACCCGGAGGGCAACGTCTTTGTGTGGTATGGGAAGACGATGCCGGGTGGGTATTCCCTCACCATGCCTGTGCCGCCTTCCAGCGGGTTCCCCGGCGGAGTGGATATCAATCGCGGAGGTGGGCCCGTGCTGGCGGGAGGGCCCTGCGGGGCCTCCTTCGGCGCGGGCGATGTGTGGGTGGGCGGGCAGCAGAACGAACCTTTGTATGTGCACCTCGCCGGGACTGACTGCTTCCGTTCTTATGCGACGGACAATGGATTGCTGCCGCCGACCTCACAGGTGTTTGGGGTCGAGGTTGACGAGGCCTCGGGGGACGTCTTTCTGGCCCAGCCGTGGGAAGGCCGCATCAGCCGGGTCCACCCCCCGACAGCGGAAGCCACGGTATGGAACTTCGGGGGATCGTGTGGCAGCGGTGGCGCGAGCTGCGGGAACCCGAGCTACGTCACGATCGACCCGGCGGGCCGCCCATACGCCACCGTCACCTCCTCCGTGTTCGGAGACGGCATTGTGCGGGTGAACCTCGGTGCGGACGGGATTCTCGGCACAGCGGACGACACGATCAGCATCTGGCCGATCCCAACCCAGCCCGCCTTCATCAGGCCGCCTCTGTTCATGAGTGAGAGCGAACAAAACCCAAACGGGATCATTACCGCAGATGCGAACGGGAACATCTGGTTTTCCGAATCCAACTCCGGCAAGATCGGGCGGCTCAGCGGCAACGAGATTTGCGAATACACCACCCCGGGGCTGAGTAATCCTCAGCAGATTGTGACCGTGGGGTCAGGCGACCAGCTGCAAGTCGTCTTCACAGAAGGAAACGGGAACTCCGTCAGCGTGCTGACGCAGGCCGAGGCCGACCAGGCGTCCTTCCCGAACCGTGTCTGCACCATCGTCGCGGCCCAGACGTTTTCGACGCCTGTGGTCAAGGTGATTGCCAGGATGTTCGACGAGGAGGTGTCTCCCCTGCGGACGGCGATCGTCCCCACTGTGCACCAGGTCACGCCGGTGGGCGGGTCGGGGATCCAGCGGTTCTCGCCGATGCCCAATCCACTGCTGTCTGTCGATGGGACGCCGATCGGGGATGCCGGCAACGGGTTCCCATCGGGCCTGACGGGAGTGTACGCGACACAACGGATCGCTGGCGCGTACCTGAAAGGCAACAAGCACTTCGAATTCCACAGTGGAGCCATCACCGCCCCGCCGCCCGGGGGGACGGTGCCCGGCCGGATGACCGGCGGTGGGCGGCTCTCTGCCAGCGACGGCACGAAAGTGACGTATGGCTTTGTTCTGCTCTGTCCGCCCAGCCGAGGTCATGACGCGCTGGAAGTCAACTGGGCGAGCGGCAACAGGTTCCACCTCGAGCAGGTTTCGTCTGCCTCGTGTTCCGATGATCCGAGCATCAGTCCAGATCCACCGAGCGCGTCGTTTGATACACATCGCGGCAGTGGCACCGGGCGCTACAACGGCGTCAGCGGTTACACGGTGGAGTGGACGTTCACCGATGCCGGGGAGCCGGGTACGAGCGACACCGCGCGGATCGTGATCAGGGACGCATTTGGGTTCATCATCCTGGACGTGTCCGGAACCCTCGAGAAGGGGAACAATCAGGCCCACGACGCGGGACCTCGATGAGCGCGTGCCCGTGATTTGTGGGGACGGTCAGGTGAGACGGGGGCGCGCGGGGCGGACTCCGAACGGCCGGCGAACGCCGCCGGTCGTGACCGCGGACCTCGGTCCAACCAAGTGGCGCCGTCCGCCCCACTTGGCCGGCATGGGCCGGTCCTGACGATGACAACGACGGGAGTCTCGTAGCATGCAGAATACGTTGCAGACGCGTTCCGGTTTTGATGCGGCGCTCGCGGTGTGGCACCGCCGGAAGTGGCTGGCCGTCCTGGCCTTCCTGATCCCCCTGGCTGCGACCGCAGGGGCGACGCGTGCCATGCCGCCGATCTACGAATCGACGGCGACCCTGATCGTGGAGCCTCAGCAGGTCGAGGAGCGCCTGGTTGGTCCGTCGGTGGCCAGCGAGCTGGAGACCAGGCTGCGCACCATCAGCCAGCGGATTCTCAGTCGCTCGCGCCTCGTGGAGCTGATCACGCAGTACAACCTCTATCCGGAGTTGCGCGCGCGGGCGACCCCTGAGGAGATCGCGGCGCGCCTTCGCCGGGACATCGGATTGCAGTTCCAGGAGATTCGGGACCCGATCGGGCGGGACTGGACCATCACGCTCAACCTGAGCTATCGGGGGCGTGATCCCGACACCGTGGCGCGGGTGGCCAATGCGCTGGCCATGCTCTTCGTCGAGGAGAACGCCAACATCCGCCAGCAGCAGGCCGCGGGCACGACTCAGTTCCTGCGCGTGCAGCTCGAGGATGCCAGGCTGCAGCTCGAGGGTTTGGAGCGCAGGCTCAGTGAGCGCCAGGGAGGCCGTGCCGCGCCGCCTGTGAATCTGCAGGGCCCGACCCCGCAGGCGATGGATCGGCTCAACGGGCAGTTGCGGGTGAACATCGAGAAACAGGCCCAGGCACGAGAACGGCGTGACGGCCTCGTCAAGCGCCTGACCGAGGTCAGCGGCTCCCCCCAGCCGACCTCCATCGCAACCTATTCCGCGAACCAGGCACGCCAGTTGCGCGACGGGATCGCCGAGGTGGAAGCTCAGCTGACCGCGCTCCGCGACGAGGAACGCGCGCTCCGGCGGACCATCGCCGCCGCGGGTCCGGGGACCGCGCCCGTCTCGCGCACCGATGAGGATCTCCAGCTCTCCCGAGAGTATGAGGCCACGAAGCAGATCTACCAGTCACTGCTGCAGCATTACGAAGAGGCGCGGCTGGCAGAACGGATGGAGCAGGGCCCGCAGGGCGGGCAACTGCGCATCCTGGACTCCGCGGTGGCGCCCCAACATCCGGTGGCCCCGCGCCGTCTCCTCATCCTGCTGGTGGGGCTGGCGATGTCGGCGGCGGGCGCCGTCGGCGTGGCCGGGCTGGCCGAGGCGCGTGATACGTCCTTCCACACGCTCGACGACCTGCGCGCATTCACCAGCGTGCCCGTGCTGGTCAGCATTCCGCCGATTATCACGGGTGGGGATGCACGCGGGCGTCGCCTGCGGTTCTTTCTGAGCGCCCTCGCCGCCGGTCTCACCGCCGTGACTGTGGTCGCAGCCTCAGCCTATCTGGCCCGCTCAAATGACCTCCTTGTCCGGCTCCTCGCGACCGGGCGCTTCTGATGCCACCGTGGTTTCTGGCGTGGCAGGGACCAATCGAGTGAGGAGCAGGGCATGATGCGGAGTCCTGTGACCCAGGTTCGCGCACAGCCTGAAGAGTCCCCGTGGCGCGAGAATGGCTTGGACGGACATCTGGTCAGTCTCGTTGATCCCACCTCGTTTGAGGCCGACCAGTACCGGACCCTGCGCTATGTACTCGAGCAGCTCCACGCCACCAAACGGGTGATCGCCGTCACCAGCCCTATTGCCGGTGACGGGAAGACGACGACCGCCATCAACCTCGCCGGGGCCCTGGCACATGCCCCCGAGGCGCGCATTCTGGTTGTGGACCTCGATCTGCGCACCCCGTCGCTGGCCAATCGGTTGGGGTTGACTGCCCAGAGCCCGGGGCTCGTCGATCTCATGCTCGATCCCGACCTTGCTCTGAGCGATGTGGTCCGCCAGCATCCGCGGCACCGCCTGGCGATGGTTCCGGCAGGCCGCGCGCTGACGGTGACCTACGAACTGCTGAGGTCGCCGCGTCTCAATACGATCCTGGAGCAGGCCCGGCGGCAGTACGACTACATCGTGGTGGATACCCCCCCGCTGGTGCCGGTTCCGGACTCTCGGCTGATTGCCGACCGGGTGGATGGGTTTGTGATGGTCATCGCAGCGCACCGGACGCCCCGGCCGCTGATTGAGGAAGCGTTGAACCTGATGGAACCCTCGAAGGTCATTGGTATCGTCTTCAACGGTGATGATCGTCCACTCTCCGGCTACTACGGGTACTATTACAGTTCCGGGTACCACCGGCGTGGCGGGCGCCGGGGACGGGGCTCGACAGGGAGCGGGCTCGAGTCCTAGCGAGGTAAAGGGATGGCGACCAGTCTTACCCACCAGAGGAGTATGGCTCGAGACACTTACCTGGAGGCCGACCCGCCGTACAAGCGCGTCTTCGACCTCTGCGTCGTGGTTGGCGCACACCTCTTGCTCCTGCCGGTGTTTCTGCTGCTCTGGGTCGTCATTCCGCTGGCCATCTGGCTGGATGATCGAGGACCGGTGTTCTACACCCAGCTGCGGGTGGGCAAGGGGGGCAAGCCGTTCACCGTCATTAAGTTTCGGACGATGGTGCGGGGGGCCGACAGGGTCGTCCGCCCATGGACGCTGCCTGGACGGGACCATGTGACACGGGTTGGCAGTCTGCTCCGTCCGATGGCACTGGATGAACTCCCGCAGGTGCTCAACATCCTGCGGGGGGAGATGAGTCTGGTGGGTCCCAGGGCCATGCCGGTGGAGGAGTATGCAGTCTATCAACCCAGGATCCCCGGGTTCAACCGCCGGTTCGGCGTGCGCCCAGGCCTCACCGGGATGGCCCAAGTGTGTGCGCGCGCCATCAGGAACAACCACGAGAAGCTTGTCCACGATCTAGAATATGTCGACCACATGAGCCTGTGGCTGGATATCCGCCTGCTCTTGCTCTCTGTCTTCAATACCGTGCGACGAGCGTGGGAAACCCCCCACGCATGCCGGACCCCCCGAGCAGCGCAGCCCTGGCACCGGGCCGCCCCCCGGGCCGTGGCCCTGGCAGGGGCGGGGAGCGCCGACGGTTCTCAGGACATGGCGCGAGATCCAGAACCAGAGTGATAGGACGTCGAGCTGTCACGATCGGGCGGGCCCGGCGAGCCGAAACCGAACATCTCAGATCATCGTGACCCAAAGTACGTGACCCAAAGCATAGGAACGGAGTGGTGGCGGCCGCATGCCGCGCCTCCATCGGCCCTGCCGAGATTGGCCGCGGAGCGAGCGCGAGGGAGCGCCGTGCCGTTTTGGGCGCTGATGTCCTTCACAGTGGTGCTGCTGCTGTCTCCGCAGACGTTCCTGCCCGAACTCGCGCGCCTGCGCATCGCCCTGCTGACCGGCGGGCTGGCCGTGGCGGCGCACTGCTGGACGCAGGTGACTCACCGGCGGCCGCTGATACGGTTCACGCGCGAAGTGTGGATCGCCGTGGTATTGCTCGGCTGGGCTGCCTTGTCGCTCCCGCTCTCCACCGCGGTGGGCGGGGACAGTCAAGCGCAGTCACCGGGCGCGGGAAGCGACGCCCCACTCGTCCTCACCGAGCTGTCCAGCGGGCCTGTCCCAACCCCTCAGGCGCTGCGCAGTCTTTTTCCAAGGTCGATGCTCGTCTTCTGGCTCCTCGGTAGCACGATCACGACCCTGGACAGGTTGCGCACAGCGGTATGGGGCCTCAGCCTCATGGCGACGCCGCTCGCCGCTACCGGTGTGGTGAACTTGATCTTGAAACGCATGATTGCGGGCCGGATCGTGGGCTTCTGCGATCCCCCCGCTCTCTGTGCAGCGCTGACGGGCGATCCCGGCGACCTCGCGTTGATGCTGAACCTCATCCTGCCGCTGATGGCCGCGCTTCTGCGCGTCACCCGCCGGCCGGCCGCGCGCGGGCTGCTGATCGGCCTCATGGTGTTGAATGCGGCGGCGATTGTCGCGACCTTCTCCCGGACCGGGTTTGTCACGCTCCTGGTCAGCCTGGCCCTCTCCCTTCGGGCGTTGCCTCGGAAGCGCGCGTGGAAGTGGGTGGCGGCGGCACTGGTCCTGGCGCTTGTGGCCGTGCCCCTGTTGCCGTCAGGGTATGTGGACCGCCTTGCCACCATCGCGCATGTGGCTGGTGACCCCACCGGGTCGTCCCAAGAACGCGCCAGGGATATGCAGATCGCGATGGAGTTTGCGCTGAGCCACCCTCTCGTCGGGGCCGGGCTCGGGAACAATATCCTCGTCCTCAACCAGCTTCGGGGTCCGATGTGGCAGCCGGTCCACAACGTGTATCTCGAGTACGCGGTGGACCTCGGATGGCCTGGGCTGGCGCTGTTCATCCTCTTACTCGGCGGGTGCCTGCGACACGCCGGGCGCATCGCTCGACGCAGCGGCGGAGACCCAGCACTGCACGAGTTGTCCGCGCTGGCCGGGGGGATCTGGATTTCGCTCGTCGCCTTTACGGTCTCTGCGCTGGCGTATCCGGTCGCGTATCATCTGTACTTTTACTACTTCGCTGGGCTGGCGGTAGCGGTGGGCGCCGTCTATGAGGCCGGACTCCCCACCCCCGCGCTGACAGCGGCCCCACGATGATCGGCACCGTGCCCGCAGGCCTCGAGACCCACGCGCCTGGGCGGGACGGGGTCCGGACGGACCGGATTCGTGTGTTGCAATTCCTGCCGAACTTTGCCCTCGGGGGGACGGAGCGGCTGACCGTGAGTCTGGCGAGGGCGCTCGATCCGGTCCGCTTCGACGTGCAATTCGGGTGTCTGCGCCGATGGGGCGAACTGCTCGGCGAAGTCGCGGATCGAGGAATTCCGATCGCCGAATACGAGGTCGCCAGGCTCCACGGCGTGCGCGCCTGGCGCGAACGGCTCCGCTTCGCCCGGCACCTGAGGCGGGAGCGGATCCAGATCGTGCACACGTACAACTTTTACGCCAACGCGTTTGCCATTCCGGCAGCCCGGCTGGCGGGTGCTCCTGTCGTCGTGGCCTCGATCCAGGATACGGGCGGCTATCTTACCCCGCTGCAACAGCGGGCACATCGGCTGGTCTGCCGCCTGGCCCACCGCATCACGGTCAACGCCGAGGCGGTGCGGCAGTACCTGATCGGAGATGGGTTCGATCCGCGGAAGATCGTGGTGATCCGGCAGGGTATTGATCTGTCGAAGTTCCCGCGGCGGTCCGGGTTGAGCCGGTTTCGGCAGGAGTGGGGCCTACCGCCTCAGGCGCCGTTGGTCGGTGTCGTCTGCCGGCTGGTCCGGCTGAAGGGCGTGGAGCACTTTCTCGAGGCCGCAGCCATGGTGGCCGCGAGACTCCCCCAGGCACGCTTTCTGGTCGTCGGCGACCACTTGCTTCAGAAGAGAGATGGCGCCATCGTGAACGACGTTGCCTACCGAGCGGAGCTGCAACAGTACGCCGCGCGTCTGGGCCTCAACGATCGCGTGGTGTTCACGGGGTTCCGTGTCGATGTGCCGGAAATTCTCTCAGATCTTGCCGTGTTCGTGCTGCCTTCCGTTGGAGGCGAGGGACTTTCCAACGCCCTGCTGGAGGCGATGGCCGCGGGCGTCCCCGTGGTGGCCACAGACGTGGGCGGCAACGCGGAGGCTGTTCAGGACGGAATGACTGGGCTGATCGTGCCGCCGGGGGACGCGCCGGCGCTGGCGGCTGCGATCACCAGGTTGCTGCACACCCAGGAGGTGGCGGTGAGGTTTGGAGCAGCCGGCAGGATGCGGGTGGAGCAGTTCTTCACCGATCAGCGCTATGCTTCCGAGACTGGCGCCCTCTACGCCTCCCTGCTGGACGGAGCGGGGCGGCGGGGCCTTCTGAGCACGACGCCCGGTGGATGGGGTGTGATGGGGTGAGTGAGATGGAGCGCGGAGCCCGTGATGTCGCGGTCGAACTCTTTTCGACCTGTCCCGCCAGTAGCCTCACCGTACGCGACCGCTATGGCGCGGATGTCGTCCAGGTCGCGCGCTGGAGCGACGAGGCCGGTTGCACCGGCATCCTCGTGTATTCGGACAACAGTCAGGTCGACCCCTGGCTTGTGGCGCAGCTGATCATTCAACACACCACCCACCTCTGCCCGCTGGTCGCGGTGCAGCCCGTGTATATGCACCCATACGCCGTGGCCAAGCAGGTGGCCTCGCTGGCCTACTTGCACGGACGGCGGGTCTACCTCAACATGGTGGCCGGAGGCTTCAAGAACGATCTGCTCGCCCTGTGTGACCCCACGCCGCACGACAAGCGGTACGATCGCCTCACCGAGTACACGACGATCATCAAGCGACTCCTCACCGGGGAACCCGTGAGTTACGCCGGCGAGTTTTACACTGTCGACAAGTTGAAGCTCACTCCGGCGCTACCCGTCGAGCTGTTTCCAGGCATTTTCATCTCCGGATCGTCGGAGGCGGGCCTCGCCGCCGCGCGGGCGATCGGAGCGACCGCTGTCAAATATCCCCAACCCGCTGAGGACGAGGCCGCCCCGCCGCCGGGGATTCCGTTTGGGGTCAGGGTCGGCATCATCGCGCGGGAGCACGAGCGAGAGGCGTGGGAGATTGCTCAGGCGCGCTTCCCGGAAGACCGCCGGGGCCAGCTGACCCGGCAACTGGCGACAAAGGTGTCGGATTCGGTGTGGCATCACCAGCTCTCTGGCACCACGGAGGAGCGACCCTCCAGTCCGTACTGGATGGTTCCCTTCCAGAACTACCAGACGAACTGCCCGTATCTGGTGGGGAGCTACGACCGGGTGGCCGCAGAAGTCGGCCGGTATGTCGGCCTCGGGCACCGCGTCTTCATCCTCGACGTCCCCCGCAGCGCGGACGACCTCCTCCATACCCGGGCGGTGTTCGAGCGGGCCGTCCAGGCGGTGGCGCGATGAGCGGGGCAGCCTCCGTGGAGCGCCTGGACCAGTGGGTCACCCGACAGGCCCGGCAGCGGCCCTTCGCCGGAGCGGTGGTGCTGGGCGAGGACCGGTTGACCTACGGGGAACTTGAAGATCTTTCGAACCGCCTGGCCCGCTGCCTGCTCGACGCCGGATGCGAACCCGGCGACCGCGTGTGCCTGCTCATGCCCAAGAGCCCGATCGCGATCATGGCAATCGTCGCCATCTACAAGGCTGGCGGAATCTACGTGCCACTCGATCCGGCGGGCCCGGCGCCGCGGCTGGCCAAGATCATCGCCTCCTGCGAACCGCGCTGGATGCTGGCCGCCGGCCCGGTGGGCGGCCTCCTGGAGACCCTGATGGCCGGCGAAGGGTGGCGTGAGTCGACCCGGGTCGGCTGGGTCCAGTCCGACGGGACCCAGGCGGAGCCGGTGTGGGCAGACTTCTCGGCGCGCGACCTCGACAGATACGCGGGGTCGCCCGTGGCGGCATCCACGCAGCGGCGTGATCCGGCGCACATCTTCTACACCTCAGGATCCACCGGCGTCCCGAAGGGCGTGGTGATTACGCACAGCAACATGATCGCCTTCATCGAGTGGGCCGTGCCGTACTTTGAGATGCGCCCTCAGGACCGGATCTCGGGCCACTCCCCCCTGCACTTCGATCTTTCCATGCTGGATATCTTCGGGACGTTTGCGGCCGGTGCCGAGCTGCACCTGGTTCCCCCGGAGTTGAACGTGCTGCCGAATAAACTCGCCGAGTTCATCCGAGGGTCGGAGTTGACCCAATGGTTTTCTGTTCCGTCGGCGCTGAACTACATGGCCAAGTTCGATGTGGTGCGGGTCCATGATTTTCGGGCCCTTCGACGGGTGATGTGGTGCGGCGAGGTCCTGCCCACCCCCGCGCTGATGTACTGGATGCGGCGGCTGCCGGGCGTGCGTTTTACCAACCTCTATGGCCCCACAGAGACAACGGTCGCCAGCAGCTACTACACGGTGCCGGCTTGCCCGGAGGACGCCGCGCCGGTCCCGATCGGCCAGCCATGCGACGGCGAGGTGCTCTATGTGCTCGACGAGGATCTCCGGCCGGTTCCGGCAGGGGAGGTCGGAGAGCTCTTCATCGGCGGTGTTGGCCTAAGCCCAGGCTACTGGGGCGATCCGGAGAAGACCCGCGCGGCATTTCTCACCAATCCGCGCAGTTCCCACCCGGAGGAGCGGATCTACAGGACCGGTGATCTGGCCAGGGTGGGGACGGACGGCCTCGTGTACTTCCTGGGACGCGCGGACGCACAGATCAAGAGCCGCGGTTACCGAATCGAGCTCGGCGAGATCGAAGCCGCCCTGCATGCCCTCGGCATCCTGCAAGAGGTCGCGGTGATCGCACTTCCGACGGAGGGGTTTGAGGGGGCCAGCATCTACTGCGCCTACGTCCCGCTGCCCGGTCGGTCGCTGACGCCGACCGAGCTGCGCGGGGAACTGAGCCGCCTCCTGCCCGCATACATGCTCCCTGCCAGTTGGTTGTCGGTAGAGACGTTGCCGACCAATCCCAACGGGAAGATCGACCGCCGCCGCGTGGCGGAAATGTTCCGACAGCCGGAGGCCGCACGCCATGAGACTCATCCCGCTTGACTCGCCGAAGCTGATTGCGCTCGTCGCGGACTGGCTCGCGGATCCCGAGAACTCCAAGTGGCTGGACTTCGGCGGCCTACCGCACTTTACCCCGGCGCTCGTCAAGATCATGGCGCAACGGCAGGCGAACGTCCTGCGGGTCTTCACGGCAGACGACGATGACACCCTGATCGGTGTGGTCGGCCTCAGCCACGTGGATCGCCACTTCAAAACAGCCACGGCCTGGGCGGTGCTGGGGGACAAATCCTACGCCCGCCGCCGGTACACGACCCGCGCCGTTTCCAAGATGCTCAGCTTGGGGTTTCACGAGCTGGGGCTGCGGGCCATCAGCAGTTGGGCCGTGGTCCACAACCCGTCGGTTGAAATTGGACATCGGCTACAACTGCACCTCATCGGGCGGCAGCGGCAGTGCCACTACCTCGACGGACGCACCTACGACAGGCTCTGGTTCGATATTCTGGCCTCCGAGCATCAGGAGCTGGACGAAGACGGCGCCGCCGGTGCACGCAGGGATCTGGGGCCATGAACAAAGTCATCACCGGCATCGGTGCCTACCTACCCGAGCGCATCGTCACCAATGATGAGCTCGAGGCGATGGAGTTGGATTACGACCGGGCCAGGGCCGGAGGGGCGAGCCTGGATGAGTGGTCCCGGACCCACCACGGCGCCATCGCGCGTCACTGGGCACGGCCCGGCGAGTGCTCCTCCGATCTGGGGACCGTCGCGGCCCGACGGGCCCTTCACGACGGCGGTCTTGACCCCCAAGACCTGGACGTGATTGTCATGGCCACCATCACCAATGATTACCGCCTTCCCCAGGCGGCGTTGATGATGCAGGCGAATCTGGGCTCCAAGGCCAAGGTCATCCAGCTCGATTCCGCCTGCACAGGATTCGTAGACTGCCTGCTGGTCGCCAGCAGCCTGCTCGACACCCAGGACTACGAAACCGCTCTGGTGGTGGGGGCGGACACCCTGACCAGGCTGTGTGATCCGGAGAAGTTCATGCCGCTGACGATTTTTGGCGACGGCGCAGGAGCCGTGCTGCTGCAGCGGCGGAATGGAAATTCCGGCTACGGGGTGCGGTCATTCATCACGGGATCGGACGGGGACCTCGGCCATTACGTCTGGATCCCGGGCGGCGGCGGCAAGACGCCGCTCTGCCAGGCCGTGCTTGATCAGGGCCTGGCGTACTGGCGCCTGAAGTTCCCGGAGATTCAGCGGTGGGCGGTTGACCGCTTTGCCTACTGCATGCTCGAGGCGGTGGCGCGGGCGGGCCTGAGCCTGGACGAGATCGCATGGGTCATCCCCCACCAGGCCTCGTGCACCATCCTGCGTGAGGTTGCCCAGCGCCTCGAACTCCCCTGGGAGAAGTTCGTGATCACATATCCACGAACCGGGAATATCTCCGCGGCCTCGATTCCCGTGGCGTTGGATCAGGCCAGGCAAGAAGGGAAATTCCAAAACGGGGACTGGCTGGTCATGCCCGCCGTCGGGGCGGGGATGGCGTGGGGGGCGGTGACATACCGGTGGTGCGACAACGGAGGTGACGGGACCCCGTGAGCGGTGCCGCACGGAACGGGTCGGACGTGCGTCGGTGTGGCCTGGTCGGTGCCGGGACGGTGGGAGCCGGGATCGCCCGGGTGCTCGCCGATCTGGGTGCCACGGTTGTCGTGGTGGCGCCGCGCCGTGGCGGTCTCCAGCGCGCGGCAGGGATGCTGGAGCGCGCGTATGAGTCCGATGTCCGCCGCGGGCGCATCACCGCGCTCGAGGCGCGTGACCGGCTGAGCCGCATGCATCTCACGGCGTCCTATGCCGATCTCGCCGGAGTGGAGTGCGTGATCGAATCCGTCGTCGAGAATCTCCAGACGAAACATGCCGTGCTGGCGGCCGTGGAGGCAGGCGTCTCCCCGGCATGCATCATTGCCAGCAATACCTCGGCCATCCCCATCTCCAGGATTGCGGCGGCCGCGGCCTGGCCGGACCGCGTCATCGGCGCGCATTACTTCTGGCCTGCGTACCGCTACCGGCTCGTCGAGATCATCCCCGGCGAAGCGACCAGCACATTGACCCTGCACCGCACGCAGGCGATGGTCGACTGGCAGGGCAAGGTGCCGCTCATCGTGGGGGACTGTCCAGGGTTCTTCACCACCAGGATCCTCCTGGTCTATCTCAATGAGGCGATCGCGCTGGTGACCGAGGGAGCCGCCATCGACGCCGTGGATGACGCGATGGAAGCCTTTGGCTGGGCGATGGGCCCATTCCGGTTGATGGATGCGGTCGGAATCGAGATCTTCCGAGGCGTGTACGATGCCGTGTCGCCACATCTGGGGGAGCGCGTGGCGTATCTCCGGCGTCTCTGGCCGGTCCTCGACGCGGGTCATCACGGCAGTCGCCGTGACGGTGCGAAGGGGTTCTATCGGGACCGCGACGGAGGAGCGGTGGACCCCCGGATCTACTCCCTGATCGGCCGGAACGGGGCACATTCCCCCAGCCCGGCGGAACTCTCCACCCGTCCGATCTGGCAGATGATCAATGAGATCGGCCACTGTCTCGCCGAGGAGGTTGTGGCCTCGGCTGACGATGCGGATCGTGGCGCTGCGCTCGGGCTGGGATGGCCGCAGCAGGGTGGACCGCTGGCATACGCTCAGCAAGCTGGTCTGGATGCGATTGTCGAGACGTTGCAGACCTGGGCGCTGCGTCATGGTCCCCGATTTCTTCCCAGTCCTCCGTTGTTGAGGGCGGCATCTGCCGGGACCTGGCGGCGACCGGTGCCCGTGGCGTAGGCGCGAGGGGATGTGCCGCCGATGAGTCCCGTGAGGACGGCGATGACACGATTACTGGAACAGTCTGGGGGGGTGACGCTTATCCCCGTCGACAGCCCTGCGCTCGTCGCGCTCGTGGCGGGGTGGTTAGCACAGAAGGAGAACTCTCAGTGGCTCGACTTCGGCGACGGCCAGCAGGATCTCACGGCCGACCGCCTGCAGATCATGACGCAGCACCAGGCCCATCTGCTGCGCGCGTTCGCCGTGAGGGGGGGCGGCCCGCCGGTCGGCGTGGTCGGGCTCAGCGAGATTAACCCGCAGTTCAAGACGGCGCGCATCTGGGTCGTGGTGGGCGATAAGTCCTTCCGGGCGCGGGGCTATGGGACCCAGGCGGTGTCGGCCATGCTGACCCTGGCGTTCCGGGATCTGCAGCTGCACGCCGTGAACGCGTGGATTGTCGAGGGCCATCCCGCGCGCCGGATCGCCGAGCGTCTGAAGTTTCAATTGATCGGACGACGGCGCCAGTGCCACGAGATCGACGGCCAGCCGCGTGACCGCCTGTGGTTTGACATTCTGGCCCCAGAGCACCGCGGGGGCAGCGATGCCTGACGCGACCGCGGTGGTGGAAGCGCGCGTCGCCCAAATTCTGGCGCGGGCGCTCCATCTGGAAATTCCCTCAGCCGATCTCGACCTGTTTGAGACGGGGGCCATCGACTCCCTGGCGTTCGTGGAGTTCTTGCTTCATCTGGAGCGGGAGTTTGGGATTGCGGTCCCCCTGGAGGAACTGGAACTCGACAACTTCAGGACGATCCGCCGCATCGCCCAGTTCGTCAACAGTCGGAACGGTGCACAGCCCCACCCGGGACACGGAGGCACCGAGCCGCCCTCAGGTCCAACGATCTCCACGCGGACGAATCCGCTGGTCATCGATCACTGAGCCGATCGTCCGGTCCCCCGTCGATCACAAGGAGCAGCGGAATGGATCTCCAGGCCCGTAAGCGCACCCTGCGCATGTTTAGCAACGGCATGTACGTCGTGACGTCGCGGCGCGGATCGCACTACGGCGCCGCCACCGTGACGTGGATGTCGCAGGCGTCCTTCAGGCCGCCCCTGCTCATGACGGCGATCCGCAGGGACAGCAACCTCTTCCAGTGCCTCGCCGAGAGCCGGGCTGCCGTGGTCCACGTCCTGGGCGACACCCAGCAACCGCTGGCCGCAAAGTTCTTTCGCCCGACCAGGGTGATGGACGGCCACCTGAACGACGAGCCGTTTGTGGAAGGGACGACCACCATGCCGGTCCTCGCGGGCGCACCCGCGTACGTTGAGTGTACGGTCCGGCAGATCTTCGAGACGGGTGGGGATCATGCCGTGGTCATCCTTGAGGTCGCCGATGCCGTGTGCCGTGAGGTCGTCTCGCCGCTCACGATCGCCGCATCTCCCTGGGAGTACGGGGGCTAGGTCGCCGGGCTGCCATGGGCCGTGTGAGGGCGTTGCAGGAAGGCGACATCCCGCAGGTGATCGACCTCCACCGCCGGGTCCTCCTCCCCGGCGCGCCGGCCACAGATGGAGACGTCTACCGCGCCTATTTCAAGGAGATGTTTCTTGATCCCCCATGGGTGCTCGACCAGCCGTCCCTGGTGTACGAGGACGGGAATGGTGCGCCCGTGGGGTTCCTCGGGATCATGCCGCGCCGGATGACCGTGCACGGCCGGCCGATCAGCGCGGTCATTACCGCCCATTTCATCGTCGAGCCGGCCTATCGCGCATCGCTGGCCGGGATCGAACTGATCAAAACCCTCCTGGCGGGCCGGCAGGACCTGACGGTGGCGGACGAGGCGGGGGAGGTCTCGCGGAAACTCTTCGAGGGGCTGGGCGCGAGGACCGCGCTCCTCTATAGCCTGTACTGGGTGCGGGTCCTCCGCCCGGCCGAGTTCGCGGCCGCGCGCTCCGGCCGGGGATCACCCGCCTGGACGGCGCTGAGTCGCCTGGTGGATGCTGCAGCGGCGCGACTACCGGGCAACCCGCTGCGGACGTCGGCGCCGACAATGCTCGGGGATAATCTGGATGGCGAGACGCTCGCCGCGTGCGTCAACGAGTTCACGCAGACCCGCGCGCTCCGTCCCGCCTACGATGGCCAGACGGCTCGGCTGCTGCTGGAGCTCCTCGCCCGGAAGCCGGGATCCGGACGGCTGCACAAGGTCCTCGTTCGCGGTCCTTCGAGCGAGATTGTCGGCTGGTACCTGTATTGCGGATCGCGGGGCGGTGTGGGGGAAGTGCTGCAGGTCGGCGCCCGAGAGGACCAGATTGGCGAGGTGCTCGATTACCTCTTCGCCCAGGCAAGGCACGAGGGGATGCTCGCGCTCGTCGGCCGGATCGACCCGCGGCTCATCGCCGCGTACTCGGCCCGCGGGTGCTTCTTCCGCCACCGGGGGAACTGGACGCTGGTGCACTCGCGGGACCCGCACGTGACCCAGGCGTTTCAGGATGGCGACGCGTTCTTCAGCCGGCTGGAAAGCGAGTGGTACATGCGCTTCCAGGACGGAGGTTCGTCCTGACGGCGATGGGTGTCATCAAGGAACTCGCGTACCGGTTGTTCGTGGCGGCGGGGGTCACCTCGGCCGCCGCCTGGCTGAACCGGCGAAAAGCTGTGATCCTCGCCTATCACGATGTGTATACCAGCGGGCCGGATCCCGTCGCCAACTACGACGGCCTGCGTCTCCGTCTGGCCCTCTTCGAACGGCAGATGCGCTACATGGCAACGCACTACGAGGTCGTCCCTCTGGATGAGATCCGCGATCTGCCGGCTGGATCCCGGCATCGACGATCCCTGGCCGCCATTACCTTCGACGATGGATACGCCAACTTCTACCGCCACGCCTATCCCATCCTGCGGCGGCTCGGACTGCCGGCGACGGTGTTCGTCGTCACCGACTTCCTGGTGCACGGCCGCCCCTTCTGGTGGGATCGCCTCCGCGCCATGATCGCGGCCACGCAGCGTCCGTCTGTGCGCATCGACGTCGACGGGATCCAGCAGTTCCCATTGGCCACGGCACAGGACAAGCAGACCACCCTCACAGATCTCTCACCCAGACTCCTCACGCTGCCGCCCAGCAGGCGTGAGGCCCTGCTCGCCGGGCTGGCCGTGGACCTAGACGTGGATGACCAGACGCCGGCGATCTGCGGGTCGCTCTCGGCGGACGAGTTGCGCGAGATGGCGCGAGACGGAATCTCCGTGGGAAGCCACGGCCGCTCCCACGACTCGTTCCTTCACCTGAGCCGGGACGCGCTGCTGGCGGAGCTCACGGAGTCCAAGCGTGTGTTGGAGTCTGTGGTGGGAGGCCCGGTCACGTGGCTGTGCTATCCTCACGGGGAGTTCTCCGCCGACGCCGTCGAGGCGGCGATCAGGGCCGGGTACCGCAGCGCCGTCACCGTCATCGAGGGTCTGCACGACCCGGCGGCCGATCCGTATGCGGTCCGGCGGATCGGCGTGAACGACCATATGACCTTCGCCCAGTTCGTCGTCGCGGCATCCGGATTGCGGGAGATGCTCAAGGACCTCCTGAGAGTCCGGCGGCAGAGGAGAGGGGAGATGCGCGGACAACCCACAGCGCGCATCCGAGGACTCGGATGAGCACCCCCACGGTGGCGCTCATCGCGCCGAGCATGGAGATTCTGGGCGGGCACGCGGTCCAGGTCCGAGCGCTCGCGCACGGCCTCCAGCGCGACGGCTACGACGTGCTCTTCATCCCGATCAACCCGCCGTGTCCACCCGGGTTACGCTGGCTTCGAGGAGTGCGGTACGCGAGGACGGCCCTCAACGAAGCCCTCTACGTGCCCACGCTGCTCCGGCTTCGGGGGCGGGAGGTGGCGCACATCTTCTCCGCTTCGTACTGGTCGTTCGTGCTCTCGCCACTTCCGGCGATGCTCGCGGCGCGCAGTTTTGGGACGCGCGTCGTCCTGCACTACCACAGCGGAGAAGCCGCAGATCATCTCGCGCGGTGGGGATTGCTGGTGCATCCCTGGCTGCGCCTGGCAGACGAGATCGTGGTGCCGTCCGAATACCTGCAGGATGTCTTTGCCCGGCACGGCTACCGGACGCGCGTCATCCGCAACATCGTGGACACGGCGCGATTCGTCTACCGGGAACGGCATCCCCTGCGCCCCGCGCTGCTCTCCACCCGCAACCTCGAACCCCATTACGGGGTGGAGTACACGCTGCGGGCATTCGCGCGGGTGCGGGCGCGCCACCCGGAGGCCACCCTGACGGTGGCGGGATACGGCAGCGAGGAGGGCCGGCTGCGCCGGCTCGCCGCGGCCCTGGGCATCGACGGCGCCCGATTCTTGGGCCGGGTCGAGCCTGAGGCCATGCCCGGTCTGTATCAGGAGGGCGACATCTTTATGAACTCTTCGTTGATCGACAATCAGCCGGTGTCGGTGCTCGAAGCCTTTGCGGCGGGGCTGCCGGTCATCTCCACCGCCACCGGCGATCTCGGCGCGCTGGTGCGCGATGGCGAGACCGGCCTGATCGTTCCCCCCGCAAACCCCGCGGCGTTGGCCGACGCCGTGACCCGCCTGCTCGACGATCGAGAACTCGCCGTCACCATCGCGCGGCGAGCCCGTGAGGAGGTTCAGGGGTACACCTGGGCGCATGTCCGATCCCAGTGGAGCGCCGTCTACCAGGGGACGGCTGCGCAGGCACGCCAGAGGACGAACGGGCCGCACAGGCGAGGTGCGTGCTGATGGACAATGCGGAACTGACCATTGCAGTCGTGGGACTGGGGCACGTCGGTATGCCGACGGCGCTCGGTCTCGCTGAATTGGGGTGGAGAGTGCTCGGCGCCGACGATGACGCGGACAAGGTGCGCCGCATCGCGGCAGGGGAACTGCCGTTCTACGAGCCGGGCGTCGAGGCGCTCCTGGGCCGGCACCTGGATTCATCGCGGTTTCGCGCCACGACCGACGTCCCGGCGGCGGTGGAGGCGGCCGATGTCATTTTCGTCTGTGTCGGCACCCCGCAGCGTGATGACGGGTCGGCCGATCTCTCGCAGGTGGAATCCGTCGCGCGCATCATCGCCCAGCGGCTCAATGGGTACAAACTGGTTGTGGAGAAGAGCACGAGCCCGGTCCGCACGGCGGCGCAAATCAAGCGCACGATCCTTCGCCACCGCACCGGGACCAATCACGAGTTCGACATCGCGGTGAATCCGGAGTTCCTGCGCGAGGGCAGCGCGATGCGAGACTTCTTCAACCCTGACCGGGTGGTGCTGGGCGTAGAGTCCGAACGGTCACGCGACCTGCTGTTGCGGATCTACCGCCCGCTGCTGCAGCGGCTCGCGGAGACATCGGGGACCCCCCTGGGCGTGGACGATCGCGTCGTGGTCACCGACCCCGCCACGGCCGAGCTGATGAAGCACGCCGCGAACGCCTTTCTGGCCATGAAGATCTCCTTCATCAACATGGTGGCCGATCTCTGCGAGGCGACGGGCGCGGATGTCACGCAGGTGGCGCGTGGGCTCGGCCAGGACCCCCGGATTGGCGGGGCGTTCCTGCGGGCCGGAGCGGGCTTCGGAGGGTACTGTCTGCCCAAAGATCTCCGGGCGTTCATTCAGATCGGGGCGCAGCAGGGAGTTGACGTCAGCCTGCTGCGCGCGGTGGAGCAGATCAACGAGGCCCGGGTGGACCGTCTGCTGCACAAGATTCGTCAGGTAGTATGGATTCCGCGCGGAAAAACGGTGGGGATTCTGGGGGTGGCCTTCAAGCCGATGACCGATGACGTCCGCGAAGCCCCCAGCCTGAAGATCATCAAGCGCCTCAGGTCGGAAGGTGCAAAGGTGCGGGTCCACGATCCCCAGGCCGTGGACAACGCCAGGCGGGTGGTCCCCGAGGACCCTGATGGCTTGGTCTTTTGCGCGTCGCCGTACGATGCGGCGGCCGGGGCCCACCTGATGGTGGTGCTCACCGAGTGGAAGGAATACCTCGAGCTCGATCTGCCGCGCCTGCGCGAGCTGATGGAAGTCCCGCTCCTCATCGACGGCCGGAACCTGTTCGACCCCGCCGTCGTGCGGGCGGCAGGGTTCGAATATTATTCGATCGGGCGGCCGTGACCGCAGCGGATCGCGTCCTGATCACCGGCGGCGCTGGCTTTCTGGGGTCTCATCTGTGCGAGCGCCTCCTGGCGGAAGGGTATGAGGTGCTGTGCCTGGACAGCCTGTTGACCGGACGAGTGGTGAATGTCCAGCACCTCCGGGATCATCCCCGGTTCACATTCCTCCAGGGCGATGTGACCCAGCCGATCGAGATCGATGGACCGGTGCACTATGTCCTGCAGTTCGCCAGCCCGGCGAGCCCCAAGGATTACGCGCAGTATCCCATCCACACCCTGCAGGTCGGGGCCGCTGGCACCTATCACGCCCTGGAACTGGCCAATCGGAAAGGGGCCGTGATCTTGCTGGCGTCCTCCTCCGAAGTCTACGGAGACCCCCGGGAGAACCCGCAGTCGGAGGAATACTGGGGCTACGTTAATCCCGTGGGCCCGAGGAGCGTCTACGACGAAGCCAAACGCTACGCTGAGGCCATCACCATGGCCTACCATCGGGCGCACCGTGTGCCGGTCCGCATCGCCAGGATCTTCAACACCTACGGGCCCCGGATGCGACTGGAGGATGGGCGAGCGCTGCCGACCATGATGGCTCAGGCGTTGCTCGGCGAACCGCTCACCGTCTACGGAGACGGGTCGCAGACCAGGTCGTTCTGCTATGTCTCCGATCTTGTAGACGGATTGTTCAAGTTTCTCACCCTCGACGGATCCTCCCAGGGCGGGCAGGACGGCAACATCCTGAATCTGGGGAACCCTGAAGAAGTCACCATTCATCAACTGGCCCAGGAGATCATCCGCACCACCAACAGCAGGAGCCGGATCGTGTTCCGCCCATTGCCTGAGGATGATCCCAAGGTCCGGCGCCCAGACATCCGCAGGGCCAGCCGGTTCCTCGGGTGGCAGCCCCGCGTGTCTCTGGCAGAGGGATTAAAACTGGTCACGCCGTACTTTTCGGCGGCCGTGGGCAAGGGATGACCTTTCTGTCTGACGACATGGCGTCGCGGCCGCCGCTCCGCGGACACATCTCACCGGCGCAGAGCACGCTGTGGCTGATCGCCGCCAAGACGACCGTCTTCGCCCTCGGCCTTGCCGTGCCGTTGCTGCTCGTCCGCCGGCTGCCGGTGCGCGAGTTCGGCGTGTACAAGCAGTTATTCCTCCTGGTGGATACCGCGGTGGTGATCCTCCCGCTGGGATTCGCCTTGAGCGCGTTTTTCTTCTTCCCCCGAGAGCCGGAGCGAAAGGCCCAGGTGGTCAGGAATATCCTCCTGGTGCACATGTTCATGGGCGCTATCGGAGGTGTGCTGGTCAGCGTCTTTCCTGCACTGCCGGCGGCGCTGCTGAGTTCCCCTGATCTGGCGGCCTACGCGCCGGAGATCGGGCTGGTGATGCTCCTGCTGGTCGGATCATCGTTCGTGGAATTCGTGGCCATCGCCAACGGGGAAGCGCATCTGGCCGCGCTCTTCATCGGTGTGAGCCAGGTTCTGCGCAGCGGGTTGTTCATTACCGCCGCGAGCCTCTTCGGGTCCGTGCGGGCGCTGGCGTATGCGGCGGTGGTGCACGGGTTCCTGCAGTGCGCCCTCATGGCCTGGTACGTGCGCTCGCGATTTTCTGCAGCGCGCTGGGCGCCCGAGTGGCGCTTGGTGCGGGCACAACTCGCCTACGCGCTGCCGCTGGCGTACGCCGGGATCATCTGGTGGCTGCAGGGGTGGGTGCACCACTACTTTGTGTCGCACCGGTACGATGCGGCCGTGTACGCCGTGTACGCGGTGGGCTGTTTTCAGGTTCCGATCATGGGCGTCCTGGTGGAGTCGGTCGGGTATGTGGCAATTCGCCGGGCGAGCGAACTGCGGAAGCGAAACGAGACACGGGAGATCGTCCGCCTGGCGGCACAATCGGTGCGCACCCTGGCCGCAGTCGCATTCCCCCTCTACGCCCTGCTGCTGGTGACCGGTCGGGAGTTCATCACCGTTCTGTTTACGGAGCAATACCGGGCCAGCTGGCCGATCTTCGCCGTCTACCTGACACTGGTCCCGCTGACCATCGTGTTCCCGGCTTGCGATGCGGTCTTCCGCGCATGCCCGGAACACCTCCCGTTCCTTGTCCGGGTGCGGACAGGATTGGTGACCGTGCTGCTGGCAGGTCTGTGGATCGCCGTCCGGCGATTCGACCTGGTCGCCCCCGCCGCCGTGGTGGTTGGGGTGACGCTCGTGGAACGCGTGCTGCTGGCCGGCAAGGTGGCCCGCATCCTGGGCATGTCGTGGAGCGACCTGGCCGCCTTTCGCGGCGTGGCGAGGCTGGGCGTCGCGGCGGCGGTGGCCGGGCTGGCCACCGCGCTCGTCCGGCAGATCCTCGTGGGCCACACGCCCGGGGTGACTGCGCTGGCCGTGCTGGGGATCGGTGCCGGCACGTTCGCCGTCCTGTATGCCGCAGCCGCGCTGGCACTCAGCGTCCTCACCCCGCAGGAGCAGGAGGCGATCCGGCGATGGCTGTCGCGGCGCCGCCGGGTCGCGCCTCGCGAGCGTGCGCCCGAGACGGCGCCGGAGCGTGGCGCATGAGGGCCGTCGGTATGAGGGCGGAGCGCGTCCTGCGGATGCCGTTCACCGAGATGGTGGTGCGGTGCCGTCAGGAAGCCTGGAAATGGGTCGACCGAACGGTCTCTGCGGTTCGCCCGGCGGCTGGACCGGCGCGGGTGCGCCACCCGCGCGCAGGAATGGTCCTGAGCCGGTTTTTCGAGGGCGCGGCCCACGCCCACGCCACGGCGCGAATGCTCGCGTCCCTGCCGCAGGGCCGCCGAATTATCGCCGTCGCAGACGCCCTGTGCCGGGGTCGCTTCGATCTGCTGGGCTACCGCGCACTCGACTTCGGCGATCCTGTGGACTGGCACCTGGACCCGACGTCGGGTCGCCGCGCGCCATTTGTTCACTGGAGTCACCTCGATCCGCTCGACTCCGCGTTGGTCGGAGATAGCAAGGTGGTCTGGGAGCTCAACCGCCACCAGTGGCTGCTCTATCTCGGCCAGGCGTACCGATTCACTGGCGACGAGCGGTACGCGGACTTCTTCGGCCGGTATGTGAAAGAGTGGATGCGTGCCAATCCCGTTGGGATGGGCATCAACTGGGCGAGCAGCCTGGAGGTAGGGTTCAGGCTGATCTCCTGGTGCTGGGCGCTGGCCCTGTTCGAGGGCTCCCCGGCGCTTTCCGGCGGGCTGCGCGCCGCGATGGTTGCGGGGATTGAGGACCATGCCCGGCACGTGGAGCGATATCTCTCCTACTATTTCTCACCCAATACGCATCTGACGGGTGAGGCCCTCGCGCTCTACTACGCGGGGGTGCTGTTCCCAGACCTCCCCCGCGCCCGGCAGTGGGAGGCGCTGGGACGGCGGATTCTCGTTGCGCAGTGCGAGCGCCAGATCTTGCCCGACGGCGTGTATTTTGAGCAGTCCACGTACTATCAGCGCTACACGGCCGAGATCTATCTGCACTTTCTGATCCTTGCCCGCCGAAATGGCATCGGGGTTCCAGAATCAGTGGTGGACCGGCTGCAGCGCTTGCTCGACTTCCTGGTGGCCGTGCGGCGCCCGGACGGCTCGATGCCGTTGATCGGCGACGCCGACGGCGGCTGGCTCCTCCCGCTCACGCCACGCGCGGCCGATGACCTGCGAGGTGTCATGGCGGTCGCGGCGGCGTTCTTTGCCCGCTCCGACTACGCGTGGGCCGCCGACGGCCCGGCTCCGGACGTCTCGTGGATCTTGGGGGCGGCCGGCCAGACAGCATTCGCCGCACTCACCCCCCAGCCGCCGCGGGCCACGCCGTCGCGCCTGTTCCCTGACGGCGGCTACGCCATCATGCAGACGGGATGGGAGCGAGATGCGCACCAGCTGGTCTTCGACGGTGGACCGCTCGGCAGCGCGATCAGTGGAGCGCACGGGCACGCGGACCTCCTGAGCCTACAGTGCACGGCCTTCGGGGAGCCCTTCCTCGTCGATCCCGGCACAGACGGCTACACGCTGCACCCGGCATGGCGTGATTTCTTCCGGGGCACAGCGGCCCACTCCACGGTGTGGGTGGATGACCAGCCGCATGCCACACCCGCCGGTCCGTTCAAGTGGATAGCGCGACCCCGGGCACACCTGCGCCAGTGGGTGTCTACGAAGAACCTCGATCTCGCCGACGCTGAGCACGATGCGTATCACCGCCTCCCCGATCCGGTGACGCACCGGCGCCGCATCATATTCGTCAAGCCCCGGTACTGGATTGTCGTTGATGACCTGGCAGGGAGGGAAGAGCACCGGGTGGAGCTCCGTTTCCAGTTCGCGCCGATGCCGGTGACGGTGGATGCCACGCGCTGGGCCCGCGCGGTGGGCCGGCGAGGCTGCGGTCTCCTGATGCGTGCGTTCTCGACCGCCACCCTTACGGCGGAGGTGTGCGCAGGCCGGCTGGCCCCGCTCCAGGGGTGGGTATCGCCGACCTACGGCCAGCGCCAGCCAGCGCCGATGCTGACATACTCCACCGTGGCGCGCCTGCCGCTGCGTGTGATCACCCTCCTCCACCCCGTGGCCAGTCCTCTGGCGTCCCCGCCGCGGGTGTCGCTGCGTGTCACCGATGGCGCCGCACCGGGTGGTGTGGTGTTCGAAGACTCCGGCGAGGTCCTGATCGTACGGGACAACGACGTCTCTCTCCAACGAGAGGATGCCCTGAGGAGCGTGGTGCCCAGCCGATGATCTGGCGCACGCTCTTCTGGACAGGTCTGGGGTTCGTGGTCGTCTCCTACCTCGGCTATCCACTCTGGGTGGCATGCCTGGCGCGCCTGCGATCCGTCCCCACCAAGGCGCGGTACCTCCCAGACCCTCTGCTGCCATCTGTGACCTGCGTGATGGCCGCGGCGAATGAAGCCGCTCTGATCGGACGTAAGCTCGACATCCTCGTCCACCAGGACTACCCTCAAGAGAAGCTCTCGATCATCGTGGTGAGTGATGCGTCGACCGATGACACGGACCGCATCGTGCGGGAACGGGCCGCAGGCGATCCGCGGATTCGCCTGTTGCGCACGTCGCGACGGAGCGGAAAACCCACCGCCATCAATCTCGCCCGTCGGCACATCGACACCCCGATCACAATCCTCGTGGATGCTCGCCAGGAGCTCACCGCAGGGGCGATTCGAGAGCTGGTCGCTCATCTCGCCGATCCGCACGTGGGCGTTGTCTCCGGGGACCTCCGGGTCACGGGCGACGTCTATTGGACGTACGAGGGATTCATCTGGAAGTCCGAATCGCGCTCCGGCTCGATGGTGCAGACCACCGGGTCGCTCTACGCGGTCCGGACCGCGGATCTGCCCGAGATCCCACCAGACACCATCATGGACGACGTGTACGTTCCCCAGACAATCGCCCAGAGCGGCCGCCGCATCGTGATGGCCGAGAAGGCCGGGAGTCTTGATGTGGCGACGCGCTCGGTCCGCAGCGAGTTCATCCGCACGGTGCGGACGATGGCCGGCCTCGTGCAGATCTGTCATACGCTTCGGGGCTGTCTGAATCCAGCACGAAATCCTCTCTGGGGGCGCTTCATCGTGCATAAGGTCTTCCGCCTCGCCTGTCCGTACGGCTTCCTCCTGATGCTTGTCAGTTCGGCGCTGGCCGAGGGCCCAGGGTACCGCATCGCCCTCGCGGCGATGGTCGGCGTGGGCCTGATCGCGCTTGGGGGGTGGCTAGGCGCGCGCTCACGCCTGTCGTCGCTGATCCTGTCCTTTGTCGCGCTCCACCTCGCGGCGCTGTGGGCGGTGCCATACTATTATCTCGGCCGTTTGTCGGTGACATGGGCGCGGGTCGAGACCGATCGGACATGATGCCGCCTGCGCTGAATGGGACGCCGACGCGCCCCGGTCTGATTGGCGGATCAGTCGGATATTTTCTGCTGCGGCGGATGACGGCACGCGTCGGTCCGCGCGATCCCTGCGCGGGTGTGGCGTATCAGAGCCGCAGCAAGGTGGAGGTGCTGTTCGGCCCCCAGATCTGGGAGCGGGTGCGGGGCAGGGTGGTGATCGACTTCGGATGCGGGTTCGGCGCCGAGGCGATCGAGATGGCGCGGCACGGCGCCAGGAAGGTCATCGGGATCGACATCCGTGATCACGTCCTGCGGACTGCCCAGGCCGCTGCGGAAGAGGCCGGGGTGGGTGACCGGTGCGTCTTTGCCAGGCACGCGGACGAGAAGGCCGATCTGATCGTCTCCATCGACAGCTTCGAGCACTATGACCGGCCCGCCGAAGTGTTGCAGGTGATGCGGCGACTGGTCAAAGACGATGGTCGAGTCCTCGTGTCGTTCGGGCCACCCTGGTGTCATCCGTTGGGAGGCCACCTCTTCTCCATCTTCCCGTGGGCGCATCTCATCTTCACAGAGCGCGCGTTGATGCGCTGGTGGTCCGACTACAAATCCGACGGCGCCACGCGGTTTTCTGAGATCGAGGGCGGACTGAACCAGATGACCGTCGGTGGGTTCATGAGATTGCTGGCAGAGAGTGACTTCAAGATCGCGAGATTTGAGGCAGTCCCCATCAGGCGATTCCGGTACCTGTTCAATTCGCTGACCCGGGAATTCCTGACCTCGATCGTGCAGTGTGAACTGATCCCACGCTAGGCACGTGAGCACCACCACCCCCCCGCATCCGGGTAAAACATTCGCATGTGCGGCATCGCCGGCATCGTGAGGTTCGATCCAACTGAGATCGTGCCCGAAGCGCGTCTCGTGCGTATGCGGGACGCGCTGCGCCATCGCGGGCCGGATGATCAGGGGGTGTGGATCGCAGGGCCGGTCGGGCTGGCCGCGCGGCGCCTCTCCATTATCGATGTCGCTGGCGGCCATCAGCCCATGGCCAACGAGGACGGCTCCGTCTGGATTACCTACAACGGTGAACTGTACAACCACCCGGTCCTCCGGCCCCAGCTGGAAGCGCGGGGGCACCGCTACCAGACGCGATCCGACACAGAGACCATTCTTCACCTCTACGAAGAGGAGGGCGAGCGCTGCGTGGAGCAGCTGCGGGGGATGTTCGCCTTCGCGATCTGGGACCGGGGGCGGCGGCGGCTGCTGTTGGCGCGGGATCGGCTCGGGATCAAACCCCTCTACTACGCGGTCACGGATCAGGAACTGCTCTTCGGCTCGGAGATCAAAGCGATCCTGGCGGCGGGGGTGCGGGTGGCCCTCAACGAGTCGGTTCTCCCGGAGCTGCTGGCCACGCGGTTCATCGCCGGCGAGGAGACGCTGTTCCGCGGGATCCGGAAACTCATGCCTGGCCGCACGCTCTCCTGGTCCCCCGGGGACGCGCCTCAGCTGCGGCGGTACTGGCGGCTGCCCATGGCGATCGACCACACGCCGCTCCGCCTCGATGACCGGGCCCGGGAGCTGCGCCAGCGGCTTGAGGCGGCGGTGCGCAGCCATCTGATGAGCGATGTGCCCCTGGGAGTATTCCTGTCCGGCGGACTTGATTCGAGCGGGATCGCCGCGCTGATGGCGCGCATGGTGCCGGAGCCGATCGAGACGTTCGCCGTCGGGTTCGACGACGCCGGCGCCAACGAGCTGGCGTACGCGCGCCTCCTGGCCCGCTCCGTGGGCGCCCGGCATCATGAGGTCGTGGTCTCGCCGGCGCAGTTCTTCGCCGCGCTCCCCAGATTGATCTGGCATGAGGACGAACCGATCGCGTTTCCGTCGAGTGTCCCCCTGTACTTTGTCTCGCGCCTGGCGGCGGAGCAGCGCGTGAAAGTCGTGCTGACGGGGGAAGGGGCTGACGAGCTCTTCCTGGGATACCCGTGGTACAAGGTGACGCCGTGGAATGAACGGCTGGGCCGGGTCTACCGGGCTCTGGCGCCCCGGGCGGTGCGCACCGGCATTCGTGTCGCGATTCCCTCGCTTCCCGCGCCGGTGCGTCGCTACGCGCGGCGGTCGTTTCTCGCGCTCGAGCCGACGCCCCGAGAGCTGGTCTATGAAAATTTCGCCGTCTTCCCTGTCACCATGCAGCAGCAGCTGCTGGCCGACGGGCTGCTGGATGGGCGGGATCCGTACGCCGACGAACTCGGCTGCTTTGCAGAGGCTCCTGGTGGAACCCTGGAACGGATGAGCCACACCGACCTCCAGACGTACCTCGTTGAGCTCCTGATGAAGCAGGACCAGATGAGCATGGCGGCGTCAGTCGAAAGCCGTGTGCCGTACCTGGACCACGAGCTCGTGGAATACGCGGCGGCCCTGCCGGCCCGCGTCAAGCTCCGCGGATGGCAGACCAAGGTCGTGCTGCGCGAGGCCCTGCGCGACCTCGTGCCGCGCGCGATTCTCACGCGTCGGAAGATGGGGTTTCCAGTGCCGGTCGGGGGATGGCTGCGCGGACCGTTCTGGCCGATCGTGGACGAGTTCGTGCTCAGCCCGCGGGCGCTGGGGCGGGGGTTCTTCCAGCCCGCGGGCCTCAGACACCTGGCCGAGGAGCATCGCGCAGGACGAGCCGAGCATGGGGACCGCCTCTGGCTGCTGGTGAACCTCGAAATCTGGCAACGAATCTTTCTCGACGGGGAAGAACCCGTCCCCACCATCATGGGAGAACGATCATGCGTATGACGCGTCTTCTGCTGCTTTCCCTGCTCGCGGTGATGGCGTGTGGTGTTCCACTACGCGCGCCCGCGGCCGCGCTCGGTGCGACGGCACCATCCTTGCCCCGGGTGGTCAGGGTTCCGTCAGGCGGCGATTTACAGGCCGCTCTTGACGCAGCCCAGCCAGGGGATTTCATTGAACTGCCGGCCGGGGCCACGTTCGTTGGCAACTTCACCCTGGCCAGCAGGCCCGGAACGGGTTGGGTCGTAGTGTACTCATCCGCATTCTGGCGCCTGCCGCCGCCGGGCGTCCTCCTGCAGCCCGCGCAGGCGACACTCATGCCGAAAATCATCAGCCCCAACGCGCTCCCGGCGATCCGCACGGCGGCCGGAGCCCATCACTACATGTTCGTCGGGATCGAAGTCACGACCTCGAGCGCCGACGGCCTCAACCTGATTCACCTGGAGTCACCCGCGCAGACGTCAGTCGATCAAGTTCCCACGGACATCGTCTTCTATCGCTGCTATATCCACGGCTCCGCCAGCGGGAACATCCGCCGAGGGATCGTGCTCAACGGCGCCCGCCTCGCCGTGATCGGTTCGTATCTGTCGGACTTTCACGACCGCGACGCAGACTCCCAGGCCATCGCGGGCTGGAATGGGCCGGGGCCGTTTACGATCATCGGCAACTACCTGGAAGCGGCGGGGGAGAACGTGATGTTCGGTGGGGCCGATCCCACGATCCCGGGACTGGTCCCCGCTGACATTGAGGTGCGGGGCAATCGGTTTGCGAAGCCGCTGTCCTGGAAGGCAGACGAGCCGGACTACGCCGGGATCCCATGGGTCGTCAAGAACCTCTTTGAGCTAAAGAACGCGCGGCGCGTGCGTGTGGAAGGCAACAGCTTTGAGTACAGCTGGTTTGATCAGCAGCCGGGGTTCGCCATCCTGTTCACGGTGCGCAATCAAGACGGCGGGGCACCATGGTCTGTCGTCGAAGACGTGGCCTTCGTCAACAACGTCGTTCGACACACCGCCAATGGGATCCATCTCCTGGGCTGGGACAATAACTATCCGAGCGAGCAGACGAAGCGCATTCTGATTCAGAACAACCTGTTCGACGATGTCGGTGGTCCACGATGGGGAGGGCTCGGGCGGCTGTTCCAGCTCATCGACGGGGCGGCGGACGTGGTCATCGACCACAACACGGCGTTCCAGACCGACAGCGTGATCGCGGCGGCCGGCCGGGCGCACATCGGGTTCGTCTTCACCAACAATATCGCTCCGCACAACCTCTACGGGGTGGGCGGCGATAACACGTATGGCAACCCGATGCTCACCCTCGACACCTATTTCCCGTTCGCCGTGTTCGCCCGCAATGTGCTGGTGGGCGGGAATGCGGCCCAATATCCCCCGGACAACTTCTTTCCCGCGTCGCTGGATGACGTGGGCTTTGTCAACGCCGCTGCCGGCGACTACCGGCTGGCCTCGACGAGCCCGTACGCCAACATGGGGACCGACGGGCGCGATATCGGGGTAGACGTCGGCGCTCTTGTCGGAGCGCTGCTCCAGTGGTGGGGGCCGTAGCCCCGTGCGCATCCTGTGGGTGAACGTGAGCGGGCTGTGGCCGCCCAATGCGGGCGGCCGGCTGCGGAGTTTTCACATCCTCGCTGAGTTGTCGCGCCGGCACCAGGTGACCGTGGTGACGACCCGGGGGGTGGGAGACGACCCGGATGCGCTTGCCGCCGCCCTGTCCCGGTGCGAACAGGTGATGTCCGTCCCCCACGCCGCCCCCAAGCCGGGGGAGGCGCGGTTCGTGGCTGCGCTGCTCCGATCCTGGCTGTCAGTGCGTCCGGTGCATTTCTGGCGATGGCGGGTCCCCGCGCTGCGTCGCAAGGTCGAGGCAATGTTGGCGAGCGGTGGGGTGGATCTCTGCGTAGCCGACTTCCTCAATGCCACGCCGAATATCCCCACCGCGGGCCCCACACCGATCGTGTTCTTTGCCCACAACGTCGAGCATGTGATCTGGAAGCGGATGGGACGGGTCGACCCCCGGCTCTGGTGGCGCACCGCGCTCGCGCTCGAGTGGCGGAAGATGCGGCGGTGGGAAGCCCACGCCTGCGCTCAGGCCAGCCTGACCCTCGCGGTCTCCCCGCGCGATCGGGACATGCTGGCCGCGCTGGCCCCAGGGGCGCGCGTGTTCGCGATTCCCACCGGCGTCGACCCGGCGCACTTCGCCCCAAACGGTGTTGTGGAGTCCCCTGCGCATCTCGTCTTCACCGGGTCGATGGACTGGTACCCGAATGAAGATGCGATCCTATACTTCCTGGATGAGATTCTGCCCGCGATTCGTCGCGAGATCCCGGCAGTGTCCTTCACCGTGGCGGGACGGAACCCGACACCGCGATTGCGGAGCGCGGCCGCCGCCTCCGGCGTGCGCGTCACGGGGACGGTCGATGACATCCGTCCCCATATCGCCGAGGCGGCCGTCTATGTGGTCCCGCTGCGAATCGGCGGAGGCACGCGCCTCAAATTGTTCGAGGCGCTGGCCATGGGGAAGGCGGTCGTCTCGACAAAGATCGGCGCAGAAGGTCTCCCCCTCACTGCCGGGCGGCACTTCGTGGCCGCGGATGATCCCGCCGCCTTCGCGTCCGCCACAGTGTCGCTCCTCCGCGATCCCGGGCGCAGGAAGGCGCTCGGCGACGCGGGACGGCGTCTGGTGACGGAGCGGTACTCGTGGTCTCAGGTAGCGCGGGAGTTTGAAGCCCGGTGCGAAGAGCTGGTGACTCGTCATGCGCGTTAGCATCTTTGGGCTGGGGTATGTGGGGTGTGTGACCGCGACGGGGCTGGCGAGGGCCGGACACCGCGTGATCGGCGTGGATGTCAATGCGGAGAAGGTGGCCATGGTCAACGCCGGCACGCCGCCGGTCGTTGAGCCCGGATTGGAAGCCGTACTGGCCGAGATGACTCAGCAGGGGTATCTGCGGGCCACGACCTCCAGCGACGACGCCGTCGGTGAGACGGACCTGGCGATGATCTGCGTCGGCACGCCCGGCCGCGCGAACGGGCGGCCGGATGTGAGCGCCGTGGAGCAGGTGGGGCGGGAGATCGGGTCCGCCCTCCGCCGCCGGGATCGCGCCTACACGGTGGTGCTGCGCAGCACGGCCCTGCCAGGCACGACCGAGGGCGTGCTGATCCCAGCCTTGTCGGCGGGGGCAGGGCGTCTGCTGGATGGCCCGGTGCGGGTCGCAGTGAACCCGGAGTTCATGCGCGAGGGCTCGTCGCTGCACGACTTTGCGGACCCGCCATTCGTGCTCGTGGGGTGCGCCGATCCGGCGACCGCCGCAGTGGTGCGGTCACTCTATGACGGAGTCGCCGCGCCGTTCATCGAGACCGCCGTGCGCACGGCGGAGATGATCAAATATGTCTCCAACGCGTTCCACGCGCTGAAGGTGTGTTTTGCGAATGAGATCGGTGACCTGTGCGCTGCGTGGGAGGTGAACCCGCACGACGTCATGCGGGTGTTCTTGATGGACCATAAACTCAACATCTCCGAGGCGTACCTGCGCCCCGGCTTCGCCTTCGGAGGGTCGTGTCTCCCCAAGGATCTGCGGGCGCTCGTCTCCGCCGGGCGGGCCGCTGACCTCCCGTCCCCCGTGCTCTCGGCAATCCTGCCCTCCAACGAACTCCAGGTTCGCCGGGCCATCGAGGCCGTGCTGGGCACACGCAAGCGGCGTGTCGGCGTCGTGGGTCTGGCGTTCAAGCCGGGCACCGACGACCTCCGCGAGAGCCCGATGGTGGCGCTGGTGGAGGCGTTGATCGGCAAGGGTCTTGACGTGCGGGTCATCGATCCCAACGTCGCGGTGGCCAGGCTGGTTGGCGCGAACCGCCGCTATATCGAGGAGGAGATTCCGCACATCGCCTCGCTGATGTGCGAGAGTGTCGAAGCGATGTTGGACCACGCGGAGGTCCTCGTGATCGGCAGTGCAAGCGAGGAGGCGCGGCGCGCGCTCGCTGCCTCGCGTCCCGAGCACATCGTCGTCGATCTCACCCGCGGCGCTGCCGGGTCCCACTCCGCGAGGCTGCGGCCCTCGCTCGAGGTGTCCGCGATGCACGTACCCCCCTCTGGCGACTAATCTGAGTTTCCACGGACGGCAATGTCTGGTCGAGCCGCCAGGCGGAGGCGCGTCCACCTGCCGCCCCCGGGCGAGGATCCGTATGGTCAACATGGAGGTGATGGGGATGCTCACAGGAACGCGCAGGTCGCGGCGCCCCGCTATTCCGCGCGTCATGGCCGGCATCACGGCGGCGGTCCTGATGAGCGTACCCGCTCCGGGGCCGTCGGCTGCGGGGCCGCATGCGGGTGCGCCGAAGCTGGCGGTCGCTGCGGACCCGACCGCCACGGCACGCGTCGTGAAGTCGTTCGGCCGGCTGCTCCCGGGCTTTGAAGTCAACCGCGGCCAGGTCGATGCGCAGGTGAAGTTCCTGACGCGGGGGAGCGGCTACACACTGTTTCTGACGCCCAGCGAGGCGGTGCTGGTGTTGCGCGCGCCTGACGCAATGCCCGCGGCGGGACAGGCGTTGGTCAGCACGGCTGAAGTGCGCATGCACCTGGCCGGAGCAACCGCGCAGCCACGCGTGGCGGGCGTCGAGAAGCTGCCGGGCATCGTGAACTACTTCCTCGGCAACGACCCCGCGCAGTGGCACGCGGACATCCCCACCTATGCGGAGGTGGTCTACCAGGGCGTCTACCCTGGGATCGACCTCATCCACCACGGCACCCAGGGCCGCCTGGAGTACGACTTCGTCGTCGGGCCGGGGGCAGAGCCCGGGGCGATACGGGTGGAGTTCCAGGGGGCGGATGGCATTGTGGTCGATGCGCATGGCGACCTGGTGCTGCATACCGCAGTGGGCGACCTGCGCCAGCGCAAACCCGCGATCTACCAGGATGTGAATGGGGTGCGCCGGGCGATTGCGGGGGACTACGTGGTGCTGGGGCCCCGGCGGGTCGGCTTCCAGGTAGCCGCGTATGACCGAAGCCGGCCGCTGATCATCGACCCGGTTCTCCTGTATTCCACCTACCTTGGGGGCAGCGGATTTGAGGTCTGCTACGATGTGGCCATCGACGCCACAGGGAACGCCTACGTTGCCGGCTCCACTACCTTGACGGATTTCCCGACGACGACAGGGGCCGTCCAGACGGCCTCCGGGGGCTCAGCCGACGCGATTGTGGCCAAGGTAGACCCGACGGGTTCGGGACTGATCTACTCCACCTACCTCGGCGGCGCCGCGGCTGATGAGGGCTATGGCATCGCCGTCGACGGCGCCGGGAACGCCTATGTCACGGGCTACACGAGCTCAACGAATTTCCCGACGACCGCGGGGGCTTTTCGGACGTCGTTCAGCGGCAACATCGACGCGTTTGTGACGAAGGTGAATGCGAACGGGTCAGCGCTGGCCTACTCGACGTACCTTGGCGGCAGCGGCTACGAACGGGCTCCCGGCATCGCGGTCGACGCAGCCGGGAACGCGTATGTGACCGGCTTCACGGACTCCGCGAACTTCCCGACGACGCCCGGAGCGATCCAGACGAACTTCGCCGGCACCACCGACGTGTTTGTGACGAAGGTGAATCCGAGCGGGTCAGGCCTGGCCTACTCTACCTACCTCGGCGGTACAGCCGCTGACGTCGGCTACGACATCGTCACCGACGCCGCGGGGAACGCGTATGTCACAGGCTACACGAACTCAACGAACTTTCCCACGACCACGACGGCATTTCAGACGGCCAGCAGCGGGTCCCTCGATGTCTTTGCCGCGAAGGTAAATCCGGGCGGGTCGGGACTCGTCTACTCCACCTACCTCGGTGGCGGGGCGGCCGAGGAGGGCTATGGCATCGCCGTCGACGGCGCGGGGAACGCCTATGTCACGGGTTACACGAGCTCACCAGACTTCCCCACGACCCCGGGCGCCTTTCAGGCGGCCTTTCACAACTCCGCCAATCCGGATGCCGCCTACGATGCCTTCGTGACGAAGTTGAACCCGATGGGTTCGGGACTGGTCTACTCCACCTACCTCGGCGGGGGAGTGGTTGACGTTGGCTACGAGGTCGCGATCGATGCCGACGGGAACGCCTATGTGACCGGCTATACCGCCTCGTCGAACTTTCCGACCACCACTGGAGCTTTTCAGACCGTGCAGAGCGGCTACGCCGATGCTTTTGTGACGAAGGTAAATCCGGGCGGGACAGGGCTGCTTTACTCCACCTTCCTCGGCGGCGGCAACAACGACCTGGGCTATGGCATCGCCGTCAACGCTGCAGGGCACATTCTTGTCGCCGGCCGCACAGCCTCAACCAACTTCCCGACGACTGCGGGGGCCTTGCAAACAGGGAGTGACGGTCCCGGGGATGCCTTCATCGCGAAGTTCAGCAGCCCCGCCACAGTGCCGGGACAGATCGAAGCGGAAGACTTCGACCAGGGTGGCGAAGGCGTTGCCTACCACGACCTGACGCCGGGGAATCAGGGCGGCCAGTACCGTCCCGCTGAAGACGTCGATATCATCCGCTACCCCAACGGCGCCTATGTGGTCAACAACTTCCAGACCGGAGAATGGCTGCAGTACACCATCCAGGTCGCGCAGACGGGGACCTACCGGCTCGACCTGCTGGTGAGCCGCCGGTGGGACCTCACCAGCCGCTGGCACGCGGAGATCGACAATCAGCCGGTCACAGGCTCGGTGGTGGTGCCCGACACCGGGTCGTGGGATACGTTCTGGTGGGTCGGTGTCGGCGGGATCACCCTGACGGCAGGCCCCCATGTCCTGCGGATTGTCGCCGACCAGGAGTACTTCAACTTCGCGGCCCTGCGAATACTGCCGGCCGAATCACCCTTCGCGGGCACCCCGGCGGCGGTGCCGGGGCAGATCGAGGCGGAAGACTTCGATCACGGCGGGGAGGGCGTCGCCTACCACGACCTCACGCCGGGCAACCAGGGCGGGCAATACCGCCCCGACGTGGATGTTGATATCAGCCGCTACTCGAACGGCGCGTATGTGGTCAACAACTTCCAGACCGGGGAGTGGCTGCAATACACCATCCAGGTCCCGCAGACGGGGATGTATCGGCTCGAGTTGCTGGTGAGCCGGCGGTGGGACGTAGCCAGCCGGGTCCATGTGGACGTCGACACCCAGCCGGTCACGGGCTCGGTGGTGGTGCCCGACACCGGGTCATGGGACGTCTTCTGGTGGGTCGGTCTCGGTAGCATCTCCCTTACCGCCGGCACACACGTCCTCCGCATCACCGCAGACCAGGAGTACTTCAACGTTGCCGCCTTCCGCCTTCTGGGGCCCTGAGCCGGGTGGTCGATGCCGGCGCGATCACGACGGGCTCGGCCGCCCATGAGGACGCACGCCCGGCTGGTCCTCATGGCGGCCGGCATCGTGCTCCTGCTGGGCGCGTCTGGCCTGCGACTGCTCCGGTCGTCATCAGGCTTGTCTGGGTCCCCCTTCGATCTCCAGGCGGCCCTCGCCGCGGCGCATCCTGGCGATGTCCTCGAGCTCCCCGCCGGCGCCACGTTCATCGGGAATTTCGTCCTGCCAAGCAAGCCCGGATCCGAATGGATCACGATCCGGTCCTCCGCGCACGAGCGCCTGCCTCCATCCGGCTCCCGTGTATCGCCGAGCGACGCGACGCTGATGCCGAAAATCGTAAGTCCGAACGCGGCACCCGCGCTCACCACGGCGTCGAAGGCGGCTCGCTACCGCATCATCGGGATCGAAGTGACTACCACCAGCCCGGTGAATTCCAACCTCGTCCGTCTGGAGGCCCCGCGGCAGAATTCGCTGGACCGGATTCCCACCGACATCCTCATTGACCGCTGCTACATCCACGGGACGCCAGCGGGCAGCGTCCGCCGGGGCATCGTCCTGAACGGGGCCCGCCTGGCCGTCGTCGGCTCCTATCTGTCAGACTTCCACGACCGCGGCGCGGATTCGCAGGCGATCACGGGCTGGAACGGGCCCGGCCCGTTTCAGATCGTCAACAACTACCTCGAGGCGGCGGGGGAGAACGTCATGTTTGGCGGGGCCGATCCGGCGATTGACCACCTCGTACCCGCCGACATCGAGATCCGCGGCAACCATTTCGACAAACCGCTGTCGTGGCGCGTGGGAGATCCCGCGTACGCCGGGATTCCCTGGACCGTCAAGAACCTCTTCGAGCTCAAGAACGCTCGCCGCGTCGTCGTCAGGGGCAACATCTTCGAGCACAACTGGATCCAGGCCGATCAGCACGGATTTGCAGTTGTGTTCACACCGCGGAACCAGCAGGGTCGGGCGCCGTGGTCGGAAGTCGCTGACATCACGTTTACCGACAACGTCGTTCGTCACTCTGTCGCCGGCATCCAGCTCCTGGGTTGGGATTATCTCCGCCCGAGCCAGCAGACCCGCCGCATCGTGATTCGCAACAACCTGTTCACAGACATCGGCGGCCCGCAGGGGGACGGCAATTATTTTAGCGGGACGCTGGTGTGGATGATGGACGGCGCGGCCGATGTCGTCATCGACCATAACACGGCCCTGCAGAGCGGCAGCCCCATCGTCGCGTCCGTGATTGTCCCCGAGCGGAAGACCCAGAGCGGGTTCGTCTTCACCAATAACATCGCGCGCCTCAACCAAAACGGGGTGAGCGGGGACGGCACCCTCGGAGACCCCGGGCGCACGCTGGCCACGTATTTCCCGGGCGCCGTATTCGAGGGAAACGTGCTCGTTGGCCGCGATGGCCGCTATCCTCCCCAAAACTTCTTCCCGCCGTCCGTCGATGCGATCGGCTTTGTGAATCTTCTGCAGGGAGACTACCGGCTAGCTGCGTCCAGTCGGTACAGTCAGGCATCCGACGCAGGGAGCGATCCGGGCGTCGATGTCGGGGCGTTGCGCGCCGCCCTGGGCCCAGTGGCGTGGGCGAGTCTCATGCTGCGGTAACGCAACGCCGCGTACCGGCTGGCAGGAAGGGAGATGCCGCCGACACCGACCTCCGGGAGGCGGTTGACGGGCCGGCGCCTGCGATGGTCACGGAGGGGGTGACTCCTGCGGAGGCGGGCACCACACCCTGTGCGCTCTTGAAGAGCGTGGTCGCCGACGCGGGTGCCGACGGCGCAGAGGTATTCCCTACCGCATCGAAGGCGGCGACCGTGTATTTGTAGGTGGTAACCGGCGACAGCCCGGTGTCCTGGTAGGCAGAGGTGCTGCTTGTGGCGACCTGCATGCCGTCTCTAAAGATCTTGTAGCCGACCACACCCACATTGTCGGTGGACGGCGACCAGACCAGGAAGATCTGCGAGGAACTGACGGCGGTTGCGGTCAACCCCGTAGGCATGGACGGCGGTAGAACATCTCCATTGGCCGCCATCACGCTCACAGGCGCGGAAATGGCGACGTTACCCGCCGCGTCTCTGGCCACTGCCGTCAAGGTGTGAGTCCCGTTGGCGACGGTGGTGGTGTTCCAGGTGAAGGTGTAGAGGGGGATGGTAGTCTCCGCGCCCAGGTTGGCGTTATCCAGCTTGAACTGAACGCCGACCACGCTCACGTTGTCCGTGGCGGTTGCGGAGACCGTGATGGTGCCGGAGACCGAGCTATTCGCCGCCGGGGCGGTGATGGAGACCGCCGGCGGGGTGGTGTCTGGAGGCGGCGCGGTAGTAAACACCGCGTCGGGCGAGACCGCGAGATTGCCGGCGGCGTCTTTGGACTTTACGCGGTAGTGATAAAGGGTGCCGGCTGTCAGACCATTCAGCGTGACGGTATGCGCCGTCACCCTGCTGGCGTCCAGCACTGACGCGCTGCCGTAGCCGGTGCTGAGGCCGTACTCGACCTGCGAGTCGGCGAGTTCGTCCGTGGTCCAGGAGATCGCGGCCGTATCCACGCTGAGGGCGGAGGCGGTCGCGCCGGAGAGCACGGGCGGGGTGAGGTCGTTGCTCACGGTGACAGTGACCGCGGCTGAGGCCGTGTTCCCGGCGGCGTCGCGCGCCACGGCAGTGAGGGCGTACAAGCCGTTCCCGACGGTAGCCGTGTTCCAGGAAAGACTGTATGGGGCCACCGTATCCTCGGGGCCGAGGTTGACATCATCCAGCTTGAACTGGACGCTGGCGACGCCGACGTTGTCTGCGGCGGTTGCGGAGACCGTGATGGTGCCGGAGACCGAGCTATTCGCCGCCGGGGTGGTGATGGAGACCGCCGGCGGGGTGGTGTCTGGAGGTGGCGCGGTGGTAAACACCGCGTCGGGCGAGACCGCGAGATTGCCGGCGGCGTCTTTGGACTTCACGCGGTAGTGATAAAGGGTGCCGGCTGTCAGACCATTCAACGTGACGGTATG